>CAZDHU010000273.1:0-13126 GCA_964505355.1 uncultured Myxococcaceae bacterium | reverse complement strand
CGGGTCCCTTCCGCGTCCGGCCTCGCGAGGAGAACATCGTGATTGCATCTCTGCGCTGGCTCGACGAAGTTGCACGATCGACCGCGAAGCGAATCGGCTGGCTTCCTCCCTTCGTCGCGCGGGTCTGTGTCGGACTCGTCTTCGCGTCGACCGGGCTCGGGAAACTTCGTCATCTCGACGGCGTGATCGAGTTCTTTCGTTCACTGGGCATCCCGGCCGCCGAGCTTCAGGCACCATTCGTCGCGGCGACCGAACTGTCCTGCGGAGTGTTGCTCGTCGTCGGACTCGGAACGCGTTTCGCCGCGCTGCCGCTGATCGGAACCATGGTGGTCGCGATCGGCACGGCGATCTGGCCCGAACTCGACGGCGCGATCGACCTGCTGGGCCGGGAGGAGTTTCTTCTCGCACTGCTCCTCGGATGGCTCTCCGTCACCGGCTCGGGGGCGATCTCGTTCGACGCGGCGTGGGCTCGTCGGAGGGGAGCCCGCTCCGGACGCTCGCCGATGGCGATCGCGCGCTGCACGGCGCCGAACGCGGCTCTGCACTCGTGAGCACCACGCGCTCCGATGTTTGCGGGGCGAGCTTTCTCGGCGTCGGGATCGGACTGCGACCGACGCACTACGCCGAGATCCTCGCCGCAACCGATTTCGCACCAATCGGCGTCGACTTCTTCGAGGCCATCTCCGAAAACTTTCTCGTACCCGGCGGTCGGCCGCTGCGCATCCTCGAGGAGGTGCGCAGCCGCTGCCCGCTGGTCTTTCACGGTGTCTCGATGAACGTCGGCTCGGCGGATCCGCTGTCCCCGGCCTACCTCGATGATCTTCGCGCGCTCGTTTCGCGCTTCGAACCGGAGTGGATCTCGGATCATCTCTGCTGGACCGGTGTGGCCGGGCGAAATCTCCACGATCTGCTGCCGCTGCCATACACCGAATCCGTTCTCCGTCACGTGAGCGAGCGCGTGATGCGCGCGCAGGATCGACTGGGACGCCGCATCGCGCTCGAAAACCCATCCTCGTATTTCGCGTTCCAGAGCGATGCGATGCCGGAGTGGGAGTTTCTCGCGCGTCTCGTCGAACGGGCGGACTGCGGAATCCTGCTCGACGTGAACAACGTCTACGTCAGCGCGCAGAACCACGGATTCGATGCGGAAACGTACGTGTCGGCGATCCCGATGGGACGCGTCGTTCAGATTCACCTCGCCGGGCACAGCCGGCAGGGATCGATTTTGATCGACACCCACGACCATCCCGTCTGCCCGGAGGTCTGGGATCTCTTCGAGCGCGCCGTTCGTCGCCTCGGCCCGATCTCGACGCTGATCGAATGGGACGACCGGATTCCCGAGCTGGCGGTGGTCGCCGGCGAGGCAGCCCGTGCGCGCGCGATTCTGAGTCGCGTCGCGAAGGAGAATCTCGATGCCTTCGACCACGACCCTCGGCGACGTGCAACGTCTCCTGTGGCGGCTGATCACGGACTCTGACGGGGTCGAGTCGGCGCTCGTCTCCGAGGGCGACGCGGCCGGCCGGCAGATCGACGAACTCCTGCGTTCCGATCGGGGAGTCCGAGCGATCGAACGCCTGTCGGTCTACGCGAACGCGTACTTCTCGCGCATTCGCGATTCGCTGCGAGACGATTTCGGCGCGCTCGCCTGGTCGCTCGGCGACGATGCCTTCCACGATTTGATCAAGACGTACTTGCTCGTGCGGCCGCCCACGCATCCGTCGCTCCGCGAAGCCGGCACCGGACTGCCGCAGCACCTGCGCACGGAACCCTTCGCCTCGATCTTTTCGCGTCACTGCGCGTGGGCTGCGGAGCTCGCGTCGCTGGAACGCGCGATCGCCGAAGCGTTCTTCGCGCCCGACACTGCGGCGGTCGACCGCGAGCAGCTCGCCGGTCTTTCGCCGGATGCGTGGGAGGATCTTCGGTTCGGCCTGTCGCCGAGTGCGCGGGTGCTGGAATGCGAGTGGCCCGTGCACCGTGTGCGCGAAGAGTTCGAGTGTCACGCGGGGACTGGCATCCCGCCGACGACGCTGGCGAGGTCGCGAACGAACCTTCTCGTCTGGCGTCGTGACGAGCGCGTGTTTCATCGCGCGATTTCGCCGCTCGAGGCCGAGTCGTTGCGCGCGCTGTCGACGGGCATCCGTTTCGGCGAACTCTGCGATCGAGTCGCCGGGCAGGTCGGCGCCGAAGCCTCCGCGCAGACCTGCGCTGCGCTGTTCGGAGGGTTCCTCTCGTCAGGATTGATCGTTTCGATTCGCGGCGCGTGACCGCGAGCCGAGCAGCGCGCCGGCCGCGAGACCGATCGGAAGTGCCAGCGCCGCCGGCCCCAGCAGGTGTTCGATCAGCCAGTGCCACGGTTCCGGCGACGGACAGCTCGCATGGACGAGAAGCGAACCGAGCGCGACGGCGCCGATCGAGAGCGCGACACCGGTTTGTGTCGCGCGAAAGGCGGCTCCCCGCAGTGCCAGCACGAACGCCACGGCTCCGGCCGGAATGGAAAACAGGAGCGAATGGCCCGTGCAGCGCCCCCACGGCGACGCGGGATCACGCGCGCCGGACGAGGAGACCAGGAACCACGCGATCGGGACGAGCGCGAGGGCGGCCAGGAGGCCGAACTCCGCCGTTCTCGCGAGACGCTCGCGACCGGGGATTCGGATCGCGAGTCCGCTCGTCAGTCCGGCGAACCCGGCGACGATCAGCACGACGGCGATGATGGCCGAGATCCCGCTTCGCTCGACGACGTCGACGGGATGCAGACCCGACGACAGTGAGACCGCGAGGCCGGTTGCGAACCAGACGACCGCGACACGAAACAACTGGGTACGGATCGCAGGCGAGCGACGCACCGGCTCGGCCTCGTCCACGAGACGTGCGACGACGTCTTCGATGCGTCGTGATCCGTTCATGACGGCTCCCGTGTTCCGAGGCGCGTTCGCAACGCCCGCGTCCCCCGATGCGCCCGCACCTTGAGCGCCGTTTCCGTCACACCGGCGCGCGCGGCCGCTTCCGCGACCGGAAGCTGCTGCAGGTAGAGCAGCTCGATCGCTTCGCGTTGCGCGTCGGGCAACGCGGACAATGCTGCCGCGAGGCGCGGCGAAAACTCGGTGGCCCGCAGGAGTTCTTCGGGACCGGGATCCTCGCTCGCCGGCTCGTCGCGAAGACCGGGCGTCTCGTCGCGGCGCGACCGATCCCTCGTCTGCCGGCGCAGTGCATCCGTGCTCGCGTTGCGCGCGATCGCCCACAGCCACGGCGCAAACGGGCGCTCGGGCCGCCACGTGTGCCTCGCCCGATGGAGCAGAAGCAGCACTTCCTGCACGACGTCCTCCACCTGCGCCGGGGCGACGCCCCGCCGACCCGCAAATGCCCGCAGCACCGGAACGAGCGCCACCAGCAGAGATTCGTAGGCGGCGCGGTCGCCGTCCTGGGCCGCGGCCATCCATGCCGCCCACGTCTCCTCCGCGGGGTCGCGCTCCGGGCTCTGATCTTCTTTACGATCGCTCACGGGATCCGGTTACCCCGCAGACTCTCTGCACGCAAACCACCCGCGTGACAGACCCGATCTCGACCGCATCCTGTTGCGCGACAGCGAAGCGTCGCTTCGTCTATGTTCGATTCGTTTCGCTCGCTCGCATCGACAAGGGGGCCCGACGAATGCGACATGATTTTCGTTGTCCGCAGGCGCGGCGCTCACCGCGAGCCGGACACTCCTCGGAGACGCCGCGATGACCCACGAAGTTCTCAATCAGCCTCCGCCGCTCGAACCGCGGGATCTGTATCGCAGCGATCGAACGCTCGTCCTCTCGCTTCATCGCGAAGGCGCCGGGTGGGCGGAATCCCGCGTCGCGAGTCTCGGCGCGCTCGCGGGCGACGCGGGCATGAGGTGGGGCGCGCAGGCCAACGAGCATTCTCCCGTGCTGCGCACCCACGATCGGTTCGGCCACCGGATCGACGAGGTCGATTTTCACCCGGCCTACCACGACCTGATGCGCGTGAGCATCGCCCACGGCGTCCATGCACTGCCGTGGCAGGAGGCACGCGAAGGTGCGCACGTCGCCCGTGCCGCGCTCTTCTACGTCATCGCGCAGGCAGAGGCCGGGCACGTGTGCCCGATGTCGATGACGAATGCGGCGTTTCCGGTCTTGCGACACGAGCCTTCGGTCGCGGCCGAGTGGGAGCCGCGACTGCTCTCGTCCGACTACGACCCGCGCGCACTTCCCGTCGAACAAAAGGCCGGCGCCACCTTCGGCATGTGGCTCACCGAAAAACAGGGCGGCTCGGACGTGCGCGCGAACACGACGCGCGCGGAACCGATCGCGGGGCGCGGGTCGGGCGCGGAGTACGTGCTCACCGGCCACAAGTGGTTCTGCTCGGGTGCGATGGGGGATGGGTTTCTCGCGCTGGCCCAGACCGGCCGTGGCCTTTCCTGCTTCGTGTTGCCGCGCTGGCGTCCCGATGGAACCCGAAACGCGTTTCGGATGCTGCGGCTCAAGGACAAGGTGGGAAACCGATCGAACGCCACCGCCGAGGTCGAGCTCGACGGGGCATGGGCACGCATGATCGGCGACGAGGGTCGCGGGGTCGCGACGATTCTCGAGATGGTTCAGCACACGCGCCTCGACTGCATCATCGGTTCGTCCGCGCTGATGCGGCAGGCGCTCGCGCAGGCGATTCATCACACGACGCACCGCGCGGCATTCGGCAAGCATCTCGGCGATCAGCCGCTGATGAAGCTCGTACTCGCGGATCTCGCGATCGAGAGCGAGGCAGCGCTGCTCACCACGATGCGCGTCGCCCGAAGTTTCGATGGAGCCGCGAGTCTCGAGGGCGAGCGGCTGTTCGGGCGCCTCGCGACGCCCATTTCGAAGTACTGGGTGTGCAAGCGGACGCCGGGGCACGTGTACGAGGCGCTCGAATGCCTCGGCGGCGGCGGCTACGTCGAAGAATCGATCCTTCCGCGGCTCTACCGCGAAGCGCCCGTGAACTCGGTCTGGGAAGGATCGGGCAACGTGATCTGTCTCGACGTGCTGCGCGTGATGGTGCGCGAACCCGACGCATTCGCCGCGTTCTTCGCCGAGCTCGAACTCGCGAGGGGTGGCGACCGCCGCCTCGACGATCACGTCGATTCGCTTCGGCGAGAGCTGCGGAACGTGGAGGCGATGGAGGCGCGCGCGCGGCGCGTGGTCGAACGCATGGCGCTCGCGCTCCAGGGTTCGCTGCTCGTGCGCCACTCCGACCCCGCGGTCGCAGACGCATTCTGTGCATCTCGGCTCGCGGCCGATGGCGGGTTCGCCTACGGAACGCTTCCGGTCGGAACGGACTGTGCGCGCATCCTCGAGCGCGCGCGTCCGTCGTGATCCGCGCGCGACCCCGCGGCATCGATGCCCGACGCGCATCGAACGCGTCGCGCGAGCGTCGAATCAACCGCCCGGCGTGATCACCGCGCGTCCGCGAATCGTGCCCTGTCGCAGTCGCTCGTAGGCGTCGGGCGCTTTTTCCAGCGAGAAGGTCTCGACTTCGGCGCAGAGCTTCCCCTGCTCGGCGAGTGCGATCACGTCGGCGAGTTCGGGAATGCTTCCGTAGAACGTCGAGGCCATCGAGACTTCGGTCGGAACGGTCATGTACCCGAACGGATAGGAGCCGCCCGCGATGCCGACCAGCGTGATGGCGCCGAGACGACGCACGACCGACACGGCGAGCGCGAGCGTTGCTTCCGACCCCACTACGTCGAGCACGAGTTCGGCGCCGGCACCGGACGTCAGCTCGCGCACGTGCTCTGTGGCACGCGCATCGGCAGCCACCGCATCGGCACCGAGCCCCCGCGCGATGGCCAGTTTCTCCGGCGAGGTGTCGATCGCGATCACGCGTGACGGCGAAATCGCCTTCGCCACCTGAATCGCCATCTGCCCGAGCCCGCCGACGCCGATCACGACCACGGTCGAACCCGGGATCAGCAGCGACAGCGAGCGACGGACCGCGTGATACGTCGTCAGCCCGGCATCGGTGAGCGGCGCCGCGGTGCGCGGATCGAGTCCGTCGATCGGCAACAGGAAGCGCGACGACGGAACGATCATGTGCGAAGCCATGCCGCCGTCGAGCCCGAGCCCGCCGCCGACGAAGGCCGGCGCTTTCTCGCAGTAGTTCTCCATCCACACGCGACAGGTCGCGCAGCGACCGCAGCCCCAAACGCTGTACACCATCACCGGAGCGCCTTCGTCCCAGCCGGTGACGCCCGCGCCCACGCGCTCGACCCAGCCCGCGTTTTCGTGCCCCAGCGTGAAGGGCAACACGTACGGCAACGCACCTTCCGGTGCGTCGAGCACGTGGAGATCGGAGTGACAGACGCCGGCGCCGCCGACGCGCACGAGCACTTCTCCGGGGCCGGGATCTCGAATCTCCACTTCGCAGAACGACGGCGCGACCTGCGAACGGGTCATGCGGTAGGCCTTCACGACGGCATCCCTCCCGTGATCACTTTTTCGACGTCCACCGCGACTCCGCGGGGTCCGAAGTTCGGCGCGCCGTAGAGCGCGCGGTAATGAATCTGTCCGTAACCACCGGCGAGGTGCAGGCTCTTCCACGGCGACGAGATCGGTTCCTGCTGGCCGCGCTGCCCCTTGAACTGAAAGTTCTCCCAGGCGTGGTAGATGATCGCCTGTCCTGGCTGCACCGCCGGGCTGATCTTGAGCAGGCATTCGAACGCGCCGGTGTCGTTGAAGACGCGGATCCGATCGTTGTCGGCGAGCTTTCGCGCCGAGGCGTCGTGCGAACCCAGATACAACACGGGCTCGCCGCGCTGCAGACGGAGCAGATTCGATTCGCTGCGCCAGATGCTGTGGATGCTCCAGCGCGTGTGCCCGCCCGTGATCCGCAGCGGATGGTTGCCACCGGCCGCCGGCGGATCCTTGTGCACCGGCATGGCTTCCCCCGCCGCCATGTACCACTCGTGATCGAGGTGAAACTGCTGGCGCCCCGTCAGCGTCGGCCACGATTCCTTGTCTTCCACCTGCCAGGCGTTCGGGTACAGCGGGCGCGAGAAATCGACGTCCGTGCACATGTTGTTGAGCATCGAATACGGACCGTTCTTCCGGACGGGAACGACGCCGCGACGAATCGCTTCGTCCCACGTCGTGTGCTGGAGCGTTTCCGAGCGCTCGAAGATGTAGTCCATTCCGGTGCGCGGATCGTCGGGATCGAACGCGCCGTTGGCGGTCCACGTATCGAACGCGGTCGACAGATCGATGTCTCTGCCGAACGCGTCCTTCACCGTCGTCACCCCCTTCGCGCGGGCCCGCTGCTGGATGTGTTTGGCGAGGCTGCCGAAGATCCACCATTCGTTGCGCGTTTCGCCGAGCGGCTCGATGGCTTTGTCGTTGAGCACGATGTAGGGCAGGAATCCCCACGCGTACTTGATGCCGATCTTCTCGTAGTAGCCTGCCGCGGGCAGGATGATGTCGCTGTGCATGCCCGTGGTCGACATCTGCGTGTTGACGTTGACCACGAGATCGAACTTCGGCCACAGATGTTCGAGTGCGATCTGCGGTGCCGGCCACTGTCGAAGCGGGTTGTCCGCGTTGACCAGAAAGACCTTCGGCGTCCTGTCCACGGCGGGATGGATGCGCACCCAGTCGCGTTCGACGGTGAGTTTCATCGCCTCGTCGAGGCCGAGTGGATTGGCCGGGTCGTTGTAGGCGGGAGCGCCCATCGTCGAGGCGTAACCGCCGTGCGCGTAGAGGAACGGCAGAACGGGAGTGAACGCCCGCTCGCGCGCGCGCTCGGTGTAGAACGATTCCATGTCGCGCACCGCCGGGCGACCGGTGACGCGCATCAGGAGTTTGAGCAGCGCGGGCGCCTCCTGGAGAGCGCCGAGTTCTTCCCATCCCGTCAGCGTCCACCAGGCACCGAGCCTCAGACCGCCGCCCGCCTTTCCCTGATTGCCAGTGAGCGCCATCAAGAGCGCGAACGACCGGTGCATGAGATCGCTGTGGTAGTGCTTGCACGCGCCGGTGGAGGCGTAGATCAGCGCCGAGCCGGCCTTCGCCATCGCGCGCGCCGTCCGACGGGTCACCTCGGCGGCAACGCCCGTGATCTTCTGCGCGCGCTCGGGCGTGTAGCTCGCGTCGAGCTGACGCCGCAGTCGCTCGAAGAGCGGCTCCACCTCGATCGATCGGCCGCCCGACGTCGTCACCGTCCGCCGGCCTTCGAGCGCCGGAACGATCGCGCCGAGGGCGAGCGTCGGCTTGCGCATTCCCTGGCTGCCCGGCGCGAGAACGGCTGCTCCTTTCGCCTCGTCCCAGAGGTAGAAGGCGTCGTCGCGACCGTTTTCGATCATGTCCGCTTCGCGCAGGAACCGGCCCGTGTCCGTGCGAACGAGGAACGGAAGATCGGTTTGTTCGCGAACGTATTCCTTCTCGATCAGCGATTCCGAGATCATCACCTGCGCCATCGCGAGCGCGAGCGCGGGGTCGGTTTGCAGCTTCGGCGTGAGCCAGAGGTCCGCGTGCATCGCGGTCGGGTTGTAGTCGGGTGCAATGACGACGATCTGTGCGCCCCGATAGCGCGCTTCGGTCAGGAAGTGCATGTCGGGAATGCGCGTGTAGACGGGATTCGCCGACCAGAGGACGATGTAATCCGAAAGGAAGTAGTCGTCGATCGTTCCGTCGTTCATGAACATGCCGTAGGTCTGGGTCAACCCGACGGGCATGTCTCCAATCCCCGAGAACGTGTCGAGGGTCGTCGATCCGAGCACGCGCAGCAGACGGTTTTCCGCCGCGGAGTCCGGACCATGGTCGAAGTTCGGCCCGGGCGTGGCGACGACGCTGTCCGTGCCGTGCGCCACCGAGGCGGCGATGATGCCGTCCGCGACTTTGTCGAGCGCTTCGTCCCAGGAGATGCGCTTCCACTTTCCGCTGCCGCGTTCACCCACGCGCTCGAGCGGATGGCGCAGTCGCTGAGGTGAGTTCATCAGGCTGCTGTAACAGGCGCCCTTCTGGCAGCCGCGCGGGAAGAAGTCGGGCGTCCCTCCGCGCCCGCCCTCGTCGTAGGCGTGAGACTGTTCTTCGCGCCAGACGACGCCGTCCTTCACGTAGACGTCCCACGCGCAGGCCGACATGCAGTTGACGCGGTTGTGCGAGCAGTGCACGACGCGATCCCAGGTCCACTTCTTGCGCCAGACGTCGCCCCACCCCTGATATTCCGGAGGAGACGGGAGTTTCGCGCTGTTCGTGTCGGACGGTGCCGCCGAGGCGACCTTCAGCTGGTCGAGCATCATCAGCAGAGCCGTGGTTCCGGTCGTCTGCAGGAACCGTCGGCGCGTCAGGTCCATTCGTTCGTGTCCTCTGGCTTCCGCACGGGCTGGAGCGGCCGGTGCGGCGGTGTCGGAATCAGAACTTTCTCGGCGGCGCGAACGATCCTCGGCCCAGCTGGCGGTAATAGCCGACGAAGTCGTAGGGCAGCGTCGCGCGGATGGCGCCGTTCTCGCAGATGGCGTGGCAGTTGTTGCAACTGATGCAGCCGCGATGATCGTCCTTCACGTGTGCGCGCAGCATCCCCTTCGGGCCTCGCATTTCGAGCACGTTGGATGGACAGACGAGCGTGCAGAGGCGACAGCCGTCGCAGACCGTGGTGTCGATGCTGACGCGCTGGAAGATGCATTCCGCGGGATCGTCCCACTCCGGGAAGTGACGGCGTTCTTGCTTCGACAGCGTCGACATGTTCACTCCGGGCTCAGAAGACGATTTCTTTTTTTCCGTTTTCGAACCACGCGATCTCGTGCGTCTCACGGTCGATCAGATGCGTGGGATTTCCGATCGGATAGCCCAGGCAGATCGCTTCGCTGAACTCCCAGGGTTCCTCGACGCCGAACCGCTCGCGCCACGCGGGGTCGTTGCCGAGGAGCTTCGAAAATCCCACCCAGCAGGTGCCGATCCCGAGGCTTTGCGCTGCGATCACGAGATTGGTGCCGCAGATGCCGATGTCGACTTCGGGAGCTCCGATGCCGCGTTTGTCCATCAGCAGCAGAACGACCGTCGGCGCGTCGTGAAAGACCTTGAATCGTCCCTGCGCGATCAGCGTCGCGACGCGCATCGGGACGGGGTGCAGCAGATTCGGCTTCAGTCGGTTGAGCAGCCGCGTCTTCGCGCGCGTGATCCCGTGCCGCCACGAGCCCTTTTCGAGCGTCGTGTAGTCGAAGCCCGCCGAGAGCTTCTTCGATTCGGCCACGCAGAACGTTTCCATCGATCGAATCAGTTCGCGGTCGCGAATCACCACGAACTTCCAGGGCTGACAGTTGCCCTGTGACGGTGCGAAGCGCGCGGCTTCGAGAACACGCCGGACGAGGTGAGGAGGAACCTGCGTCTTCTTGAACTTGCGGATGCTCCGCCGCTCGAGAATCGCGCGTTCGACCTCGTTCCATTCGCTGCCGGGCGCGACGATCCGGATCCGCGAGGTGCGCCCGCCTTCGCGCTCGACGCGCTCGGGGTCGGCGTCGTCGGAGTTTCGGTCCCGCACTTCCGTCGGTTCGACCGCGACCATCGGAACCCTCCGTCCGGCGAGCACTCCACCGACGGGCTGCATAATAGTTTTATTCAATCGAGCCCGTCAAGTGGGACGGAAGCATCCGAGCCGGCGAGCAACAACGCCGTCAACTGCTCGTCTGCAATGAAGACCATCGCCCGCATCGCCGCGGAAACGACCGGCGCAGCGCTTCTCACTCGCCGCTGGCAGGACCCGCCGGGGATCCGCTGGCGACCGCCTGCACATCGACCAGGAAGTACGCGCGAACCGCGCGCGGCACTTCGCCCGAGTCGAAGTGAATCGTCACGCCGGTCACCACGTCGTTCGCGCCGGCGACGACTTCGGTCCGTCCCGTGTAATAGAGGGGCAGCGGGTGACCGGTCGCGGCGTCGACGAGGAGCACGCTGTAGACGTGTTCTCCCGTTCGCAACTGTCCGCCTGCGATGTTCGCTGTCAGCGACGTCGCATCTCGCGTGAACGTCACGGCGCCGCTTCCGGCGGGCGGCGACCCGGCCAAGCCGTCATGGAGATCGAGATCGAGTCCGCCCAAGACGGGCATGTGCCCCGATCGGAGGTCGGCCATGCCCATCAGCTGGAGAAAGCGTCCGTAGTACGCGAGGTCGTGTGTGTTCGCGACGGCCACCAGCGCGGCCGGACCGACGGCGCGGCCGGTCGCAGGATCGACCCGCGTCGACGCGCGATAGAACCCAAACGGCATGTCCCACGACCCGACGAACTGAATCTTGAAGCCATCGTAGTTGTGAAAGGTCAGCAGGCCGCGGTCGTATTCCATCTGGAGCGGAAAACGCAGCGTCGAGGAAGGATCGACGACGGTCCGGCCCTCGACGAGTTTTCCGCCGATCACGAAGACGAGCGCGCTCCGCGAATCGCCCGCCACGATGCCACCGAGATAGTGCAGTGAGTCGAAACCGATCTGATTCCACGACGGAAGCATGCTCGGGTTCGGCGCCGCGAAGCGACTGAACTCGAAGATCGTACCGGGGTCACCGGCTCGTTCCGGCACCCGCCAGGGAGAGCGCTCGTCGTTTCGCGGTGCGACCGAGAAGCGAAACGTCTTCGCGAATCGCCCCCCTTCGCGACCGCCGAAGAACTTGAGACCGATGCGCCACGGATCGACGCGGTAGCTGCCCGAGATCTCGACTTCGACGTCGCCACCCTCTGGGCCGACCCAGACCTCGCGCGGCGTGATCACCAGAAACTGCCCGTCCGCAGACACCTCGTTCAGCGGCGCGCGATTTCCGGCGACGCGAACGTCGAGACTCGCCGGGTCGATCGCTGCATATCGGGTGTCGCCCGCTTCTCGGAGAAAGAGCGTGAACCCGAGCGGCTGATTGGCCGCAATCGTCGAAGGCGGATCTTCGTGATACGCGCCAAACGGCGCCGTGTAGACGAGAAGCGCTCCGTCGCGCGGCAGTGCTTCGTCGGGACCGAGCACCGTCCGCGGATCCGCGCGACCGGTGGCGGTGAGCGGGTAATCCCAGGGCACGTGAAATACGCCGCCGTTCTCGCCTGCGATCACGATCCCATCGGGGCCGAGCGCGGGTGACGCGTTCAAATCGTTGCGTTCCTCGTCGATCAGTCGATAGGACCAGCGAAGCGTTCCGTCGGAATTGATCGCGAGCAGCTTCCCCTCTCCGCTTCCGACGTAGATCCGATCCTGCGCATCGATGGCAGGCGACGATCGGATTGGGCCGAGCGTGTCGTACGCCCATTTCACGCGGCCGCTGTCGGGCGCGAGCCCGTAGATCGTTCCGTCGGTCGACGCCTGAATCAGGGTGCCATCCGAGAGCTGCGCAGGGCTGGCGTAGAGATGGCCGCGAAGACCGCGGCTCCAGAGTTCCTTACCGTCGTTCTGCGCGTACGCGCGAACGTGACCGTCGAAACCTCCGAGCACGACTGCGCCGCGCTCACTGCTCGAGGTGAGCAGCGGCGACGCCGCGTTCGAACCGAGCCCGCCTGCCGTCCAGACGGCCGCGCCCGACTTCGTGTCGAAGGCGAACACGTTTTTCCAGATCATGTACTGCGAACCCGCGAAGATCCGACCGCTTCTCGGATTCAGCGCGGGAAGCGACCACATCAGCTCGTTACCGAGGTATTCGCGCTGCTTCTCGCCGGTCGTGCGATCGATCGCATAGATCAGAAAGTTGTCGTTCGGTGCGAGCAGCGTCCCGTCCGGCAGCATCGCGAGATTGCCCTCGAACCAGTCGACATTGTACGACTCGACGCCGTAGCGCTTCTCGACTTCTGCGACCGTGTCGGCGCGAAACTTCCAGACCGGCCGGCCATCGTTCCGATCGAGGGCGTAGACGTGGCCGTCTCCGGAGCCGAAATACACGCGCCCCGCGTCGTCGAGCAGCGCCGACGAATCGATCACGTCACCGGTCGCGAACTTCCAGCGCAGTGCGCCGTATCGATCGAGGGCGTAGAAGTTCTGATCGGCCGAGCCGATGTAGACGTTTCCGTCGCCGTCGATCACGGGCGAACTGAACACGCCCTTACCCGTCTGAAACGACCACGGCCTGCGCGCGGGATCGACGGCGATCGCGACGGAGCTTCGACCGTTCTGCATCGGGTTCGCGCGAAACTTCGGCCAGGG
>CAZDHU010000272.1:0-11945 GCA_964505355.1 uncultured Myxococcaceae bacterium | reverse complement strand
TCGTCGACCACGAGGATCCGGCTCATGTGCGCACCGGCAACTCGACGATGAAGCGCGTGCCCCGGGGACGTCGATCGTGCACGCGCAGATACCCGCGGTGATCGGCCACGATGCGCGAGACGATCGCGAGACCGAGACCGGTCCCTTCGCGCTTGGTCGAGAAGTAGGGCTCGAAGATGCGGCGGCGATCTTCGGGACGCACGCCCGTCCCGTCGTCGGCCACTTCGATCCGCACGAGATCGTTGTTCGGATCGTCGACCGTGCGCACTTCGACGCGCCCGGGTTCGGGATCTGCGAGGCCCATGGTTCGCGCTTCGCGCACGGCCCCGAGCGCGTTGTCGATCAGATTGGTCAGCACACGCCGGATCTGTTCTCGATCGATTCCGAGCTTCGGAATCGCGGGATCGAGTTCGGCAACGACGCGCGCCCCCTCCGTACCTTCGTACCCGGAGACGACCTCGGCGACCAGCCGGTTGAGTTCCTCGGACCGCAGGTTCGCCGCCGGCAGGCGAGCGAAATTCGAAAACTCGTCGACCAGGATCTTGAGCCCGTCGACCTGCGTGCTGATCGCGTTCACGCATTCGTCGAATACTCGAACGTCCTCGGGTCGGCGTGCGAGTCGATCCCGGAAGCGGCGCCGAATCCGCTCGGCGGACAGTGCGATCGGCGTCAGCGGATTCTTGATTTCGTGCGCGATCCGGCGCGCCACTTCGCGCCAGGCTTCCATGCGCTGCGCTTTGACGAGCTGCGTGAAGTCGTCGTAGACGAGCACCATGCCGCGACCGCCGCCGTCCTCGTCGCGCAGCAGCCCGAGCGTCACCAGCAACGTCGTCACTTCGTCGCCGAGCGGCACCTGCACCTGCCGGCGCACGGTCTCGCGCACGCGCGGGCGCAGGCTCGCCGCCAGCTCGCGCACGATCTCGTGATGCTCCGGGCGGGTCGGAAGCGCTTCGAAGGCGAGCCCCTCGACCGCGAGGGCCGCGGGCAGACCGAGCAGGCGCCGCGCCGACGGATTCATCGTGGCCACGCGTCCCTCGCCGTCGATCGAAACCACACCCGCGCTCACGCTGCGCAGCACCACCTCCATCGAGCGTCTCCGCTGATCGACTTCGGCGTTCGAGCGTTCGAGTTCGCCCCGTGCGTCGCGCAGATCGCGGATCATCGCGTTGAACGATCCGACCAGCAGGCCGATCTCGTCGTTCGACGAAGCCTCGACCTGCACGTCGAGATTGCCGCGCGCGACCTGCTCGGTGCCCGTCGCGAGGGCGCCGATGGGTCCCGTGATGCTGCGGGCCATTCGGAATCCCCACCAGGTCGCGAGCAGCAGGATCACGAGGAACGCGAGCAGCAGCTCCATCAAATACAGCGTGCGAACGTCGGCGGCGCTCGGCTGCAGGCGCCGGTATTCGTCGAGCGCCGCACGGATCTCCATCACCTTGCGCGCGAGTGACGTCGGAACGAAATAGTTGACGACGACCGCGCCGACCGGCTCACCCGCACGAAAGCTGGAAAAGATCGGCGCCGCACCGCGAATCACGTCGCCGGTGCCCGCCTCGACGACGCGCGTGAGCGTCGAGCCCGAGAGCGCCGCACGAACGAGTTCACTGTCCGCCTGGGAAAACGTGGCCGCCGGAATCTCGGGGTTGACCGCGGTCACGAGCTCTTCGCCCGTCCCGCTGAAGACCTCGACGACGCCGAGGTTGTAGTGGCGCTGCAACTCTTCGACCACCTCGCCGAGCTGTTGTCTCCTCTCTTCGCGAAGGAGTCGTTCGCCGGTGATGCGATCCGCGATCCGCTGTCCCCAGAACAGCGCGTTGCGGGCCGAGTTCTCGTAGTACTCGTTGGCGACTTCCCGACTGCGATCGAGCGCTTCGTCGACCTTGAGACTGAACCAGGCGTCGATCGAGCTGGTGAGAAAGAAGGCCGCGACCCCGAACAGCATCGCCGTCGGCACGCTCGCGATGGCGACGAAGGCGAGCACGAACTTCGCGTGGAGGTGCGAGCCCAGGATTCCGCTGCGACGTTCGAAGACCAGCTTGACGAGATTGCGCGAGATCAGGAAGGCGAGCAGCAGAATCAGAATCACGTTGAGCGCATTGAGGAAGAGAAAGAGCACGCTGTCGGCAAAGGGCAGCGCCCGCGTCGCTTCGGCGAGGCGTCGCTCGAGCACCACCACCAGCAGGATCGCCGCCGCGACGGCGGCCCCGATCAACAGCTCGCGGCGCCGGCGGCGGAGTTCTGCCGCCGGAAGGCTCGGGGTCTCACGCGGCGTCCGCGGACCGCTCGCGCGAACTGAAAACCACGCGCGCCGACGAACCGCAGCCGGCGCGCGGGCAGGCACGCAAGGCTCCGTCGTTGCAGACGGTTTTGCGGCGTTCATGAGGCCCCCGGTGGCTCGCCCACGAGTCGCGACGCTCCCGCGGCGGCGCCCCCCCGTCAAGGCACCCGTTCGGACTGCAGATCGCCGGCGGAGACGCGATCAAGCGACGCGCGGTACGGGTCGATCAGCCCGCAGAGGTTCCGCGCCCGGCCGGTCTCTTCCGAGGGACCGTGCCGCGGCTTCGCAGCCACCGAGTTCGACGTTCCGGCAGGAGCCTTCCCGAGATGGTGACGCAGGCACTCCCGCGCGATGCAGCGATCGAGTCGGAGGTGTACCGGCTCGCGACGCGCCTTGCCCGGCTCGACGATGCGAGCGCCTCTGCGCGCCGCGACAGCCGCTGGCTGCGCGCCTCCCTCCGCCTGCAACTCGCCGGCCTGCGCGATCGGTCGCCGGGCGATCCGGCGGCGGCGGCGGACACGTTGATGCTCGCGCTCGGCGAGCTCGGCCCGATCCCCGCGATCGCAGAGCCGCTGTATGACCTCCATCGTCGTACGGGCCGCCCGGGTGCCGCGCGTCTGCTCTGCACGGAAGCGGCCCGGGCCGCGCGGCATCCTGGCCTGCGTGCACTCTGGCAGGCGCGACTCGGTGATGTCTGTGCCGAATCGGGCGATGACGAGGCGGCGGTCCGGGCCTATCGGACGGCGCTCGCAGACGCACCGGCTGCATCTCCGATCGTCGTTACACGCTGCGTCGCGGCACTCGGGCGGCTCGGTCGCGACGCGGAACGGGTGACCCTGCTCGCCGAGCGTGCGCGGCGCGCCGCGTGCCACGAAGAACTCGTCTGTCGTCGCGAACTCGCCGCGCTCTGCGCTGGTCCGCTGAGCCGGCCGGAGGAGGCGGCAGCGCACGCGAAGCGCGCACGGTCGCTCGTTCTCGCGATCGCATGCAATGACGAGAGCGAGACGTCCCGCGAGGGCGCATCGCAGCCGGAGCACGCGAACGTCACAGCCTCGATCACTGCGCGATTCGACGAGGCTACCGATCAGAATCCTCTCGGCACCGGCGAGGCGCGGGCGCTCGCGGCCGCTGCCGCACGAGAGCTCGACGCGATTCCCGGCCGCGACGATTTGCTCGACGCCCGGCGCGTCGCGCTGCACGCGATGCTGGCCCGGCTCCACGGCGGTGCGCTCGACGATCCCGATCGCGCACTCGAACACGCGAGGCGCGCGTTCGAGCATCGAGCCGGCGCGCCGGCCGATTCCAAATCGCTCGAACGCGCCTATCTCGACGCCCTGCGCCGGGCAGGCGCGGTGCTCGAACTCGAACAAATTCTCGCCGCAGCCGAGCTCCACTCGCTCGATCGCGGCGAACGCACGCGATCGCTCGCCCGGTTGCGAGCCGGAGCGCTGCGTGATGCCGTCGGCGCCGCCGAGGCGTGGCGAATCTGTCTCGACGAGAACGCACACGACCTCGAAGCACTGCGCGGTCTGCGTGACGCCAGCCGCCTCCTTGCAGACTGGCCGACGGTGGCGTGGACGCTGGAAGAAGAAGCCTGCCTGCCCGCGAGCAAAGGCGGCCCCGCGAGCCCCGCGGCCCGCACGCGGCTGCTGATCGCGCTCGGCGAGGTTTCACGCGACGGGCTCGGCTCGACCACGCGCGCTGCCCGCGCGTTTGCCAGTGCGCTCGAGACGGACCCCGGCGCGCGCCCCGCACTCCACGCCCTGCAGGGCGTCCTCGGCTCGATGGACGACTGGAAGGGCGTACTCGAACTGGTTCTCAGCGAGATCGACCAGGAGCCGGCGTCGAACGTCGGCCCGCGCATCCGGCTGCTCGTGCGCGCAGCGCGAATCGCCGCCGAGTTACTCGACGACGATGGACACGCTCGCGAATCGCTTCGCGCGGCACTCGCGCTCGGACCGCTCGGACGCGACGGCGAGGAACTCGCGCTCGAACTCGGGATGGCAGACGAGCTGGCGGCACGCACTCCGGCGCCGCTCGCGAGTCCGCTGCCCTGGCCGACGGAACGCGAGCGAGACGACGGCTCGGCGCAAGACGCATCCCGGCCGATCGATCCGAACGAGTCTTCCTCGAGCATCGCGCAGCAGCCCCGGTGCACCGCAGCTTCCGCGGGCCAACGCGGAGCGCTCGCTTCGGAGCACGTGAACGACACCGGCCCGTTCGACCGCGTCCGCGCGCTCGTCGCGCGCGGCGCCTGGGCCGAGGCACGGGCAGAACTCGAAGCGTGGATCGCCGCACCGGAGGGCGCGACGAACGCTCACTGGATCAGCGCCTGTGACGGACTCGCCGCGTTGCTCGCCGGGCCGCTCGACGCGCCGCGACTCGCCGCGCGAGCGCTGGAGCAGGCGATCGCGCGGAAACCGGACGATGTTCGGTTGCGGGCTCGGCTCGCCGATCTGCTCACGCGCATTCCCGAGCGACAGGAGGAAGCGATCCGGCGTCATCGCGAGCTGCTCGCGCATCAACCGACACGGCAGTCCTCGATCGAAGCGCTTCACGGGCTGGCCGTGCGACGAGGCGCCGTGAACGCAGAATCCGATGCGCTCGCCACACTGCACGCGCTCGGGCTCGCAGCCGACGGCTCGACCTGCGAGCGAATCGCGACGGCCATCGATGTCGGCCACGGCCTCGAGCACCCCGTCTGGGAGCGCGTGCGGCGCAGTCTGGTCGAAGTCCGCGGTCCGCTCGCTCGCGTGCTCGACACACCCGACGCTGCGCCACGCCCTCTACCCGGCGACGTTCGCGCGCGCTTTCGAGAATGGTCGCTTCGGATCGAGGGAGAGCTGGCGGCCCCCGCCCTCGTCCCGCTCGACGACCCGACGCTGGAGAGTGTCGTGCGGTTGATCGCCGATCTCGCGTTCGATCGCGAGTGCGTGTCCGGCGAGGGACGCCTCGTCAATCGACTGGCCCGCGAACTGTCGTGGCGAACGCGAAGGCGCCTGCGCAAGATCCTGTCGCCATTCACCGCCGACGAAATCGCAGACGTCGACATTCCCGCCTGGCGTCGCGAACTGCGCGGGATCGCGCACGCGGAGGCGCTGGGCCGGACTGGAGGGGATCTGCGGGCGGCTCTCGTCGCACTCACCGAGGACGACGGCACGCTGGCGATCCGTGCCTTCGGCGCGCCCGACTTGCCGGAAGCCGTTCGCGGCTCGCCGGCCGCGAGTGCCCTCTTGCGCCGAGTCTGCCTTGCGTGGAGCGGATCGCTGTGAGCGCGAACGCGCCCGCCCAGCGGCGCTGGCGCCGGCGCACCGTGCGCATCACGGTGCGCTGGGACGCGGCGGGCGACGAGCGTGAGGATCTCGCAACGACGCTCGGCGCGGGCGGACTCTTCATCGACACGCCGGTCCCGCTGCCCCGCGACGCGCGGCTGCGCGTCCGGTTTCGCCTGGCTCACTCTTCCGAAGAGATCGACGCACCGGCGCGCGTCGTTTTCGTCCATCGCCCGGCGGAAGGTTCCGGTCGCGGCAAACCCGGCATGGGCATCGAGTTCGTCGAATCGAGCGTGGTTTCGCGGCTCGCGCGCCTGCTCGGTGACCGCGCACCGTCCTGAGGGCAGGATCGCGAGTCGCCGCGCCGCCACCCGCGCGGGAGCGCGGGCCGTCGTCGTGCGACGCAGGCCTCAGAGCGCGGGGCGGATCCCGTTCGGTTCGGCCGAGACCGGCGCGAACAACGAAGTCGCACGCCGGACGCCACTGACTTCGAAGGCGGAAGCATCTCCGAGCAGCGCGCGGATGCCTTGCTGATGCAGCGCGTGTCCGCCTCGCACGACATGGACCCGACCTTCGAGCGGCAGTCCAGCCAGCGCGAGATCGCCGACCAGATCGAGCACCTTGTGTCGCACGAACTCGTCGGCCATCCGGAGGCCTTCGGGATTCATCACCTTCCGCTCGTCGAGCACGATGCTGTTCTCGAGGCTGCCGCCACGCGCGAGCCCGGCGCGCCAGAGCGCCTGCACCTCGTGCAGGAAACCAAACGTGCGTGCGCGACTGATCTCCATCTCGAACCGCTCCGCGGTCAGATCGAACGCGTCGATCCGCTGCCGCCCGATCGCGGGGTGTGCGAAATCGATCTCGCAATCGATCGAGAGACCACGTCCGGGTTCGAATCGAATTGAGCGCTCTCCCGACTTCACCTCGACGGGGCGCCGGATGCGCAACACCCTTCGCGCTGCTGCCTGCTCGTAGATTCCCGCGGAACGAATCAGGAAGACGAACGACGCCGCACTGCCGTCCATGATCGGGATCTCGGCCCCGCCTACCTCGATCCGGACGTTGTCGATGCCAAGGCCGTAGAGCGCAGCCATCAAATGCTCGACCGTACCGACCGAGGCCGCTCCGCGTCCCAGCGTCGTGGCATAGCTGGTCGCGCTGACCGCATCGGCGCGCGCCGGGATCTCGACCGCACGGGCACGAACCTGCCGGACGAAACGAATCCCGCTGTCGATGCGCGCAGGATGGAGCGTCAGCTCGACGGGCTGGCCGGAGTGCAGCCCGATGCCCGTACACGAGATCTTCTCGGCAATCGTCCGCTGTCGCACCCCTCACCCCCCGAGAGCGGCCGGGCGCGCCATCCTCGCGCAGCCCGGTCACCCGCATTCGCGACTCGTGGTCAGCCTGCCTCGGGATTAGCAAGGGCTGTGCCGAGACGCGACGCGTCGTGCTGTGTCCGCTCGTCGAAAATGAAAGTTCTTTCATTCTCGACGCTTATCGTGACGCGGATCACAGTTCTTTGACCTGACCGGCCCGGCCGAACCAGGAATCCGCGCTGATTCGTGATTCAAATGTCACGTCCGTGACGATGCCGTCACGTCTCCTTCATCGGCGCGGCGAGTCGAAGTTGCCGGCAGCCAGCGCGCAGAACCACGTGCGGGCCGTCGCCGGCGCGGCGGGGTCAGGTCGGGCGCGATCGAAGCGCGCCGTCGTTCAGCGCGGTCCGCAGCTCGGCCAGGATCTCGCGCGTCGAGGCATACCGCTGGTCGGGATTCTTTTGCAGGCAACGCAGGATGATCCGGGAGAGCGGATCCGGAAGGTTGGGATTCACGGACTGCGGATCGGGCGGAGGGGTATGGACGTGGTGATACGGCACGTTGCCCTCGCGGAACGGCAACGTCCCGGTCCCGAGTTCGAAGATCGTGACCCCGAGCGAGTAGATGTCGGTCCGGTGGTCGATGTTGCGACCGAGGGTCTGCTCCGGGCTCATGTAATACGGAGTGCCGGAAACCAGCGTGGTGTGATTCCGGACTTCCTCGACGATCTTGGCCAGACCGAAGTCCATGATCTTGGCCTTGCGATCTCGCGTCCACATCGTGTTCGCCGTCTTCACGTCGCGATGCACGATCTTCTTGTCGTGCGCGTATGCGAGCGCTTCACACATTTGCGCGAGCACGTTCGCGACGCCGCTCGGTGCGATCGCACCCCGGCGCTTGACGATCTCCTTCAGCGTCGTGCCGTCCACGTATTCCATCGCGATGTAGGCCCGGCCGTCCTGCTCGCCCGCGTCGTAGACCGTCACGATGTTCGGATGATTGAGCTGCGCGGCGCTCTTGGCTTCGCGCAGGAAGTTCTTCAGCGCCTGCGGATTCTCGCGCAATGCATCGGGCAGCACCTTGAACGCGACGACCCGGTCGAGCACGGTGTCCCGCGCCTTGTAGACGATGCCCATCCCGCCGCGGCCCAGCTCGCCAACGATTTCGTAGCGCCCCGGAGGCGCCGAGGCTCCGGGCGCACGCGGCGTCCCCGTGGTCGAAAACGGCGCGTTCTCGGCCGGTGCAGCGGCAGCGGCGGCGAGGCGATCGCGGGCCGCAGCCAGCCGCTTCTCGATGTTCGGGAAGTGATAGTCGAAGGTCAAAATCTTCTCGTAGATCTCGACCGCTTCAGCGGCCTCGCCGGCGTCTTCGAGTGCTTCCGCGAGGGTCTGAAAGGCTTCGACATTCTCGCGGGAGAGTGGCGCGTCGCCAATCGCCTGCCGCAGCTTCTTGACCGCGAGTGAGTGTTGTCCCCGGGCACGAAAGATCTCACCGAGCCGCGCGGAGGCGGCGGTGAAGTCCGGACTTTCCGGCCCGACGTGTTGCAGAACCTTGATCGCATCGTCGGTTCGCCCGAGCCGATGAAGGAGCTCGGCCGCGCGCAGCAGTTCGCCAGCGCGCTCGAGGGCATCGGCTTCGCGCGCGTGATCGCCCGTTTCGGACCAGCAGGCGGCGGCCTCTCCGAAACGACCGCCGCGTTCGAAGCACGCGGCCGCACGGGCCGGGTCTCCCGCGGCGCGAAACATCTCGCCGGCGAGCGCAGGGTCGCCCTGCCGCTCGTAGCACTCACCGGCCTGTGCGAAGCGCTCCATCTTGCGCCACAGATCGCCCGCAGCCGCAAGTTCGCCGGCTCGCTCGAACTCCTGCGCCGCCTGCTCGTCTTCGCCGCGGTCGCGGAAGTATTCGCCGAGGACGCGCGCGGCTTCGCCCTCTTCACCGAGACGACGCAGCGCTTCGGCAGCCCGTAGCGGGTCCTGGGCACGTAGGAAGAGTTCGGCGGCCTGCGCGTGGCGCTCGGCCCGCGTGGCCAGCTCCGCTGCTGCCGCGAAACAGCCACCGCGCTCGAGAACGCCCTGCGCACGCTCGAGCTGCCCGGCCTGCTCGTGGAGCTTTCCGGCCTGCAACACGAGCGTTCGCAGTTCCTTCTGGCGTCGCGCATCGCCCCCGCTCGAAGCGCGCGCAAACTCTTCGCTGATCACCGCTTCGAGTGCTGCCGCCGCCTGTCCCCACGCCTGCGCGCGCACGAACGCCTGCGCCGCGTGACGCTGGAATCCGGCTTCCGCGTAGCGCTCTCCGGCCATCGCGTGCTGCCCGCCCTTTTCGAACATTTCGGCCGCGAGCGACATCCGCCCCGCGCGAACGAAACACTCCGCGGCGCGCACCCAGTCGCCCTGTGCCGAGAAGATCTGGCCCGCGTTGTCGAAGCGACCTGCCTTTTCGTAGAGCGCGGCGGAGTCGGCAAACCGGTTTTGATCGTGGCGAATCTCGGCGGCCCGGATGAACTGGCCGGCGTCGATGAAGAGTTCTGCGGCACGATCGAGCAGGCCGGCTTCGACCAGCAGATCGGCCGCCTGACCGGCATCGCCCTTTTTCGCGATCGCGTCGGCCTGCTTCTGAGCGCGCCGGCGCGTCCGCCGATCGACCTCGGGCGCTGCCACCACGGACACGGAAGCGGCGGGCGCGGTCGCAAACGACGCGGCCGCGGAACCGCCGCGCAACGAGAAGAGGAGCGCGCCGAGCCCCGCCAGGACCGGCGCAAACGCAACGAAGCCAGTCAATCGATCGAGCAGGTTCCCGGCGTCGATCCCGAGGCGTGCACCAGCCGAAACGAGAAGCCCCTCGAGTGCCGGCGCGGCCGCGCTCGACGGCAACCAGGCCTGCACCAGCGCCGTCGCGCCGAGCAGCAGCAGCGGCACGGCAACGACGAACGCAACCAGGCGGAGCAGCGAGCGGACGGCGGCCAAGGGTCTCTCCGAAGGGACTCAACCCGAGTTCCGGTATCGGTCCGCCCGCCGAACTCGTTGAGCCCCCCGTTCGGGGGCAAGCCGAATCGGGCCCGCTGTGCGGGGTCCGCGTTGCGCCACCGAACGCGAATCGCGCACCATCGTCGGGTGAGCGCCGCCGATCTCTCCGGGGAGGACCACCGCCCTCAGACTCGCCTCGGCCGGGCGCGCTCCGACTGGCTGGCCGCGGTTTCGATCGCGCTGATCGCGCCCGCGCTGCGCATGCTTCCGAACGTCTGGGGATATCGTTACGAGTCGGCCGATCGCGCGTTCACGGGGCTCGGCTTTTTGCCCAACGATTTTCGCTCCTACGCGAGCTTCATCGCACAGGCGCGTGAAACCGGACGCTTCTTCTTCGAGAACGAGTTCACGCTGCAGCCGCAGGACGGCCGCTACGTGCTGCTCTTCCACTGGCTCACGGGGAGAGTCTCGGCGATCACCGGGCTCGAGATCCCACCCGCCTGGTGGATCGTTCAGCTCGCGGCCGGCGTGGCCCTGCTGCTCGGGGCCCGGGCATTTCTCGGCGGGGTGTTCACCGACCCGAGAGAGCGGCTGCGCTGCCTGCTGCTGATCGCCTTTTCCGGCGGCCTCGAGTGGGTGCTCTGGGCTGTCGGGCCCTGGCTTCCGGCCGCCGTCCGCGAACACGGGCAATCCGTCACCTGGCCCATCATCGGCTGGAACACCTTCGAATCGCTCTTCGCACCCCTCTCCACCCTCGCCTGCGCGCTCAGCCTCGGCGTGCTCTGGATCGCATCGCGGAGCGGTCAGACGGTCCGCCCGGTCCGCCTTGGAGTGAGCGCCCTGCTGATCCTGCTGGTGTACGCGACGCATGGCTACACCGCCGTCGCGCTCGCCGGCATCCTCGGGGCGACGCTCGTGCTCGGCGTCGTGCGGCGCGCCGTCGCCGGGCGACCAATGCCTCACGAGACGCGCTCGCTGCTCGTACTCTGCGCGGCCTTCGCCGCACCCTTCGGTCTTTGTCTCTGGCAGCTCGCGGACCCCGTCTTCGCCTCCTCGCTCGGCCGGGCCGCCGGCGCGGAAGACGCCTACCGAATCTGGCTCTGGCCGCTGACGCAAGGGCTCGTACTCGCGCTCGCGGGCGTCGGACTTCCCGTCCTCTGGCGCCGCGACGACGCGCCGTCGCGACTGCTGCTGGGCTGGCTCCTGGCAACCGCGCTGCTCGCAAACCTTCCGTTCTTCTCGCCCTCTCGCTTCCTGTTCCTGATCCACCTTCCGCTCTGCGTGGCGGCAACGATTGGCATCACCCGACTTCGCGTCCACGGCCCGGCGTGGACACGGTCACGCGTCGTCCAATTCGTCGCCTTCATCGCTCTTTTCGCGACCAACGCCGCGGTCGTTCCGCTCTCGCTGGCCGAGGTTCGCGATGATCCCTATCGCTACGTATCGCGCACCGAACTCGGCGTGATGGCGCGAATGCAACGACTTCCGCGAGGCGGAGTTCTCGCGGGCGCAGTGAGCGCCACCTATCTGCCGTGGCTCGCGCGACAGCCCGTCTACCTCGGGCACTGGTTCCTGACACCCGGGATCCAGCAGCGCGCGGTCTTGATGCGGCGCTTCTTCAGCGGCGCGGAGTCGCGCAGCTGGAGCGAAGCCTTCCTGCGCGAGAACGGGATTCGATACGTCTACGTCGGGCCGCTCGAGCGGAGCCTCGGCCGGCTCGATCCGTCGCTGCCGCTCGAGCCCGTGATCGAAGATCGCGGCGTCACCGTCTTCCGGGTTCGGGACGCGCGCGAGGCGTCAGAGCAAACGACGCTGGAGCGCTGACCCGCGCGGGCCTGCCGGAGCGAGGCCGAAGTGATCCCATGCGTGGCGGGTGGCGACGCGGCCGCGCGGCGTGCGGTCGAGAAACCCGCTCTGCAACAAGAACGGTTCGACGAAGTCTTCCAGCGTGTCGCGGTCTTCGCCGAGTGACGCGGCGAGCGTTTCGATGCCCACCGGTCCGCCATCGAACTTTTGCAGCAGTGCCAGCAGAAGAGCGCGATCGAGGGCATCGAATCCCGCGACGTCGACCTCGAGTTTCTCCAGCGCGATTCGCGCGTGCTCGAGCCGCACGACG
>CAZDHU010000271.1:0-2138 GCA_964505355.1 uncultured Myxococcaceae bacterium | reverse complement strand
TCGATCAGCAACGCGACGCCGCCGGGCCCGTAGCCTTCGTAGAGGATTTCCTCGTACGCGGATTCGGAACCTTCCCCGGTCCCCTTCTTGATCGCGCGCTCGATGTTGTCCTTGGGCATGTTGGCGGCACGGGCCTTGTCGACCACCAGCCGCAACCGGGGGTTGCCCCCGGGATCGCCCCCGCCGAGCCGCGCCGCCGTCGCGATCTCACGGATCAGTTTGGTGAAGATCTTGCCGCGTTTCGCGTCCGCAGCGCCCTTCTTCCGCTTGATCGTCGCCCATTTGGAGTGTCCCGACATCGGCCGGGAGGTAGCACGATGCCCCGGCGGCGGCGAGCGCGGGAGGTTCAGCGCGATGCGCTTCGCGCCGATGAACCCCCGGGGCGAAGGGAGATCCGCGCGCGAACCGCGCCGCGACCTCGTTCCCGCCGGAGGATCGGGGATGACGGAGATCGCGGTAGGCATCGACCTCGGGACCAGCAACTCGTGCGTCGCGATCTCGCGCAATGGCAAGGTCGAGGTGCTGCCGAACGCCTATGGCGAAAGCATCACCGCGAGTGTCGTCGCCTTCGGCGAGGACGGTCAGGTTTCGGTCGGCAACGCGGCGCGCGCCAACGTCATCCACGACCCCGTCAACACGATCAGTTCCTCGAAGCGATTGATCGGTCGGTACTTCTTCTCCGAGGAAGTGAAGAAGGCGCGAGCCGTCTGCTCGTACGAGATCGTCGAAGGTCCGAACCACTCCGCGCGAATCCGCGCGCGCGGCCGCGACTACGCTCTGCCCGAACTCTCGGCGATGATCCTGCGCGAAATGAAATCGGTGGCGGAGGCGCGCCTCGGCGTTCCGGTGACCCGGGCCGTGATCACCGTTCCCGCTTACTTCAACGACAATCAGCGTCAGGCGACGAGGGATGCGGGCCGGATCGCGGGCCTCGACGTCCTGCGCATCCTCAACGAACCGACCGCGGCAGCGCTGGCGTATGGCTTCGGTCGCGGACTGTCGCAGCGCGTCGCGATCTACGACCTCGGCGGCGGCACGTTCGACATCTCGGTGCTCGAAATCGGCCAGGACGTGTTCGAAGTGCTCTCGACCTGCGGTGACACGTTTCTCGGTGGCGACGACTTCGACGATCGCCTGATCGATCTGCTGGCCGACGAGTTTCTCGCGCGGGAAGGCATCAATCTGCGCGCGGATCCGTTCGCGCTGGAGAAACTCAAGGTCGCGGCTGAATCTGCCAAACGCGCGTTGTCGGTGGACGACGAGGTGGAGATCCGGATTCCCGACGTACTCGTCGGCCCGGACGGTGTCTCTCGTTCTCTTCAGCGCACGCTGAGTGCCCAGGAGTACGCGGGCATCGTGATGGATCTCGTCGTTCGCACCTTCAAGGTCTGTGACGAAGCGCTGCAGCAGGCGAATCTCACGGCCCGCGAGCTGGCGGGCGTCATCCTCGTCGGCGGACCGACGCGACTGCCGCTGATTCGCCAGGCGGTGCGCGACTACTTCCAGCAGGATCCGAAGACCGACGTGAACCCCGACGAAGTGGTGGCACTCGGCGCCGCGATTCACGCCGCCTCGCTGGTGCAGGCGGAATCGAAGGCATTCCTGCTCGACGTGACGCCGCTCTCGCTGCGGGTCGGCGTGGCCGGCGGACTCGCGGAACCGATCATCGATCGCAACACACCCGTTCCGATCGAGCAGACCCGCACCTTCACCACGTTCCAGGACGGCCAGGAGAGCGTGAACATCCGCGTCTATCAGGGCGAGTCGCGGCAGGCGGCGGACAACGCGCTGCTCGGGCAGTTCGAGTTCGCAGGCTTCCGCAAAGCACGACGCGGCGAGGTTCGAATCGCGGTGACGTTCGCGATCGACGGCGATGGAATCGTGCAGGTGACCGCCCGCGACGTCGAAAGCGGACAGCAGGCGTCGACGCGGATCACGCTCTCGTCGGGACTCTCGGAAGACGATCTGCGGGAGATCCTGTCGCGCGATCCCGACCCGTCGGCCGCCGGCGCTCCGGCGGCCGATCTCGCGAGTGCCCTGCCGGCGACGCCGGCGATCGCAGCCGCCGCGGAGCCCGTGGCGCTTCCGCCGCCGCCGGTCGCAGCAGCGATCGTCGCACCGGCACCGCGAATCGAAAC
>CAZDHU010000270.1:0-10910 GCA_964505355.1 uncultured Myxococcaceae bacterium | reverse complement strand
GGCACATCGAGTGCAGTGGCACGAGGGCGGGAGGGCGAACATGCACACGCGGACCGATGTCTTCGAATGCGAGCGTGATCTGGTGCTGGAGATCGAAGTGCCCGGCGTTTCTCCCGGATCCCTGCAGGTGACCCTCGACGCGGTGTCCGTCGAGGTCGCGATCGCAGAACCCGCAGCGCCGCCGGGCCGTTGCCATCGGCGCGAACGCGCGCGCGGCGCGCGGTCGAGGCAGATCGCGTTGCCCTGCGCGATCGATCCCGCGGACGTCGAGATCGGCGTGGCGCGCGGGCTGCTCTCGATTCGCGCTCCCTTCGCCTCGTCGATCTCGGCGCACAGACGCCGCTGGACCGCCACCGGCGGAATCGTCGCGCTCGACGGAATCGGCATCGCTGCGGTCGAACCGATCGAAGATCTTGGGCTTTGCTCCGGTTGACGTCGTTTCGCGGATGGTAGAGGCTGGCCTTCGTGTCCTCCCCCGGACTCCGCGGCCGAATCCTCATCATCGACGACGATCCGCGCGTCGGAAGAACACTCTGCCGGGCGCTCGCGCGACGCGGGCACGAAGCGACGCTTCGACACGATCCCGTCGAGGCGCTGCGTGATCTTCGCGAGCTTCCCTTCGACCTCGTGCTGACGGATCTCATGATGCCGGGCATCGACGGACTCGAGGTGTTGCGCCGCGTGCGCCTCGTTCGGCCGGCGTGCGAGGTGATCGTGATGACCGCGCACGCATCGGTCGCGACCGCACGCGAAGCGCTGAAGCGCGGCGCGCTCGATTACATCACGAAGCCGTTTTCGCCCGAGCGGGATCTCGAACCGCTGGTGCAGCGCCTGCTCGAAGCGGCGGCCGAGGAGGCGATCTCCGCGGCGGCGGCGATCACCCCCGCAGCGACGGTTCCCGGCGATGCGCTGGTCGCCGAGAGCGAACCGATGCGCACGCTTCTCGAACGGACGATTCGCGTCGCGCGTTCGAACGCCGCCGTGCTGCTGCTCGGCGAATCCGGAACCGGGAAAGAAGAACTCGCGAGCCTGATTCACCGCCACTCGTCGCGCGCACAGCGGCCGCTGGTACGGGTGAACTGTGCGGCGCTGCCCGAATCGTTGCTCGAGAGCGAGCTGTTCGGCTACGCGCGCGGTGCCTTCAGCGGCGCCACCACGGACCGGGAGGGATTGTTCCAGGCCGCGCACGAAGGAACGCTCTTTCTCGACGAGATCGGCGAACTGCCGCTGACGATGCAGGCGAAGCTCCTGCGCGTGCTGCAGGACGGAGAGTTTCATCGGATCGGGGATCCTCGGCGGCCGGTCCGCGTCGATGTGCGCGTTCTCGCGGCGACCAACTGCGATCTCGAAGCCCGGGTGTCGCGCGGCGAGTTTCGGGCCGACCTCTTCTACCGTCTCAACGTGGTTCCGCTTCGGCTCCCGCCGCTGCGAGAACGCCGAGCGGACATCCCTCCGTTGATCGAGCGCTTCCTCGCGCGCTTCGCCCCGGCGCCGGGCTGGCGTTTTTCTCCCGACGCGCTGGCGGCACTGACCACGCAGGACTGGCCCGGCAACGTGCGCGAGCTCGCCAACGCCGTCGCGCATGCCGTCGCGGTCGGCGACGGGCCCGAGCTTGCGACGCGCGATCTTCCGTTCGCGGTGGCGCGCTCGGCGGGTGTCGTTCCGCTGCCGGTGGCCCTCGTCGAGAGCGACGCGGACACGCTGGAGCAGACCGAGGTGCGCTGCATTCTGCAGGCACTCGGTCGCACCGCGATGAACCGAACGCGGGCCGCGCAGCTTCTCGGCATCACGCGGCGTACGCTCGGCTACCGGATTCGAAAGTTCGGGCTCGAGGAACTCGTGCAGCAGGCGGGCATGGCCCCCGCGCGAACGATGGCGAAGGCGGCACCGCGCCCGAACCCGGCCGCGGGCTTCGGAGATCGTTCGGGCTAAGGTCCGCCCGTGCGCGTCGTCGACATCGACCGGGACATGAGCGACGTGATCCCGACCGGGACCACCCGCGACAGTCAGTATCTCTTCGATCAGATGACCGAACGAACGCTGGCGCACGCGGATCCGCGGGCGGGGCGGCGGATCCTCGACGTGGCGAGTGGCTTCGGTCAGGACACCCGGGTGCTCGCGCAACGCGGCGCTACCGCGTTTGGCGCGGAACCCTCGGCTCGCATGCTCGCCTGGGCACGGCTCGTCGATGCGCGATCGGCCGGCGCTGCGACGGAAGCGGCGACACGCGACGCGAGTGTGCCGGCCGCGAGCGCGATGGTGGCCGGACCGCACGCCGCGTGCTCACCGCGCTGGGTGCAGGCATGGGGGCATCGGCTTCCCTTCGCCGACGAGAGCTTCGACGCGGCGCTTTGCAAAGGCGCTCTCGATCACTTCGATCAGCCGGAGCGCGCGATCGCGGAGATGGCGCGCGTCACGCGACGCCGCGGAAAGGTCGTGCTGGCGATCGCGAACTTCGAATCGCTGGCCTGCCGCGTCGCGCATGCGCTCGACGTGCTGCGCGAAGACTGGCTCGGGCACAGCCCCCGGCGAGGACGGCGTCACTACGACGTGCCTGCCGATCACTTCACCCGCTACGAACTCGGGCTGATCTGCGAGCAGGCCTCGCGTTCACTGGAGATCGAGCGGCTCGAGGGCATCTCGCTCGGCTGGGGGCTTCCGGGCTGGACCCGGGCGGTCGAAGCGATGGCGCCGGGAGCAGCGGCTCTTGCGCTGCGATCGCTCGGCTGGATTGCGGCCCGTCAGCCCGGACTGGCCGACGTGGTGATCGTGGTCGGTCGCCCGCGGCCGCCCCGGCGTCGCGACGCGATCACGTCGCGATAGACGGCGGCGGTGGCGCGCGCGATGCGCGGCCATGCGTACGCCTCCTCGATGCGACGGCGTGCAGCGGCGCCGAGCGCGGCGCGCGCGTCGGGCGGCCGCTCCAGCAGCGCGCAAATGCCGCGCGCGAGGTCCGCGGGGTCGCCGGTGCGCACCGTGAGCCCGCCGCCTCCCGTGCGCATCACTTCCGGCAGCGCGCCGGCGCGGGTGGTCACCACGGGCGTCCCGCACGCCATCGCCTCCGCGGCCGGTAATCCGAACCCTTCGTAGCGCGAGGGCACGACGACCAGCGTGGCGCGGTGGTAGCGACGAACCAGCTCGTCGACCGGCAGGCGCCCCGTCACGTCGATGCGCGATTCGACGCCGAGCCGGCGTGCGAGCGTGCGCGCGGGATGGCCCTCGTGGTCTTCGTCGACCAGCGTGAGCCGCAGATCGGCGGGCAGATGGGCCAGCGCTTCGATCAACGTCGTCACGCCTTTGTTCGGGTCGGATGCGCGCCCCACGCAGAGCAGTTCGCGTTCGGCGCGCGCGACGGTCGGGTCCGGGCGAAACAGTTCGGTGTCGATTCCATTGCCGACGTCGTGGATGCGATCGTCGCGCACGCCGAAGTCGCGCCGGATCTCGCGGCGCGAGAGTTCGCTCGAGGTGATCACCGCGTCGAGCCGTCGCGCCACGAACCCCTGCATGCCGACGGGATAGAACTCCATCGTGCCGAGTGCTTCACGAAAGCTGCGATCGCGTGCGAACGACGCACGGCGGTCGACGGTGAGGGGATGGTGCACCGTCGTCACCACCGGCAGGCCGAGTGCGCGCACCGCGAGCAGCCCGTAGCCGAGCGACTGCACGTCGTGCACGACGTCGAATCGCTCGCCCGCGCGCAGGGCGCCGGCGAGACCGCGCAGCGCGCGCACGCTGAAGGTGAACGGTTCGGGCAAGAACCCGAAATGCGTGGCGCACAGTTCGTAGAAATGAAGCGGTTCGAAAATGCGCAGCGGGCGAGGCCACGGCAGCAGGACGGCCGGATTCGGGTCGAAGCGCTTGCCCCAGAGCTGCGGATTGGGGAGCCGGGTCACGCGTCGCGCGAAGGGCATGGGATCGGGGTAGGGCGGTCCGACGAAGACGTCGATGCGATGGCCGAGACGCGCGAGTTCGCGGGCGAGAAACCAGAGGTAGATCCCCTGACCTCCGCTGTGCATGTTGCCCCGGTAGGCGAGAAAGCAAATCCGCAGCGGCCGATCGCTCAATCCGGCTTCTCGGCGTAGAGCACGACGCTCTTCGGGCAAACGAAGTTCAGCCACTTTTCGACGCGGTCCATCGCTCGCGACATCGTCGCGCGCAGCAGAAAGACGCGATACGCGCGAATCAGCGGGTGCGCGTCGGCGCCGGCGAGTCCGATCACCGAACGCAGCGCCCAGTACGGCGTGTGAAAGGCGTGCGCGAAGCCGACGGCCGTGGTGCGCAGACCGGCCGCGCCGAGCGCACGCGAGAGATCGCGTGGCCGAAAAATGCGGATGTGACCGCCGGGGCTTTCGAAGTATTGATCGCCGAGGCGCAGATAGAGCCGTTCGCTGGTCGCCGTCGGGATGGTGACGGCGACGCGTCCGCCCGGTCGCGTGACCCGTGCGAGCTCGCGGCAGGCCGCCGGGTAGTCGTGCACGTGCTCCATCACTTCCGAACAGATCACGCGGTCGAAGCTGGCGTCGCGAAACGGAAGCGTGAAGGTGTTGCCCTGCAGCATCGCGCCGAACGAAGCGACTTCGCGCGCGCGCGCGCGCAGCGGGCCGTGCGCGCGATCGAGCGAATCGCGGTCGAGGTCGAGGCCGAAGACGCGTGCGCCGCGATCGAGCGCGCCGAAACAGTGGCGCCCCTCGCCGCATCCCGCGTCGAGCAGGCGCTGGCCCGCGCGGACGTCAAGCCGCTCGAGGTCGACGGTGAGCAGCACGAATCGTCTCTTCGAAGACCTCGGTGAGCTGGCGCGCGGCGACGTCCCAGCGGAAGAGTCGGAGCACGCGGGCGCGCGCGTTTTCGCCGAGGCGTCGTGCGCGGGCGGGATCGGCCAGCACGTCCGAAATGGCGGCGGCGAGCGCTCGCGGGTCGCGCGGCGGAACGAGACGCCCCGCTTCGCCGTTGCTGCCGATCACCTCCGGCAGCGCGCCGACCGCGTTCGCGATCACCGGCAGGCCGCAGGCCATCGCCTCGCTGGCCGGAAATCCGAATCCCTCGAAGAACGACGGCACGACGGCCGCGCGCGCGGTCGAATACTGCGCCACCAGTTCCGGAACCGTCAGCAACTCGCGGTGTACGCGGACGCGATGTTCGAGCCGATGCTTGCGGATGAAGCGGGGGACGAGGCCATCCTCGGGGATGCGTCCATCGACGATCTTCAGCGTGACTCGCTCCGGCAGATGCGTCATCGCCTCGAGCAGCGTGCCGATCCCTTTCTTGCGGTCTTCGGTCCGGCCCACGAAAAGCAGATCGGCCTCGATCGGCTGGTTCGGGACCGGCCGAAAGAGTGCGGCGTCGGTGCCGTTGTGGACGACGTCGATCTCTTTCTCGGGAATCCCGAAGTGGCGCTCGATTTCACGTCGCGACGCCTCGCTGACGGTGACGATGCGATCGAGCCGCGGGGCGACGACCTGCTGCATGAAAAGCGGGAAGTAGAGCGTGCGCCGGATCTTCTTCTTCAGGCTCGGATCGATGGCGAAGTCGGCTTCACGATCGATGTGCAGGGGATGATGGATCACCGAGACCACCGGCACGCCACTCGCGCGCAAACCGAGCAGCCCCCACGACAGGCACTGGTTGTCGAAGACGACGTCGAATCGATGCCGTCGCTGCAGCTCGGCCCAGCGAAGGAACAGACGCAGGCCGAAGGTCTGCATCTCCGGAAAGACGCCGAAGCGTGAAACGCCGAGTTCCCACAGATTGGCGGGCCAGAGCAGACGCGCGGGATGCTCGCGCCGCGTGATCACGTCGGGCCACGGTACGCCGAAGACGTTCTCGTTCGGGATTCGGTGCAGCGTGATGCCGGGGTCGAGTTCGGGGTATGGCGGGCCCGCGATCACGTGCACGTCGTGGCCGGCGCGATGCCACTCTCGGGCGAGATACGCCGCGTAGATGCCCTGCCCGCCACAGAACATGTTGCCGCGATAGGTGAGCAGTGCGATTCGCACGGGGTTCAGCTCTGGCCGGATCGCGCGGGCGTGGCGTCGTCGGCGGGTTCGGCTTCGGGCGCGGGTTCGGGCTCGACTTCGATCGTCGCGATGGTCCAGCCGACCCAGAAGGCGAGTCCGAGGACGAAGAGCGTGAACGCGGCCACCGGGATCGCGAGCGCGAGATAACTGCCGCGCAGCCAGCCGACCACGAAGAGCAGGGTGGTGACGCCGACACCCGCGCAAATCAGCGCGCCCTGTGTGCGCGAAGAATCCGTCATCTCTCACCTCCGCCCCGGTCGCCGCGCGGCAACCGGGCTCACGACTCGTTCTCGTTCCGCTCGACGCGATCGGTGCGGGCGCGGGCGCGGGCGCCGCAGGGCTGGCAGGATCGGCGTCGAGGCCGGCGATGTCAACGAAGGTCGGGCCGGCGCTGCGTGCCGGCCGCGGGCTCTGCCTCTAGGATGCGCGCCATGCGCATCATCGGCCTCATGTCTGGAACCTCGGCAGACGGTGTCGACGCCGCGATCGTCGAATGGCCGGAAGGTGCTGCGCCGCGGCCCTTTCGCCTCGTCGCTTACCGCGAAGATGCATTCGAACGCGCGATGCAGGATCGGATCCACCGGCTCGCGGCCGGGCAGGTGCCGGGTCCCGAGTGCCTGCGCGAACTCGCGTGCCTCGACGTCGAACTCGGCGAGCGTTTCGCGGCCTCGGCGACGGCGGTGGCCCGCGATGCCGGGCTGCGGCTCGACGAGATCGACGCGATCGGTTCGCACGGACAGACGGTGGCGCACCATCCGGCGGATCGGGCCACGCTGCAGATCGGCGATCCTTCGCGGATCGCCGAGCGAACGGGTTGCACGGTGGTGGCCGACTTTCGCACGCGCGACGTGGCGGCCGGCGGCGAAGGTGCTCCGCTCGCGCCCTTCTTCCATTACGCCGCGTTCGGCGATCCGGCCGAGTCGCGCCTCGTGCTCAATCTCGGCGGGATCGCGAACGTGACCTTCCTTCCGCGCGGCGCCGGACCCGACGCGGTCGATGCCTTCGACGTCGGCCCGGCGAACTCGCTGCTCGACGGCGTCGTGCGCTGCGTCTCCGGCGGAACCGAGCGCATCGATCTCGACGGCCGCCGGGCGCGTCGCGGAGCGGTCGATGCACGCCTGCTCGCCGAGCTGCTCGACGACGAGTTCTTGCGGCGAGCGCCGCCCAGGAGCACGGGACGCGAGCGGTACGGGACGGCCGAAGCCGAGGCCCTCGTCGCGCGTTCGGCGCGCGAAGGCCGCAACGCCGACGATCTGCTGGCGACACTGGTCGCGTTCACGGCGGAAGCCGTGGCGCTCGCCTGCCGGGATCATCTCGGTGGCGCGCGTCCCGAGCGCGTACTCGTCGGCGGCGGCGGTGCGCGCAACCCCGCGGTGATGGCGGCACTGTCGAAGGCGCTTCCGTTCGCGCGCGTCGAGCCCTTCGATGCGGCAGGCGTGCCGGCGGCGGCCGCCGAAGCGATGGCGTTCGCGCTGCTCGCACGCAACGCACTGCTCGGTCTTCCCAATCATCTCCCGCGGTGCACCGGAGCCTCGCGTGCGGCCGTGCTTGGCGAAATCGTTCCGGGTCGAAGTGGCCGGATCGGGCTTCCGGGCGCCGGCGCCGCGGCCGCGCGCTGAACCACGCCGTGCGATTCCGCGGTCCCCGGCGCGCGCTCAGAAGTCGACGCTCACGGCGAGATGGAAGGAGCGTCCCGGGCCGGGAACGTTGAGGCCCCACGGAATCGTGAGGCTCGACATCGAGAGTCCCTGACCGACGTAGGCGCCGCCGAGCGGCAGTTCGTAGAAGCGGTCGAAGACGTTTTCGACGGCGAGGTCGACCCGAAGATGCTCGAACTCGTAACTCGTGCGCAGATCGAGCAGCGAGTAGTGCGCGGTGGGCATCTCGTTGCGCACCGACGAGACACGCGTTTTCGCGGCCACCGTGCGGAACTCGATGCGATTGGTGAGGGGGCCGCGTTCGTGCACGAGCGCGAGCGTCCCGTGGAGCGGCATCACGTGGAAAAGATCGTCGCCCGTCGTTCGGTTCTTTCCGCGCACGTACCCGAGCCCGCCGCGCAGCGTGAAGCGGCCGATGGGATCCAGCTGCCCGAGCCGCCAGTGCGCGGAGAGATCTGCGCCGTAGAGCAGGGCGGACTGATTCACGTACTGAAGAAAGACGAACGCGCGCGTCGCGGTTCGGTTCGCCGCGCTGCACTGGCCGAAGTCGCAGCGCCGGGCGTCGATGAAGTCCTCGACCCGGGTCAGGTAGGCCGTCGCATCGACTCCCCACGTCTTCTCCCCGGGATCGTGGAGTGCGATCGACGCGCTGGCGGTGTGCGCGACTTCCGGCGTGAGATCGGTCTTGCCGACGTATCCGTTTCCGTCTCCGACGAAGTTGTTCATCAACGCGGCCATCGCGTTGGTCGCCCACGCATATCGTTCGTAGAGATTGGGTGAGCGGGTCTTGCGGGCGTAGCCGGTTTCGAGTCGGAGGCGATCGAGGGGCTCCCAGCGCAGCAGCGCCATCCAGTCGAGATGCGTGTCGGTGTGGTCGCGATCGCGTGCGTTGAACGCCGCGGCGTCGCCGGTCCAGATTCCCATGTTGCCGTTGTAGCCGTGCACCCGCCCGGCCGCGGAACTCACGAAATCGCCACGCACGCCCAGCAGCGTGAGCCACTGGTCGTTCCAGCGCGCTTCCCATTCGCCGTAGAGGCCGAAACGGTTCTGCACCCCTGCGTGCAGGTTTCGGAACTCGTTGCAGCACATCGAACCGCTGCTGCCGACGGCCGGCCACCAGTCGTCGAGGTGGTAGGCCACGAACTCGCTGCCGACGCGCAGCAGGTGCTGATCGGTCCAATCGAAACTCGCCGCAGCCTTCGCGCCGCGCGTCGTGGCCTTCGAGTTCATCGGCATGCCGAGCCCGTAGAAAAATCGATCCGGGCCCATGTTCATTTCGTGGCGGGTCTCCTGCGCGAACGCGCTCGCCTCGAGCGTGGCGCTCGAGAACGTGCCCGCATAGCGCAGGTTGACCAGCGTGTTGGCGTTCGACGTCATGTCCATCCGCTGATTCGGGAAGCCCTCGAAGCCCGCGATCTGTCGGCCGAGGTTCAACTGCAGAAGGTGGTCGTCGCGCCGCAGCGCGAGGCCGAGTTCGCGGTTCGTGATTCCGTCGTACGCGCTCGAACCGATCTCGTCGGCTTCGAGTCGGCCGCGCAGTGGCGCGGCTGCGCCGGACGCCTTGAAGCGGTCGCCTGCGACCACGTTGCGCGAGCGCGCGGTCGATTCGTCGTAGGCGAGGCGCAGGTCGCGCCCCGCAGCCGCGACGCCGAAGTGGCGACCGAACGCCTTGCCGTTGGTGCGAAAGAAGGCGCCGCCCTGCGCGCTCGCGAGCACGGACTTCTCGTCCGGTGCGAACTCGGGCACTGCCGACTCGACCTGAATCGTTCCGCCGATGCTGTTGCCGCCCGCGCTGACCGGAGTGATGCCGGCGAAGACGGTCGCACGCCGCACGCGCACCGGGCTGATGTAGGAGAGCGGCGAGTTCATGTGATTGGGGCAGGCGGAGGTCACGTCCATGCCGTCGACCTGCACGCGCAGTCGATCGTCCGCGAGCCCGCGGATCGAAGGCAGGCTCGAAATGCCGCCTGCCGCGTTCAGGCTGACTCCCGGCACGTCTTCCAGCAGCCGCGCCGCGTCGCTGGTCGCCGTGCGCTGCGCATCGAGTTCGTGCGACTCGATCCGGGTGGCCGCGGGCGGCGCCTCGGGCCGGTGTCCCGTGACGACTACTTCGTCGGCCGTCGGCACGGCGTCGCCGTCCGCGGTGGCGGGGGCGGTCGAAGAATCGGCGTCACGCGATTCGTCTGCCGGCGGCGCGGACGGATCGCGCGGCGTTTGTTGCGCGTTCGCACCGGCGGAGACGAATGCGACGAGTGCCACCAGAACGAGCAGGCAACGCATCGGGACCTCGGTCCGGAAGAATCTGGCTTCGCGCGCCACCACGGCGCCGAGCCGGCATCGTGCGGAAACCCGATCGACGTCTGGCCTGCGCGCCGGGGAGGCGACGCGCAGGCCAGGGCCGTTCAGTGCGCGCTGCGTCGCCCGCGCCGAATCGACGCGAGCACGCCCGCGCCGGCCAGCAGCAGCAGGCCGGTGCCCGGCTCGGGAATCGCGAGTGTGATCGTCTGCGAGAGCGGGGTTCCGCTCATCGTGCCGATGGTGCCCGTCGCCGCCACGCTCGTGCTGGTCATGCAGGTCGCGCCCATCATGCCGCCCGGCGCGCAATCGGCGTAGGCGAGATGATCGATCTGGGCCTGTGTCAGCGGAGCCAGCGGATTCGTCGTGTCGACGAAGATCCGCACGTACGCGTTGCCCGGATTCGGGCCCGGAAAATCGTAGTGAAGCCCGTAGCCCGAGCCGGGCGCCCAGCCGTCGCCGCCACCCATCGTCGACAGCGTGTTCGTGGAGTCGTCGAGAAACGTGGCGACGAGCAGACCGCCGAGTGCGGCGTCGTAGACCGACGAGAGTTGATGCGTGAGCGGAAGCAGCGTCATGCCGCCGCCCATCATGCCGGTCATCGATTCGGAGAGCAGTCCGTGAAGTCCCGAAACCTCACCGGTCACGTCGTCGAACTGGAACGATCCCGTGAAGATCGAGTTGTTGGGCTGCGTATCGGGTTCGTAGAACGTCGTGACGACGTCGTAGGTCAATACCGCGGCGTTCGTCACCGAAGCGGCGACGATCCCGGCGAACAGGCTGATCCATCGTGCAACTGTTCTCATGGCGCATTCCTTTCGTGGTGCAAGAAGAGAATCGAGCGGTCGAGCCCGGAGCGCGTCGGGCGGAGCGCGCCCCGGGCCATCCGGTCACCGTCGCGCGGCGCTGGATTCCGCTCCGGCGCCTCGCCGCGAACCGAACC
>CAZDHU010000269.1:0-13256 GCA_964505355.1 uncultured Myxococcaceae bacterium | reverse complement strand
CACGCCGAGCCCCCTCGTGAGCGCGACCATCACGATCCAGGGCGCAACGGCCTCGATCGCGAGCGACCGGTACGGGCTGTGTCTGCGTCGAGCCGAAGCGGCGGCGGGCGCGTTCCCGGGCGTCGGAGTCCTGCAGACGCTGGCGCTCGGCACCAGCGACACGCCCGGCGGCGTGAATGAAATCTTCCACTTCCTGCGTCGGGACGATGACCAGCTGCTCTTGCCGGTCGCATTGACGATGCCGTATGCGCGCACCTTCGTTCCGGGCGACAACGTCACGAACAGCCACTTCCAGCGATTCGTCGCCGGGGAGCTCTCCTCCGCCAATCTATTGCCCGCCACTGTCACGATCGCGCTGGTGCCGACCGACCGGGATGGCGACGGTCTGATGGACGACGTCGACAACTGCCCGTGGTTCGCAAACCCGGGGCAATCCGATCTGGGCGGCGTCGGCGCCGGCTCACCTCCCGATGGCATTGGCGACGACTGCCAGTGCGGAGACGTGAGTGGCGATGGCCGCGTCACGGTCGCCGACGCGACGATCATTCAGCGGTCGTTTCTCCTGCCACCGACTGCAACGCCCGCATTCCCGGGTCGCTGTGACGTCGGGGGGACCGGCACCTGCACACTCACGGACGCCGTGATCGTCCGCCGCGCGCTCCTGCTCCCGCCCACCGCTGCGATCACGCAGCAATGCGCGCCGTCCGTGCCCTGATTGCGGCGGGCCACCCCCGGCCGTCGCGTTTTCGTCACCCGCGGTTTCAGAATCGTTCTTCGCGCTCCGAACGGCCCGGCGCAGACCTCGATCGTCGCGCGGCCGTGATCGAACCGTCATCTCGCGGAGTCAGGCTTCCCGTTGCGCATCGCCGGACCGCCTGCCGGGAACGGATTCCGGGCGGGCACGTTCCATGCTTTCGAGGAGCTCCGATGAACGAATCCCGTAACAAGAGATTCCGATTCACCGCGCTGCCGGAGACGGGAGCGCACGAGATCGTTTGTGAGAGTCGGGGCGCGCTCGCCGCCGTTTACGACCAGCTCTCCGAGCTGGCCGGTGTCGAGACCTGCACGGTCGATCTGCCGAACCTGCGGCTCGTCGTTCGAATGGCCGACCGGGCGTTGCGGCGAGTCTCGGTCGACCCGACCCGGCATTGGATCGACCGCGTGCAGCGCATCGCCAGCGGCCGCTGAGCCACGCACGATCCGGCGCCGTCCGTTCATTCAGGCGGGACGGATCCTCCAGCGCATCGGCGCTCGCTTGATCCCGCCGACGAAGCTCGAACGGACGCGCTCGGCGGGCCCTGCCGGTTCCATCCATTCCAGCCGCTCGCGCAATCGCGCGAACACCGTTCGCAGCTCGAGACGCGCGAGGTGCGCTCCGAGACAAACGTGCTCGCCGCGGCCGAAGCCGATGTGATCGTTCGGCGACCGGTCGATCCGGAACGCGTCGCCATCCGGGAAGACGTCTTCGTCACGACAACCCGACGGATAGAAGAGACATGCGGCCTCGCCCGCACGGATCGTGACGCCTCGCAGCGTGTAGTCCCGATTCGGCGTGCGACAGAACTGGATCACCGGAGCCGTCCATCGAACGACTTCTTCCACGGCCGAATCGATCAGCTCCGGCGTCTTCTGCAACCGCCGCACTCGCCCGGATGTTCGAGGAAGGCGAGCATCCCGCCGGTCATCGCGTTGCGGGTGGTCTCGTTGCCCGCCGCGACGAGCAGCAGATAGAACGAGAGCAGCTCGAAATCGGGGAGCGGCCGGCCGTCGATCTCCGCGTTCGCGATCACGCTGATCATGTCGCGGGTCGGCCGACGCCTTCGCTCGTCCGAAAGACTCTTGAAATACCCGAAAAGTTCGAGCCGCGCGCGTTCGAGCGTGTCTTTCGCGGTACCCGTCTGGAACTCGGGATCGTTCGGCGCAATCACCTCGTTGGTCCAGCGAAAGAGCAGGGAGCGGTCGCACGACGGTACGCCGAGCATGTCGGCGATCACTCCGATCGTGATCGGCGCGGAGATGTCCCGAACGAAATCTCCCTCGTCGCGCTGCGCGGCGGCGTCGAGCACTTCGCCCGTCATGGCTTCGATGTGAGGCGCGAGTTCGTTGACCACGCGCGGTGTGAACTGTCGCGCGGCCACGTTGCGATAGGTTCGGTGATCGGGCGGATCCATCACCAGCAGATGCCGGGCCGGTTCTTCGTCGAGTTCGGGAATCGAGTTGTCGAAGACGGCGAGCTGCGGTGCGTTCTGCCAGATCTCGGGCTGCTTCGAGAGCTCGATGATGTCCGCGTGGCGAGTGATGGCCCAGAAATCGTCGACGTTCGACCGCCCCGCGTACCGAAAGACCGGAGCGTGCCGGCGCAGATACTTCCACTCCGCATGGGGATATCCGTTGCGTTCGAAGTGTTCCGGCGAAATGACGTCGATCGTTCGGAGATCGAACTCCGGGGCCGGCGCGTTCGACATGGGCGGGTCTCCTCGTCGCGGCGTGGCGCGACTGCGGGCGCACGGGATCGACAGTAACTCGCGTCGATCGGCGTCCAGCCGACGTTCGGCCGACGGGCGCGCGACGCGGCGCGCGTCCGAGCGTCGGACGACCGGCGGGGAATGGTCAGCGCGAGAACTCCGAACCGAGCGAGTCGAGGAACTCGCTCACGGCGGCGTGGAAGGCGCGCGGCGCGGAGAGATTCACGACGTGCCCGGCGTCCGGGATCTCGCAGAGGCGGGCCTGCGGAAGCGCTCGGGCGAGAACGCGCGAGGGACCGAGCGAGAGCGCGTCGCTTCCGCCGACGACGACGAGCGTCGGGATCGCGAGCGTTCGAAGGCGTGGCGCCAGTTCGGCGGCCGAGGGCTGCGTGGCGAGCACGGAAAGCAGCAGCGCACGCAGTGCGACGGGAGCGTGTTCCAAAAAACCGCGCCGCACGAGTTCCGCGGTCCCGGGATCGAACCCCGAATCGGGCCCCCAGGCGAAGCGACGCCCGGCCATTTCGAGGCCATCGCGCTCGATGGCCCCGGCAAAGGCGCGCGCCCAGTCGGCCTGCGTCGCCCCCGGCACCCCGCGGCGTTCGTTCGCCCCCGGCGGAAACCCCGCGAGAAGCAGCGCGTGAACACGATGGGGCGCGGAAAGCGCAAAGCGCAGCGCCGTGGCCGCCCCCATCGACAGCCCGCCCACCAGGACCGGCCGGCCCGGCGTTTGCGCGCTGGCCTCGTCGATCACCCGGCCGAGATCTTCGGTCAGTGAGTCGGGCGAGTACGCCGTCGGACTCGGCGGCGCTTCGCTGCGGGCGTGCCCGCGCGCGTCGTACGTGACCACGCACGCGCGATCCGAAAGCGCTCGTGCCTCGGCCCGAAAGTTTCGCGCGCTTCCGCCGAACCCGTGTGCGAGAACGATCAGCGGGCCGGATCCAGATCGCTCGAGATGAAGTCGCACGGGATCGGTCGCCTCCACGCCGCTCTCGTCCGCGGTGTGCGATGATGCACGATGCGGGGAGGATCCATGACCAACGCACCGTCCGCAGCACCCGAGTCAACGACTCCGAAACCGTCAGCCACGATCATGCTGGTGCGTGACGGCGCGCAGGGTCTCGAAGTCTTCCTCGTCGAGCGCCACCATCAGATCGATTTCGCCGGCGGTGCGAGCGTCTTCCCGGGCGGAAAGCTTCATCCGAGCGACAGCGACCCTGCCCTGCGCGCTCGCTCGCGTGGCGGCGAAGTGCTGAACGACGTGGATCTCGCGCTGCGTGCCGCGGCGATTCGCGAGAGCTTCGAAGAATGCGGCGTCCTGCTCGCGCGACCGGAAGGATCCGACGAGCTGGTCTCCGCCGCGCGCCTCGCCGATCTCTGGAAGCGCCATCGCGCCGAAATGCAGCGCCACCGCGTTTCGCTCGCACAACTCGCGCTCGAAGAAGATCTCGAGCTCGCGTGCGATCTGCTGGTGCCGTTCGCGCACTGGATCACGCCCGAAGGCATGCCCCGGCGTTTCGACACCCACTTCTTTCTGGTCCCGGCTCCACCGTCTCAGGTCGCCGCGCACGATGGACACGAAAACGTGTCGGGGCGCTGGATCCGTCCCTCGGACGCCCTCGCGGACGCCGATGCCGGGCGGCGCACGATCATCTTCCCGACTCGAATGAACCTCGCGAAGCTCGGCCGAAGCGAGACCGTGGCCGAAGCGGTCGCTGCGGCGCGCGCAGCGCGCATCGTGACGGTCTTGCCGCGTGTCGCACGCGACAGCGAAGGCCGCCCGGTGCTGCAGATCCCTCCCGAGGCCGGCTACGACGTCTCGACGGCACCGCTCGACGACGTGATGCGGCGCTGAATCGACGCGCGCGGCCGCCCGCTCGCTCCCGTCTTCGACCCGTTCAACCTCGAGTGCGCGTTTTCGTTTCGGCGTCCGACCCCGGCGCGCGAGCGTCGTTCCGGCGGAGAGCGTCGCGCAGCGCGCGCATCCCGACCGTACGGATGCGTTGCTCGTCGAAGAGCTGCCGCCCCGCAGCGCCGCCAAAGAAGGTTCGTTCGAACTCGCGTGCGTGGGCGTCCGCACTGATGGCGGCGAGTTCGTCACCCATTCGCGCGGCGTGGCAGATCAACCAGGAGACCCCGCGTGGCAATCGTTCGAGCCGTGCCCGGTTGTGCGCGAGACCACCGCCGGGCGGGAAATCGAGCGAGTCGATGTCGAAGCCGTCGAAGATCGGGAATCCCTCGGCTTCGAGTTCGTCGACGACCGGCGCGAAGAGCGGAGCGAGCCCGCCCATCCCGCGACTCGCGAGCGTCGCCTCGTCGGGACGAAAGACGAAAAGAGGGAGGCGATACTCGCGAGCGAGTCGCGAATAGATGCCGATGAACGGCGGCGTCATCACCGTGCCCATGTGGGAATCGAGATGCGTGACGTCCACACCGGCCTCGAGCGCGCGCTCGATTTGCGCGCGCAGCTCGATCTCGACTTCGTCGGGCCGTGCGCGCGTCATCACTTCGGCGAGCGTGCGCGGAAGCATCCCGTCGGCATCGAGCAGCGACCGCACGCGATCCCGCCCGGCCACCGGCCCCCATCGGTAGTGCGCCCATTCGGCGTTCAGCGTGAGGTGAACGCCGAGATCGAGGCCGGGATTCGCGCGAGCGCGGGCGGCGGCTTCCTCGAACCACGGACAGGGCACCATCAGGCTGCCGCAGGTGGCCGGTCCGTTGTCGAGACACTCGAACGCTCCTTCGTTCGAGGCGTGACACATTCCGATGTCGTCGACGTGCACGACCGCGATGCGGTCGTCCGGCGAATGGCCGAGTCGTTCGGCGAGCGCAGCCATCTTCGGATCCTCCGATGCATTCGGGCCCGCAACGTCGTCGCGACGACACGGCGCCGAAACGATCGCATGATAGGCTGCCGCCATGGCGAAACACGACCTTCCCGGGCTCACCCGGCTCGCGCAGCACGCCGCGGATCTCGCGCGTCACGAAATTCTTCCCCGCTTTCGCGACGTCGCGGTCGAACTGAAGGCCGACGGCTCTCCCGTCACCGAGGCGGACCGTGCCGCCGAGCGGGCGATCCGCGCGGCACTCGCCGAAGGCACGCCGGAGATTCCGATCCTCGGCGAGGAGTACGGTGGCGAGCAAACTGCGACGGGGCGCTGCTGGATCGTCGATCCGATCGACGGAACGATCTCGTTCTCGCGCGGCCTGCCGCTCTTCGGGACGCTGATCGCATTGCTCGAAGACGGTGTCGCGGTGATCGGAGTGATCGATCTGCCCGCGCTCGGTGAACGCGTGGTCGCGTTTCGCGGCGGCGGTTGCCGTCGCAACGGGTTGCCGGTTCGCACGTCGCAATCGAGCGACCTCTCCGGGGCGCTGGTCGCGCACGGGGACGTGTTCTGTTTCGATCGCGCCGATGAACGGCCGGCGTTCGAGCGCATGGTGCGCGAGCTTCGCCTGCTGCGCGGCTACACGGATGCCTTCGGCCACGCACAGGTGTGCTGCGGCGCGATCGACGCGATGGTCGATCTCGACCTCAATCCATGGGACATGGCGGCGACACAGATTTGCGTCACGGAAGCCGGCGGCCGGTTCGTCGTGACCGCTGCACACGGTGGCAAACGCGGGCTCGTCTTCGGCGCACCGGCGCTGGTCGATTCGCTCGCCGGCTGGCTCGCGCACGGCTGACGCGTCGACGCGCCACCCCCCGCGCCCGTGCGACGGCGCATTCCGCGCTGCGCCCGTGCGAGCGGGCCGGGCCGCCCGCGGCCTGCCGATTCGGACGCCCGGGGCTACTGTCGCGCGAGCCCGCCGGGCCCACGAATCGCATGCCCGGCCGCGCGGTCCGGTTGCGACCCGATGTCGCAGCGACGGGCCCGGAACCCATCCAGAAGGAGCCCCGATGACGTCCCCGACCCCCCGGCCCACTCTCGAGGACGCCCGCGTGGCGCTGGCCGCGGCCGAATCGCTGGTCGCGCGCGCCGTCGAACGCGCGCGAACGATCACGGCAAACGGCGAGCAGATCGACCCGCATCAGGTGCTCGCCGACCGCGTTGCCTATGCCGCCACCGAAGCCCGGGCGGCACGCGAACTGGTCGCGTACGTCGACGAGATGAAGCGCGAAGGTCGCGCCGATGCGCAGCTCGAGCTGCTCGCCATCGCGTCGACCGCGGATCTCGCCATCTCGATCCGCAACCGCATCGAGCCCGCGCTCGGCGATCTCGGACTCGACGAATCCGCTCTCGAGGCCGCCTTTCCGGCGACCGTCCGGGCGCGCCTCCGGCAGGCCGCGAACGAAAGCGTCTTCCGCGAGATCGGTCGCGCCGTCGCGGAGAGCCGGGGGCGCAACGCGATTCCGCTCGACGAGATCAGCGAGCAGGTTCGCGACGCGGTCCGCGAGTTCGCCGAAAAGGAAGTGGCGCCCCACGCCGAGCGCATCCACCGCCACGACGAGCTGGTGCCCGAGGCGTTCATTTCGAAGATGAGCGAGCTCGGATACTTCGCGATGAGCGTGCCCGAGACGTACGGTGGCCAGGAGTTCGGCAATCTCGCGATGATTCTGACCACCGAGGAACTCTCGCGTGCCTCGCTCGCTGCCGCGGGTTCACTGATCACGCGCCCCGAGATTCTGACCAAGGCGCTGATTCAGGGCGGCACCGAAGCGCAAAAGAAACACTGGCTGCCGAAGATCGCGGCCGGCGAGCTGATGGTCGGCATTTCGGTCACCGAACCGGACGTCGGCAGCGACGTCGCGAGCCTCAAGTGTCGCGCGGATCGCGCGACGGTCGGCGGGCGCGAGGGATGGGTGATCAACGGCCCGAAGTCGTGGTGCACGTTCGCCGGGCGGGCCAACGTGCTCGCGTTGCTCGCACGGACGGATCCCGATCCGGCGAAGGGAGCGAAGGGGCTTTCGCTCTTCATCGTGCCCAAGGATTCGTTCGACGGACACAGTTTCGAATGCAAGCAACCCGAAGGCGGACGCATGGTCGGCAAGGCCGACGCGACGCCGGGCTACCGCGGCATGCACTCGTTCACACTGATGCTGGAGAACTTCTTCGTTCCGGCGGAGAACCTCGTCGGTGGCGAAGCCGGCCTCGGCAAAGGCTTCTATCTGCAGATGGCCGGCTTCGCCGCCGGGCGATTGCAGACGGGAGGGCGCGCCTGCGGACTCGCCCAGGCGGCGCTCGAGAAGACGGCGGAGTACGTGGTCGATCGCGTGCAGTTCCGCAGGCCGATCAGCGAGTATCCGCTCACCCGGTTCAAACTCGGTCGCATGGCGGCGCGTCTCGCCGCCGCACGCGCGATCACCTATGCGGCCGCGCGTGCCATGGACGAGGACGAACGCGCGGCAGCGCCGCTCGCCGCACAGGCGAAACTGCTGGCCTGCGACATCGCCGTCGAAGTCGCGCTCGAAGGCCAGATCCTGCACGGTGGCTGGGGCTACGCGGAGGAGTATCCGATCAGCCGCTACGTGGTCGACGCGACCGTGCTGCCGATCTTCGAAGGCGTGAAGCCGGTGTTGTCGCTCAAGGTGGTGGCCCGCAGCGTGCTCGGCGACTGATCGTGCGTCGCCCACGAGGCGAGCGAGAACGAAGGAGGCGCGATGCGCGGTTTCGTTCTGCGCTGGGCGGTCGGCGCGCTCGCACTCTGGATCGCGAGCGTCGTCGTCCCCGGCATCGAGATTCGCGGCGCGACGACCCTCGCGCTGGCCGCATTGCTGCTCGGGTTCGTCAATGCCGTCGTGCGACCGGTCGTGATTCTGCTCACGCTGCCGTTCACGCTGCTGACCTTCGGCCTCTTCTTGCTGGTGATCAACGCGATGATGCTGACGCTCGTCGCGTCGCTGCTCGAAGGATTTTCGATCTCGGGCTTCTGGAGCGCGCTCTTTGGCTCGATCGTGGTCGGTCTCGCGAGCGCCTGGGTCGGCTGGACGGTCGGCCCGAGTGGCCGCTACGAGCTGCTGATCGTGCGCCGGCAGACGACCGGAGAGTGAGCCGTCGCGCGGAGCCGCCCGGGTCGACGATCGTGGCGCGAAATTCGAGCCGAGCACGCCATCGACGCGGGCAGCGATCCCTCTTCGATTCCTCGGCTCATGGTCTCAGCGTTTGGCTGCAGCGCGCGGCTGATCTTTGTCGGCCGGTTTCGGCGTGTTGAGCGAGCGGATCGCGGCACGTGCGTCGACCCCGCCCGCGGCCGTCGGAAGCGGCTTCGATTCGACCTCGATCCGCTTCGCACGTTCGCGCAGTTCGGCGGGAACCTGATCGAGCGAAGCGACGATCTTCAAATCGCCGCGTACGTCGATGAAGCTCCAGTACGCGTTCTTCGGTGCGAGCGACGGGGCGACGACGCCGAGCGCGCGACCGGGGTTGCCGTCCCGCAACGCGCTCATCGCCGGGCCGAGCACCGGGGTTTCGGGCTGCAGCGTGCCCGCGACCGCGAGCGCCGCAACGAGACCGACCAGCACGGCGAGCGCTTTGAGAAGCGTCATGTCCGGCCTATCGGCCGGCACGTCCGCCGATTTGAGACCGACCGGGGTCAGAGCAGGAGCAACACGCCGCCCCCGAGCAGGCCCGCAAGCAAGAAGCGAGGCGCGACGGCGGCCAGCAGGGCCCGGTTGCCGATCACGCCGGCAAGGCCGGCCTTGAAGGCGAGGTTCGACGACGCCGCGAGGATGACCGCGCGACCGGCGACCGGCGCATCGAGAGATCCAGCGGCGTAAAGACGAGCGACCGACAGCGTGATCGCGTCGACGTCGGTCAGACCGGAAACGGCCGCCACCGCCTGCAATCCTCCGTCACCGAGATGATCTTTCGCCGCGGCCGACGCCAGCAGCACCAGCGCATAGAGCGCACCGAAGACGAGCGCCGGGCGAAGCTCGGCCGGGTTCTCCGGTTCCGCCGGAGGCCCGGCGCGCGGCTCGATCCCGCGTGACGCCAGCATCCCCATCCCGACCAGCAGCAACGCGAGCGCGGCGAGCGCACCTCCGGTCTGGCGAAGCAGCGAAGGGCTGACGATTGCGATCTCGATCGCGAGCCGCACGAAGACCACGCCCGACGACAGCAACACGACGCAGACCGCGAAGTCCTTCGCCGCGGCGCTCCGATGCGCGTGTCGGGCGGCCGCGAAGGTGGTCGCGGTGCTCGAGACGACTCCGCCGAGCAGTCCGCCGAGCAGCGCGCCGTGTCGCTCGCCGACGAATCGAAGCGCGACCCATCCGGCGAGCCCGATCGCGACGATCAGGACGACCACACGCCAGACGTCGAACGGATTGAGTACGGAGAAGGGACCCATCACGCGGTCCGGGAGCAGCGGCAACACGACCAGCGAGATCAACACGAAGCGCATGATCGCATCGACGTCGCGCTCGCCGAGTTCGTCGGCAAATGCGTGCATGCGCGCCTTGCCGTGCAGCAACAACGCAACTGTGCCCGCGAGCGCGATCGCGAGCTCTCGCGGACCGGTCACGACGAGCGCACCGACGCCGTACATCAGCAACACCGCGACCTCGGTCGTGAGCCCGGGATCCACTTCGCCCGCGCGAAGCTTCGCGAGATTTCCCACCACGAGGAGTGCCGCGAGGCCGAGCAGGCCGGCGGCGAGCGGCGCGGCGCCGAAGCTGATGGCGAATCGCGCAGCGACCGCGCCGAGCAGGCTCACCAGCGCGAAGGTCCGAATGCCGGCGATCGAGGAATGCGTGAGCTGCCGCTGCAACCCGACCAGCAGCCCGAGCGCGAGCGCGACGACGAAGGGCAGCACGTCGGCGGCCGAGACGGCGTTCATCGGATTTCTTCGACGGTCATCGTGAATCCGGCCGTGAGCGATTCGCCGGGGTTCAGCACGACGACGCCGGCGCCGGGAATTCCGCGGGCGAGCAGGTTGAAGCCGTCGTTCGCATGGGTCACCGGCTCGAAGGCGAAGAAGGGCTGTCCCGCCGGCGAGTACACCACGAGGTGCCGGCAGACATCGCTCGCGCGGATCGACGCCGCGAGGCCGTGTCGTTCCCAGACGATGCGCGCTGCGCCATCCCAGCCGGCAAAGCAATCGTCGAGCACGACGTCGATCGGACGCAGCCTGGAAAACTCCATCGCCGGAGGAATCGCGCGCGGCGCGTCCGTCGGCAGCATTGGAACCGGTGGCTCCCCGGGATACACGCCGCTGGCGTGAAACTGCAGCCGGGCGTCGTCCGCACCTCCGTCGGGAGCGCGCACGAAGTAGGGATGGAAGCCGAGTCCGGCGGGCATCCGCGTGCGGCCCGTGTTCTCGAGTACGAGTTCGTTGCGCACGGTCGCCCCGTCGATCGCGTATCGGACTTCCACGCGGAAGGGAAACGGAAAGTCGAAATCGGGGAATCGAACGCTGTCGAGATCGAATCGCGCGCTCGTCGGCGTGCGATCGATCGGCCGCCACGGGCGGTGGTGAACGTCGCCGTGCAGCGCGTGGACGTCCGCCCGGCGCAAACGATGGGTGCGACCTTCGAACTCGAATCGGCCCTCGCGGATGCGGTTCGAGTAGGGGGCCAGCAAGTAGCTCGCGGTCTCGTTCGCCCGCGTGAATTTCGCGGGGGTCGGGCGCCAGAGCGGAAGCCAGCGCGACCCGCGGTGCGGGTCATGAACGCAACACTCGAGCGAGAGCACGCTGGCCCCGAGCGCCGGTGCGATCGCCATCCGCAGTCGATCTGCGGCGAGCGTGATCGTGGACGTCATTCGACTTCCTCGACGGCGCGCGACCCCGCGAACCTCGTGTGAACGCGACGCGCTTCCGCGCGCGATTCGCCGGCGCGCAGAGGCTGCTTCGCGGATCGCGCGCGCGGGCGTTTCGGTCGTGCACCGCGTTGACACGATGCCGGGCGGACGGGTACAAGGGGCGGAATGTCTTCCTCCGACGAGGCGCCCGCACCGTACGTCGCGACGACGTCGAACCCGCGAGAACTCACGCTGCGGGCGCTCGTCGTCGGTGCACTGCTCGGCATCGCGTTCGCCGCCTCCTCGGTGTATCTCGGACTCAAGGTCGGCCTCACCGTCTCGGCTTCGATTCCGATCGCCGTCCTCTCGATCACATTGTTTCGCGCCTTTGGACGCGCGTCGATTCTCGAAAACAACATCGTCCAGACGACGGGCTCGGCCGGCGAATCGATCGCCGCCGGCGTCGCCTTCACGTTGCCTTCGCTGCTCCTGATGGGGTTCGAGCTCGACGTCTGGCGCACGACGCTCGTCGCCCTGCTCGGAGGAACCCTCGGCGTTCTCTTGATGGTGCCGCTGCGTCGTGGATTGATCGTGCGCGAACACGCGACGCTGCCCTATCCCGAAGGCACCGCCTGCGCCCAGGTGCTGATCGTCGGGGATCGCGGTGGCATGAACGCGCGCACCGTCTTCGGCGGTTTTTTCGCCGGCGGCGCCTTCAGTCTGCTCGGCAGCCCCGGACGCTTCTTCGCCGAAGTGCCTTCGTGGTCGTTCGATCGGTTTTTTCGTGGCGGGTCGTTTTCGATCGAAACCAATCCGGCTCTGCTCGGCGTCGGCTACATCATCGGAACGCGCGTCTCGCTGGTCATGCTGGCCGGTGGCGTGCTCTCGTTTCTCGTTCTCGTGCCGGCGGTCCATCTCTTCGGCGCCGAACTCACCTCGCCGCTCGTCGGACACGGTGCGACGCCGGTGCGCGAAATGACTCCGGGACAGATCCGGAACGCGTTCCTGCTCTACATCGGAGCAGGCGCCGTCGCCGCCGGAGGACTGGTCAGTCTCGTCCGCTCGCTGCCGAGCCTGATCGCTGCATTCGGGCGTTCGGCGCGCAACCTGACGGACGGCGAACGGGACGGCGCGGCGAACGCGGATCCGCGCACGGACCGCGATCTTCCCGGTCGTCTCGTCGCCGGTGGCGTCCTCGCGCTCGCCCTCGCCACGCTGCTCGCCCCCGGGCTCGGCATGACGTTCTCCACCACGCTGCTGGTACTCTGCTTCGGTTTCTTCTTCGTCACCGTCTCCAGCCGCATCACCGGCCAGATCGGGTCGTCGTCGAATCCGATCTCCGGCATGACGGTCGCGACGCTACTCGCCACCTGTCTGCTCTTTCTCGCGGCCGGCCGCACGGGAGTCTCGTACAAGGAACTCGCGCTCTCGACGGCCGCTCTGGTCTGCGTCGCCGCGAGCAACGGCGGCACCATCTCGCAGGATCTGCGCACCGGATTCTTGATCGGCGCCACCCCGTGGCGGCAGCAGGTCGCGATTCTCGTCGGCGTCGCGTCGAGCGCGCTCGTGATCGGACTCACGCTCGCCCATTTGAATCGTGCGGCGACGACGATCGTGCCGCGCGAGTTTCCGTCCTTCGCGCCCGCGGCCAGCCAGCGGCATGCGATCGAAGCCGGGGATCCGGATCGACTCGCGTTCGAAACGGAGTCGCGATCTTTCCGCGGATCGTCCTACCGCGTGTTGCACGTGCGGCACGCGACCGAAGGCGTTCCCGTCGGCGAGTATCTGGTGGATGGCGCGGATCGAATCGCGTTTCTGGTCGATCCCGGGGTCTGCGGCGTCGAGACCGTGCAGCGCGCGCCGGACGGCACGATCGAAAAGGTGGTCTCGAAGTTCGACGCGCCGAAAGCGCAGCTCTTTCGGTTGATCATCGACGGCGTACTCGATCGGGACCTGCCGTGGGCGCTGGTGCTGATCGGGGTGTTCATCGCCGGAATGATGGAACTGTGCGGCGTGCCTTCGCTGCCGTTTGCCGTCGGAGCCTATCTTCCTCTTTCTCGTCCGACCCCCTACCCCAACGCCGGACCGTGCCAACCGAACCCCCACGCAGCCC
>CAZDHU010000268.1:0-12991 GCA_964505355.1 uncultured Myxococcaceae bacterium | reverse complement strand
GCGAGTGGAACGCTCGACGACATCGTCTTCGGATTGGTCTCGCTGCCCATGTCGCTCGAGGACTCCTACAACCTGCCATTCGTGAACTTCTGGCCTCCCGGCGAGTTCTCGCTCTCGTCGATGGAGAGCGAGACGTTTTATCTGCCCTATCTGTACGTGCTCGAGCACGGCATCCTCGCCGAACCGGGTTCTCTTGCGATCTTCGTGACGCAGCTTCTCTTCGCCGTGCCCGCGCTTGCGTTGCTCGTTTCTGTGGCACGTCTGGCGAGTCGCTCGGTCACGCCCGCGTTTGGTTTTCAGGTGGCCGTCGGCGTGGCATGGCTGACCAATCTGGTGCCGCGCGCCGACTGGGGGCACCTCGTCCACGTGCTGCCATTCGCCTTCGCGCAACTTTTCCTCGCGGTGCCAGTTCCGCAGCGACGGACACCCGCCTTGCGCGCAGGAGAGGGATTTCTGTCCGTGCTCGTGATCGTCGCGCTCGCCGCCGGGACCGGAGGCGCGTGGCGTCTCATCCAGCAGAAAGCCGACCGAGAACCGTTCTCTTCACGCGTCCCGCTGCGGGCGGTGAGTTTCCCGCTCCGACAGGAACACATGCGCAGTGTGCTCGACTTTCTCGGAGAGCACGTGCAGAAGGGCGAAGCGATCTTCGTGCCGCGGGCCGAGCCGCTGCTCTACTTCGCGACCGAAACGCGCAATCCGACGCCCTACCCCGGTGTGTTCCCGGCGATGCGCGAGGTGCAGCAACGCACGATCGTCGAGGCCCTCGATGGCGTCCGTTACGTGGTGATGTCGGACCTCGACCAGCCTGCGATGACGTACTATCGCGACGAGCTACCCGCGGTACAGGCCTATTTCGAACGCTTCTTCGAGATCGCTGCGCCGTTCCGCGACCTCGAGTGGCACTGGCTCAAGGTGCTCGAGCGCGTGCCCGATCGCGGCGAGACGCTGATCGACCTGCTCGCACCGGCCGTGGCGGGCCGACCGTTCGTGCGCGACGCGCCCGGCGCGGTCGTACCCGCCGCGCCCTTCGAGCCGCGGCTCGCCTCGATCGGCAACCGCCGGCCGCTCGCCTTCCCGCTCGGCATCGCGGGTGGGGGCATCGACTTCGAGGTCGACGTTCCCGAGCGGGCACTGTTCCGGGCCGACGCCAACTTCGGTGATTCGCTCGGGCTGAACGAGGTCTACCACGCACCGACGCTCGCTCGTTTCGCCGTCTCGGTCGGCCACGACGGCGCGTTCGAGGTCGTCGCCGAGCAGATGCGCGTTCCGCAGCCATCGCAGCACTGGGCTCCGCTCGACGCAGATCTTTCGGCGTGGGCCGGCCAGCACGTGACGCTTCGGATCGAAGTGAGCGCCGCTCGCGCTCCCGCCGGCGGAGAGAACGCCGAAATCGGTTGCGTGGGCAGCCCGCGGATCGTGAAACGCCCGACCGCCGGCGCAAACGAACGACCGCCGGAGCTCTGAACGATCGCGCGGGGCCGCGCCGCAGCTCGCATCACGGTCACTCTGTGGCCGGTCGAGCCGTCCTCAGTCGCGAACTCACATCGACACCGATCCGAAGCAGCGGAGCCTCGATCGCGACGAACATGATCCCCGCAAGCACCGACGAGACCGCCATCACGCAGAGATAGAGCACGATCAACCAGCTTCCATCGAGCCGATCGAGTGATCCCCGCGCGTCGGCGAAGGCGAGAAGGGCAAAGAGCACGAACGGATGAACGAGATAGCCGCCGTAGGAAATGCGTGCGAGCGGGTACCAGACCGGGAGCGCGAGAAACCGCGTCAGTCGATTCGACAGCACGAGACAGTTGAGAAGTACGGCGCCCGTGCCGAGCGCCATCACGAGAAACTGAAAGACGACGGTGAAGAGATTCGTCTCCGCAAGGCCCCCGAACGCCCATACCGAGCCAATCAATCCGAAGGCCACGAATGGCAACCAGTCACCTGCCCGCCTCGCCACGCGCGCAATCCATTCGGAATGCACGACGGACAGGTAGGCGAGCGCAACGCCGACGAAGAGTTCATCGAAACGGAAGTGCGAGTAGTAGTAGTAGCCGTCGAGCAGATTCCGCGACGGATCGTGCAGAAACCATCCGAGCCGCAGCACGAACGGCACCGCAACGAACAGCAGGACCAGCCCGGGACGGACGCGCCGCGGAGCACGGTATGCCGCGAAGAGCAGGCCCGGCAGCAACAAGTAGAAGTGCTCTTCGACGCAGAGCGACCAGGCCCACGACATCACGCTCGGGAACTCCCGGGGCCCGAGGTAGTTGAGCACGTAGAGATAGTTGGCCCAGCTCGATCGCCAGAGCGTCGCGGGATCCGCGCCGAGAAAAAGGAACCGAAACATCCCGGACTCGATCGGGGTCGTGGCGATCAGACTCGTCGTCAATATGAAGTAGTGGGCGGGAAAGATTCGAAACGCACGCCGGAGGAAGAAGCTCGGGAAGAAGAGTTCCCCGTGGCGTTCGAGATCTCGGATCAAGATTCGCCCGATCAGGAAGCCACTCAGCACGAAGAAGACGTCGACGCCGGCCCAGGTTCCGCCGGCGAGCGGAGCCACCCACGGTGAGCGCAACGCGCGCGCCGAGCCCGGAGTCAGGAATCCGGTGAAGAGCGCACAGTGAAAAAAGACGACGGTGCTCCAGGCGAAGGCACGCATGCCGTCGAGCGGAGCGAAGTTGTGTTCGGGCCTCTGCCAGAGCTCGGACCGAAGCCGATCCCGGAGCGTCAACGCGCGGCCGTCCCGAAATCACCGACTGTGAAGCCGACCCCGAACGCGCTCCACCGCGACACGAATCGCCACCCCCGTTCAGACCATCGCGCGCGCCCGCGCTCCACACCCTTCTTCCGTTCGCTCCAGCTTACGCGACCGACCCGTCCTCGGTCACTCCGCTGCGGTCACCGGCGGCAAGGTGAGTCCGGGCATTCGCCGTGCCAACGAAATCGGCGTCGGCCCAGAGCCGATGGCAGGTGCAGCCGGGCAGGCGAATCGAGCGCGTCTCCACGCGAAACGGAGATGGCCGCTGACTCCGATCGTGAGTCGCAGCCGCTCGATCGGGCCGGATGCAGAGCACGGGGTTCCGCACTACAACCTCGCCGTCGCGCTCTCGAACGCGGCGGCGCCGGAGTGATGCCATCGGCCACGATCGAGACACCGCGAAGATCCGTCCCGACTGCGCCCGGGTCGTGCGTTTCGCCGATGTGCTGGCCATGAGCATCCGCACCGGGTCGCGGGCTCGCGAGCTGGGCCGCGCAGAGTTCGCGCGTCGACTCGTAACCCGATCTTCCGGTTTCATCCGCAATGGGCCGCAACCCAGGGCACGGCGCGGGGTGCGGTGACCCATGCGGATCTCACCCGGTCGCGTCGTCCTCGCCCTGGCGTTCGCGTCCTTTCTCGGCGTGCTGTGCGTCTGGAACGTTCGCCTCGGCAGCGAGCAGCAGTTCACGCACCTTGCGCGTTCGTTTCTGCACGGACAGCTCGCCTTTCTCGACTCGCCGGGAAGCTGGGCCGACACGACGCCCCACGATGGCCGCTACTACTGGCCGCTCGGACCGCTACCGGCGGTCGTCCTGATGCCGTTCGTGTGGCTGGCGGACGGGGCCGGCGTCGTCTTTCGACAGGGCTACCTGCAGCCGCTGCTGGTTCTGCTCGTGCTCGGACTGGTCGCGCGCATCGCGCGCCGCATCGGGTATTCGCGCGAAGACGCCGGCTATCTCGCCTTTGGTTTCGCGTTCAGCACGGCGTTTCTCGGCGTCGGGATGTGGCCGTGGAGCTGGTACTTCTCGCAGGTGGTGACGAGCGTGCTGCTCTTCGCCGCCATCGACGAGATGCTCGGACACCGGCGACCCGCACGCCTCGGTGTCTTCTTCGCGCTCGCCCTCGCGACGCGATCGACCGCGGCGCTCGGCATCGTCTGGCCGATCCTCGACATCCTCGACGCCCGTGAGACGTGGAACCGACGGTTTCGCTCGCTCGCGACGCTCGCGATGCCGATCGCGGCCATGCTCGGTCTGCTCGCGCTCTACAACTACGGTCGCTTCGGCAACCCCTTCGAGCAGGGCTATGCCGCGCAGATCATCCCGCCGCATGCAGCGGCCGCGCGCGCGTACGGGTTGCTTTCGCTCGCTCACGTACCCGGGAACCTCTATCACCTGCTGCTCGCAGCTCCCGTACCGATTCGGCACGACGATGCCTCGTTCGTGCTCGGCTATCCGTTCGTTGCAGCGAATCCGTGGGGCATGAGCATCGCGATCACCTCGCCATGCCTGCTCTGCCTCTTCGGCCTTCGGCTGCGCGACGCCACGTCGCGACGCCTGTTGCTCACCGTCGTCATGATCGCGACGCCACTCGTTCTCTACTACGGCATCGGGTATCGCCAGTTCGGCTATCGCTACTCGCTCGACTTCGTACCCTTTCTCTACGTGCTGCTGCTGCTCGCGTGGCGGGAGCAGCGAGGCGATCTGACGACGAGATTCAAGACGCTGCTCGTCGTGTCGGCGCTGATCAACCTGCATCTGTTCGCGGGCCAGTTTCTTGCGCTCGGCCAGGGTTGACGTGCACGCGCCTCGTCCGTCGACCGAGCCTGTTCGATGAGCCGTCTTGCTTCGCGGATCTTCCCGCTGTTCGTGCTCGGCGCTCTTCTCGTCTGGTTTTCGGTGATGACCGTCCGCGGCGTGTTCTCCGATCCCGATGCGTTCTATCACGCGCATCTGTCGGAGTGGATCTGGCAACACGGCACGATCGATGCCTTTCCGTGGCTCGACCTGACCACCCTCGCCCGGTACCCGGTCGATCAGCATCACCTGTATCACCGGTTGCTCGGGCCCGCGGTCGCGACGTTCGGCGCATTCGAAGGCACGCAGATCATGGCGGTCGTGTTCGGTGCTTTCGCGATGACCGTGCTCTGGAGCGCGATCCGGCAGCTCGGCGCCGCGGCCGGTGGCAAGATCGTGGCTTCGAGCCTCGTACTCGCGACGCTGCTCGTCCCCGAGTTCACGGCACGCATGATGGTGCCGAAGGCGTCGTCACTGGCCGTCGCGCTCTACGTCGCGACGATCGCGGCGATGCTCTTGCGCCGGCCGTTTCTGCTCGCGTTGGCCGGAGCTGCGTTCACCTGGACCCACGGCGGCTGGAGCCTCTTGATCCTGACGGCGGCGGCGATCCTCGGTGCCGAACTCGCCTCCAGTCTGCGCAGGGAGCGAAGCGTTTCGCGGGCGCTGCACGCGGCCCCATGGCGAGCGTTCGCCACGCTCATCGCCGGGATCACCGCCGGCCTGCTGCTTCATCCCTATCGCGACGAGATTCTTCCCTTCTTGCGCGTTCAGATCGTGGAGGTCGCGATCGGTGCGCCAAAGGCGACGATGCTCGCGCGCGAGTGGCGACCGCCGCGCCCCGCCTACATGGCAAAGGTCCTGTTTCCGCTCTTCGTCGTGTTCGTGGCGTGGGCGGCGACCGCGCTGGCCGCGCGACGGCGAGGATTGCTGCGCACGACCGCCTCCACGGACGAGAGCGCCATCGATCGCCCGCACGACGCATTCGTCCTCGCGGCGCCCGTCGTGCTCACCGCGCTGCTCACCGCACGCAGTCAGCGCTTCGTCGAGTACCTCGTGCCGAGTGTCGCGCTGTGGATCGGGAGCCTGTGGGGATTGCTCGATCTCGCAGGAGTCGCGGCGCACGCCTCCGGCTGGCTTCGACGGCGGGGACGGAGATTTCGCTTCGCGATCGTCGCAGCGGCGGTCACGGCGGTCGTCGTACCGGTCGGGTGGCAGGCGAGTGTCGTCTACCAGCTCGCCCGCCGATATCAGATCCCGTTCGACGTCTATCGCGAGCCGATGGCCGTGCTCAGCGCGCATGCGGCGAGCGGCGACCGCGTGTTCAACCCGGGCTGGGACGACTTCCCAATCCTCTTCGCCGCCGATGATCGGCTGCGTTTCGTCTGGGGACTCGACCCCGCCTTCCTCTTCGACGCGAATCCTGCCCTTGCGGCCCGGGTCGAGGCAGTTGCGCGCGGTCGGGCCGAGGATCTTCGTGACGTCATCGCGCGCGAGGCCGGGGCACGCTTCGTCTTTCTCGGACCCGCCCGCTTTCCGGTCCTCGATGCGCAACTGCATCGCGATCCTCGTTTTCGCGAGATCGCCCGCGACGAGGCCGCTGCGGTGTACGAAGTGCGAGAGTTCTCGAAGCCAGAGTCGGCGACGCGTCCCGCCGTTCCGCTCTCCCCGTGAGACGGGGGTGCAGGCGGCCGTTCTCGATCGCCCTCGTCTCAGCCTCCGAAGCGAATCGCTTCGAGGTGCGCTTCGGTCAGCGTATCGAGATCGTCGTAGTGTCGTGAGGCCATGTTCTCGCGCGAGAGATTTTTCAGCGAGGCGTTGCAGCGATCGCGGCCGACCCCGAGTTCGATCGCGCGCGCGAGCGCGGGTGCCTCCGAGATCGGATCCGCGTCGACGCGACAGAGGACGCATTCGGGGCCCGAGATCGCGAGCGCGAGATCGAAGACCACCGTGCAAACGCCTTCGGGTTCGCCGACGGCTGCGGCGAGCGCGAGTCGAACGCGCGTCCACTCGAGCAGAAAGCGGTCGTCACCGCGCCGATAGACGATCCCACGCTCGGTCGGCTTCGCGTCGGCCAGTAGATGCACGCGACAGCGCGAAGGCACTTCGCGGTCACCCGGCGCCCCGCCAAAGAGGCCGGCGGGCGGTGCGTAGGCGAGTCCGGCCTGCGCGTCGTCGAGGGCCGGGTCGACCGGCTTCGGGGCCTCGCCGGTTTCGCGGGCTGGTCCCGGACCGTTGTGGATGGCACTGCGATCGGGTTCGGACACGAGCGCTCCCTGCGACGCGCCACGGATCGGCGCGTCGGCGGTCTCGGTTGAGACACGCTCGACCCGGAGCGCATGGTCCGGCCGGCTGGCCGGACGGGAGCCCGGCGCGTAGCGTTCGCGCCGCCGATGCCCGATCCGTTGCCTGAAACCCTCGATCCGATCACACGCGCGCGCGGCCGGCGGCTCGTCGTCGCGAGCCATCCGCTCGGCATGACGCACTACCGCGTCTTCACCACCGATCTCCCAACGCTGGTGCTGGTCTCGCTCGGCGCGGGGGACGCGATCGTCGGCCTGCAGCGCGCCTTCGAACCGCTGCTGCAGGTCCTTCGACTGCCGACCCTGCGCGCAACCGCGCGCTGGCGCATGCGCTCGATTCTGGTCGGCGGGCAGATCGCGGCCGTCGTCTTTGGCCTGCCACTGGTGCTTCACGACGAGATCGCCGCCCGCGGCGCGAACGTCGCGCTGCCGATCTTTCTCGGCAGCCTCGCGTTCTGCGCGGCTGCACTCGCCATCGCGCAGACCGTCTGGTTTCCGTTGCTCTACACGTACGTCGATCCCGAGCGAACGGGCCGTTTCTTCGGCCTGCTGCGCAGTGCGTGGCACGCCACGCTCGTCGTCTACTTCATCGCCGCGCAGCGCTGGCTGGCCGCACATCCCGGCGGATTCGGGGTTCTCTTCGGCGTCGGCTGGCTCTGCGGAGTCGCCCGCATCTTTCTGCTGGCTCTACTCCCCGAAGCGCGAACCGATCCCGATCGCGCTCCGCGGGCTCCGCTCTCTCTGCTGCTCACCGATCGACGCCTGCGGCATTACTTGACGGGAACGACGCTCTCCGGCGCGGCCCGGCGTGTTGCACTGCCGTTCGCGATCGTCTGGCTGCGCCGACACGTCGGACTCACCGATTCCGACGTCCTGCTGACGACGATTGCGACCTTTCTCGGACAGCTCGTCTCGCTACTCGGCTGGGGACGCCTCGCCGATCGGCACGGCGCCATGCGCGTGTTTCGCATCACCGCGTTTGGCGGCGCGCTTGCGACCGCGAGTCTGCTGTTGTTGCGGGCGCCGGGGCCGTGGGCACTTCCGCTCGCGATCGCCAGCTTCTTTGCGATGGCCGTCTTTCTCGCCGGCTTCGAAGTCGCCGATACGCAGATGCTGTTCTCGCTCGCTCCTTCGAGCGGCGCCACCGCGACGCTGGTCGTCGCGGCCGTCGTCAGCAGCACACTGAACGGCATCGCGCCGATCGCCGTCGGCCTCGGACTCGAAGCGACGGTGAGTGCCGGCACCACTCCACTCGCCGCCTACGGAGCGCTCTTCTCGTTGACCGCACTCGCCCAGGTGATCGCGCTGTGGCCGCTCTCACGCGTCCACGACTGACGCGGGCGCCGGCCGAGCGTTCTGCGACGTAGCTGCTTCGTTCGCGGCGGCGGGTGTCGAGAGCGGATTCGCGCGCGGAGAGAGGAGATCTTCCAGAAAGAACGCGGCCAGCTCGGCGCGACCGGCGAGCCCGGACTTTCGATAGACCGAAATCGCCTGCTGTCTCACGGTTCGCTCGCTCTTCCCCAGCAGGTCGGCGATCTCCTTCAGGCCGCAGCCCTTCAGCAGAAGAAGCGCGGTATCGCGTTCTGCCGGGGAGAGCGACCAGCGCGCGAGCTGCAGCTCGATTTCTTCTCCCAGACCTTTCAACAGGGCCTCGGTGCGCTCGCGCCAGTGATCGCGCTCGACTTGCCGGCGTTCGAGCTCTTCCTGCGTCGAACCGAGCAATCCCTCCGCCCTGCGCCAGCCCGACCAGCCCGCTGCGAGACCCGCGAGGCAAAGCGCCACGAACGACAGTTCGAACAGCACGTGGGCGTTCCAGAACGTTTGGGGACGGTCGAGTGCGAGATCGACGACGCCACCGGCGGCGACCAGCGCGAGCAGCCACTGCATCCGCCGCCTCAGGTGATGGTCGAACATTCCTCGCGTCATGCGCCGCGTTCCTTTCGGCCGTCGTGTTTTGGGGGCCGATGCGTCATCCGACGGATGGTGCGCGCATGTGCGAGGGCCGAGGCTTCCTCGCGAGGCCATTGCCTCAGGAGGAAATCGACATGCTTCCGGAACCGCTTCACCCCGCGATCGTACACCTGCCGATTGCACTCGCCGTGCTTCTGCCTTTCGCCGCGATCGCGCTCACACTGGCGATCGCACGCCAGTGGCTGCCCGCGCGAAGCTGGGCGTTGATCGTCGCGCTCCACCTCCTGCTGGCCGGCGGCGGGCTGCTCGCGGCCCGCACCGGCGAGGCCGAAGAAGAGCGGGTGGAACGGGTCGTTTCGGAACGCCGGATCGAAGCCCACGAAGAACGAGCGGAATCGTTCGTATGGATCGCCGGCCTGACGATCCTCGTGACCGGTGCCGGACTCGCGGCCGGACGCACCGGTTCGATCGCCCGGGCGGCCGCCGTCGTGGCTTCGCTCGGGGTCCTCGCCGCGGGAATCGGCGTGGGACACAGCGGCGGAGAACTCGTCTACCAGCACGGCGCCGCGTCCGCGTACACCGCGAAGGCGACGCCCGACGTGGCGAGTTCGGGCTCGGCGCAGACACCGCGCGCGGGCTCGGCGCGCGATCGGGACGAAGACGACGACTGAACGGGTTGCCAGGAACGACGTGACGCAGCGCCGTCGGGGGCCACGCGGAGCGGAAGTCTCACGCGCAGCCGCGGCCGGAAGGCCGCGGCGAGCCATGGAGCAGCGTGGCCCCGACGTCGCCTGCTCCGCATCTCGTGGATCACACGTCCGGCAGTCCTGTCCGCGGCCTCGCGACTCTGAATCGTTCGGGGTCTTCAAACGCCGAGGAGCCAGAGAAGATCCTTCAATCCGTGCAGCCGAAAATGCGGGCGCGGCGCGAGGCCCGGCGCGACGCCTTTTCGCTCGACGTCGATCCATGCCGCGTGCATGCCGACGGCGAGCGGGCCGAGGACGTCGCATTCGAAGTTGTCTCCCACCATCAGCGCACGATCCGGCGCGGTGTCGAGGCACTGCAACACGTGTTCGTACACCGCGGCCTCCGGCTTGCCCGCACCGAACTCGCCTTCGACCTGCACGTGATCGAAATAGCCGGCGAGCTCGAAGCGCTCGATCTTCGCGCGCTGCGCGGCCGCTGCGCCGTTGGTGACGAGTGCGAACCGCGGCACCGCGGCGCGCAGTCGCGCGAGCAAAGCATGCGCGTCGTCGTGCAGGCGCAGTGCTTCGTCGCGCTGCTTCACCCACTCGCTCGCGAGCGCGCCGGCGAACGCCGGATCGGGTCGCCCCAGCCGATCGAGCACCTGCAAGAGAACCTCGCGCCGCGCGCCCGGCAGATCGAGCCGGCCGCGCGCATGGCGATCCGGATCCGACCACCAGTCCTCGCTGGTTCGTTCGATGGTGTGAATGACGGCTGCCGGAAACAGGTCGGGGTGGGCGTCGACGATGCGCTGCGTGGCGCCATCGACCGCGTCGCGGTAGCTGCCGTGATTGTCGAGAATCGTGTCGTCGAGATCGAGGCAGAGCGCGTGCAGCGGCACGCCGTGAAGTCGCGCAGCGCGCGGCCGATCGGGGGACGAATCGACGTTCGGCATCTCTCGACCGTAGCCACCGACCCGAGCAATGCGAGTCTCCCGCGCGCCCGCAACAGACCACGCCGGTCGCGCCGCCGGGACCGTCGACCCTTGACGCCTGCACGTTTGCACGTGTATACACGTGTTCATGCCGGACCGAACGCCATGAAGCCGCTCAGCCGAGGTGCCCGCCAGAAGGCGGCCCGAGAACTCACGGAGATCTTCGACTCGAAGCTGTTCGGGGCCCTCTGTGAGCCCGTGCGGGTCGAGATCATGCGCTTTCTGACGGTCGAAGGGCGCTCGGACGTCAGCACGATTGCTGCCCACTTCCCTCAGGACGCGTCCGTCGTGTCGCGTCATCTCGCCATTCTGCACGACGCCGGGATCGTTCGGCGTCGCAAGCAGGGCCGCCACGTGTTCTTCGAGGTCGATGGTCCGGGCGTCGCGGATCGCATGGAGACGATGCTCGCCCGGTTCCGCAAGATCGTTCCGCTTTGCTGTCCCGGCGACGACGACTGATTTTTTTTGCGATGAATCGTGCACGTATGTGCATTTGTACATCTAGCAGGAGGCCGGCACGTGAATGAACGAGCGAACATGACCCTCCGCGTTCGCGTTGCTGCTCTCGCACTGCTGATCACCGGCCTCGTGAACACGATGGTGTACACGGACATGATCTCTCGCGGCTATCCCCTTCAGCCCGGGCACCCCGAAGCGTTCCGCGATTTGCAGCGGGCGATGACGTTCTCCGACGCTGCCATGACGCTCGCGGTCCTCGCGGGAGCGGCTGGCCTGTGGCTGAACCGTTCGTGGGGGCGGCTCTTCGGCGTCGCCGGCGCCACTGCCCTCGTCTACATGGGCATTCTCGACGTGGCCTTCCTCGGGCAACACGGCATGTACGGCCGCCTCGATTCGGTCGTTCGGATGATGATCGTCGTGGATGCGTGGGCCATCGGCGTCGGCACATGGATCGTTTTCACTCTGGGAATCACGCTGGCTGAACCACAAAGGAGATCGTGATGCGCGATGCACGGCGTCCGGACGACCGGGACGACATTCGAACCGAAGTGCAGCGGGGCTATGCGCGGGTCGTCGATCGGGCTTCGACGTGCTGCAACGAAGCGCTGCCGTACGCCTCCGAGGTGGGTCGAAAGATCGGCTACACCGAGTCGCAACTCGGAAGCGTCCCGGCCGGGGCCAACCTCGGTGTCGGCTGCGGAAATCCCACGGCGATCGAGGGCCTTCGACCGGGCGAAGTGGTTCTCGATCTCGGTTCCGGAGCCGGCATAGACGCCTTCCTCGCGGCGCAGCGAGTGGGGCCGACGGGGCACGTCATCGGCGTCGACATGACGGACGCGATGCTCGCGAAGGCACGGGAGAACGCGCGCAAGCTCGGCTGTACCAACGTCGAGTTTCGCAAGGGCATCATCGAAGAACTTCCCGTGGAGAGCGAGAGCGTCGACGTCATCATTTCAAACTGTGTCATCAACCTCTCCCCCGAGAAGGATCGGGTCTATCGCGAGGCCTACCGCGTGCTCCGACCCGGCGGACGCATCATGGTGTCGGACCTCGTCCTCGAGCGGCCGCTTCCCGCCGAAGTTCTCGAGAGCATGGACGCGTATCTCAGCTGCGTTGGGGGCGCGAGCCTGCGCGGCGCCTATCTGCGCACGATCGAGGACGCGGGCTTTCGCGAGGTGCGCGTGACGAGCGAGGCGTGTTTCGGCGACGCCGTCACGCCCGACGCGCCGGCGATGCGAGATGCGATGGACCGGCTCGGCGTCCCGCTCGCGGAAGTGAGAGCCCATCTGGATGCGGTCACGAGCGTCCACATTCTGGCCATCAAATGAAGATCACGCGGCGCGATTTCCTGTGGGCTGCCGGCGTCGCCGGCGCAACGCTCGGCCTCGTCCGGCTTCGCCTCGCAGAGGACTCCGAAGCGCAGGGGGTGTCGTCCGGGCAACCGCCCCTCGTGCCCCAAAGCCGTCGCGACTACCGCACGTGGGAAGATCTCTATCGCGAACAGTGGCGCTGGGATCGCGTCGTGCGCGGCACGCATTCGATGATGAACTGCGCGTCGAGCTGCGCCTGGGATCTCTACGTGAAGGATGGCGTCGTCTGGCGCGAGGAACAGACGGCACCCTATGCCGCCACGATGCCGGGCCTGCCGGATTTCAATCCGCGCGGCTGCCAGAAGGGAGGCTGTGCCACGAGCCTCATGTACTCCGAGTCGCGCGTGCACCATCCGATGCGGCGCGTCGGTGAACGGGGTGAGGGGCGCTGGAAGCGAATCTCATGGGACGAGGCGCTGGCGGCCGTCGCCACTGCGACGGTCGATGCCGTCGAGCGCGCGGGCCCGGAATCCGTCGTTTGCGAGCTGGGCACGAACGTCGGCGCCGGCCCGAACAGCGCCGCACCGCTGCGTTTCTTTCGTCTGCTCGGCTCGCCCGTCATCGATCCGGCGGGACAGATCGGTGATCTCATCAACGGCGCGACGATCACGTTTGGAAATGGCACGCCGTGCGGCTCCTCGGACGACTGGTGCCGCTCCGCCTACCTCGTCGTCTGGACGTTCAACCCGGCCGTGACGCGCATCCCGGACGCTCAC
>CAZDHU010000267.1:0-6647 GCA_964505355.1 uncultured Myxococcaceae bacterium | reverse complement strand
GCTGCGCAACCTCGTCGACTACGTGCGCGCGCGCAATCTGCCCGCAACCGCGGAGCTCGACCTCGAAACCCCGGACAGCGTGGGTCGCGCGCTCGACGCGCTGGTCGCGAGCGGCGTCGTCTCGCGCTTCGACGTCGGGCTCGAGCCGGTCTACGCGATTCACGAAGGCCAGCATCTGACGGCGGCCTACTACCGAAACACGATCATCCACTTCTTCGTGAACGGCGCGATCGCCGAGCTCGCGCTGCTGCGTGCCGGGGAAGAGCGGGTGAGCGACCCCGTGACGGAGTTCTGGGACGAAGCAATGCGGCTGCGCGACCTGCTGAAGTTCGAGTTCTTCTTCGCGGAGAAGGAATCGTTTCGCAGCGAGATTCGCGCCGAACTCGCGCTGCACGATCCCGACTGGGAATCCCATCTCGCGAGTGGCGCGGCCGGCGTGCAGGCGATCATTCTGCGCATCCGACCGTTCAGCGCGCATCGCATCCTGCGCGCGTTTCTCGAGGCCTATCGCGTGGTCGCGGACGGGCTCGAACGACGCACGGCCGGCGAGGCGATCGAGCCCGCCGCCTTCCTCACCGAATGTCTCGCGCGCGCGAAGCAATACCGCCTTCAGCGGCGGATTCGCAGCGACGAATCGGTCTCGCGCGTGCTCTTCGACACCGCGCTGCGGCTGGTGCGAAATCGAGGCCTCGCGGGCCCCGGCGATGCTGCGCTCGGCGACGCGCGACGCGCCTTCGCCGACGAGATCCGCGAGACCATTCGCCGCGTGGACGGGATCGAAGCCCTCGCGGCGAGTCGCCGGGCCGGAATCATCCCGTAGGAGACGAGAACCGGCCGATGATCCCGACGTTCTCTTCGTTCCGGCGGCTGCGCCGCGCCGCACTCGGCCTTCTCGTGCTCTGCGGGATCACGGCGTGCACTCGTTCGCCGGAGCCGTCGGCCCCCGGGTCTCCCGGCATCGCGAAGGGCGTCGCCGCGTTCGACCCCGTGACGATGGAGGCACCGTTCGACGCGAGCGCTCCGGCGCGCATCGATGAAGTCACGCTGCACAGCGCGGGCGTCGCGCTCAGCGCCATCGTCTACGTGGCCGCGGGGGCCGGCCCGCATCCGACGCTCGTGCTGCTGCACGGCTTCCCGGGCAACGAGCGCAACCTCGATCTCGCCCATGCGGTGCGACGCGCGGGCTGGAACGTCGTCTTCTTTCACTACCGCGGCGTCTGGGGAAGCGGCGGCGCGTTCTCCTTCGCACACGTGCTGGAGGACGCGGGCCACGTGATCGACGAGGTGCGCGCGCCGGCGTTCGCCGCCGCACACCGCGTCGATTCCGCGCGCATCGCGCTGCTCGGACACAGCATGGGCGGGTTCGCTGCGCTCCTCAGCGCGAGTGAACGCGACGACCTCGCCTGCGCGGTCTCGCTCGCCGGCGCGAACCTCGGCGCGATGGGACGCGCGGCGCACGATCCCGCGATCGCGAAGTCGATGGCGACGGCGCTCGGCGGCTGGAGCGGACCGATCCGCGGCACGTCGGGCATCGAGCTGGTGCGCGAAGTGGCGAAGCATGCCGGCACGTACGATCTCGTCGCGCGCGCCGGCGCGCTCGCGGGGCGTTCGCTGCTGCTGGTGGCCGGCGCTCGCGACGACGTGACGCCCCCCGCTCGGCATCACGCGCCACTGGTCGAGGCGCTGAAGCGATCGGGCGCCACGCGACTTCGATCCGTCGTCCTCGACGACGCGGACCACGCCTTCTCGGATCAGCGAATCGCGCTCGCGCACGAGGTCGTGTCGTTTCTCTCGGCCGCCTGCCCCCCGCGCTGATCTCCGCCGCCTTCGCGTCGTCGTGGTGCTGCGTGCCGTCGACGGCACGCGTTTGCGCACTCTTCGCCGGTCTCGTTTCGGATCGGGTGGACGCGCGCGCGCCGCCAGAGACACTCGCCGGCAGGTTCCGCCGAGAGCGCGCGCCGGCCCGTCCGCGGCGGAACGAACGGGCCGTCATCCCGGAGGAGAAGGAAGGTGGACGTTTCGGGCCTCGCTCTCGACCAGCTCGACGTGATCAGCGCGAAGCGCTACGGCACGCACGGCTACCCGCACGAGGCGTGGAAGCGGCTGCGCCGCGAATCCCCCGTTCATCGAATGACGCCGGCAGGCTACCGGCCCTTCTGGGCGATCACGAAACACGCGGACATCATCGAGATCTCGAAGCAGCCCGAACTCTTTCGCAGCGCGGGGCGATTCATCCTGTTCCCCGAAACGCCGCCCGAGGCCGGGCCCGGCCTCGAAGAGCAGCCTCCCCTGCGCATGCTCGTCAACATGGATCCGCCCGAACATCGCGACTATCGGCGTCTCGTCTCCGGCTGGTTCACGCCGCGCGCGATTCGCCGGCTCGAAGCGCGGCTCGAAGAGATCACGCGCGAGATCTTCGACACGCTGGCGGGCGACGGCAGTCCGCGCGAGTGCGAGTTCGTGACGGAAGTCGCCGCGCTGCAGCCGCTGCGCATGATCACCGAGATGCTCGGCATCCCCCGCGAACGGGAAGCGTTCGTGCTCCGGATCACGAACGAAAACTTCGGCATCGAAGACCCCGACTTCCAGCGTGAAGGCGACACGCGAGAGAGCCGCCTCGGATTTCTCGTCGAGGCCTTCGAGTTCTTGAAAGACATCACCGACGACCGGCGGAGAACGCCGCGCGACGATCTGTCGAGCGTGCTGGCGAACGCCACGCTGCCGGGCGGCGCGCCCGTTCCCACCTTCGAGCTGTTCTCGCTCTTCTTCCTCGTCATGGTGGCGGGACACGACACCACTCGAAACGCCATCTCGAGCGGCCTCGTCGCCTTTCTCGAACATCCCGACCAGTTCGAAGCGCTGCGCCGCAACCCCGATCTCGTCGATCGCGCGGCCGACGAGATCGTGCGCTGGACGACGCCGGTCAACCACTTCGCGCGCACCGCGACACGAGATTGTGTCGTGCGCGGCCAGCCGATCCGCGAAGGCGACTCGCTCGCCCTCTTCTATGCCTCGGCCAACCGCGACGAAGACGTCTTCCCCGACCCCGACGTCTTTCGAATCGACCGCGACCCGAATCCTCACCTCGGCTTCGGCGTCGGCGAACACTTCTGCCTCGGCGCCCACCTCGCGCGCATGGACCTGCGCGTCTTCTGGCGCCAGTTCGCCGAACGCTGCGAATCGATCGAACCCGCCGGCCCCGTCGAACGACTGCACGCGAGCTTCGTCGGCGGCCCAAAGCGCCTGCCCGTGAGGCTGCGCCTGCGGCCGAAAGGGGCGTAGCGGTCGCGGGGATCTCGTCGATCGAGACTTCTGCCTCGCGGGTTCGCGATCCCCGCGCGTACGACCTGCCGTCTCAGTTCGCCGCGAGGCGCACCGGTAGCGTGCCGGGGACGCGGAAGAGCGAGCGGCCCCAGACGCGTTTCTCGGAGGCGAGTTCGATCGCGCGGGTGCGGGCGGCGAGGGCGCCGAGGGCTTCTTGCGCCTCCATGCGGGCGAGGTGGGCGCCGAGGCACATGTGGACGCCGCCGCCGAAGGCGAGGTGTTCGTTGGGCTGGCGGGAGACGTCGAAGCGGTCGGGGTCGGCGAACTTCGCGGGGTCGCGGTTCGCGGCTTCGAGCAGGACGACGACGCGACTGTCGCGCGGAATCACGAGTCCACCGAACTCGACGTCCTCGTGCAGGATGCGCAGCGTGGCGCCGATCGGGCCGTCGAAGCGAAGGCATTCGTCGACCGCGGTGCGGATCAGCGCGGGCTCGCGCCGCAGGCGGTCGAACTCGCCGGGGTGTCGCGCGAGCTGGTAGACGCCGTTTCCGATCAGCCCGATCGTGGTCTCGAAGCCCGCGATCAGCAGGCCGATCGACTGCACGAGCAACTCGCTCGGCGAGAGGCGATCGCCTGCTTCTTCCGCGCGGATCAGGTCCGAGAGCAGATCGTCGCGCGATTGCCCGCGACGCGACTCGATCAACTGCTGAAAATAGAGCGCGAGCTGGCCGGCGGCGGCGAGCCCGCGCTGCACCACGTCTTCGGGCGCGAACTCGGCCGCGAGCAGATGGGTCGCGTCGCCCGTCCAGGCCGTGAAGCGCGGCCGGTCTTCGAGCGGGACGCCCATCATTTCGCAGATCACGGTCGAGGGCACCGGCAACGCGAAGTCGGCGATCACGTCCATCTCGCCGCGGGCGAGCGCGTCGTCGAGCAGCACGCGCACGTTCTCGCGCACGCGCTCGCGAAGCCGCTCGACCGCTCGCGGCGTGAACGCCTTGCTGACGAGGCGACGCAGTCGTGTGTGACTCGGTGGATCCAGTTGCAGCATGAACTCGCCGGGCCCGGCCGGGCTGCCGCTCGCGCGCCCGCCGATCGCCGGCCGGCCATCCGCGTAGCGCACGCCGCTTTTCACCTCGCGCAGAAGACGCACGCAATCCGCGTGGCGCGAAAGCCGCCAGGCCCCGATCGGCGAGTGATGCACGGGCGCGATCTCGCGCAGTCGATGCAGCGCGGGCGCCGGATCGTCGCGAAGCGCGGGATCGGCGGGATTCGCTCCGAGCCAGGGATCCGCGACGTCGACGCCGTGTCGCCGCGCCGCGGCGAGATCGATGCCCTGCGGAATCGAAGCGGCGACGTTGGGTTCGATCGCTGCCATCTCGGCCTCCGTGGCGGGCGCTGGCTCGACTCTGGCAGCCGATCCGCGACGTGCAACCCGGGGCGCTCCCGCTCACTCCCCTCCGATCACCAACCGCTCGACGACGTCCGGGATCTGGTCGGCGGGCCAGAGGGCCGAGCGGAAGGTTTCGAAGCGGGTCCACGGGGCGCAGAGGCTCGCGTGCCAGAGCGAGCCGAAGTCGCTGCGGGGGCCCGAGCTGTGCATGAAGGTGGCTTCGTCGGGCGTCGCGAGGTCGCAGACGAAGCGGCTGGTGCCGGTGACGAGAACGTGGAGTTTGCGGCCGTCGTCGAGGCCGCGGTTCGGGTTCACGGTGTAGTCGTCGCCGGGATAGGGGCCGTCGTGGGCGACGAGGCGATCGCCGATCACGGGAAGGTGGGCGAGAAGGCCGCCGAGGCGCGCGCGCTGGATCGTTCCCCAGCGCCAGCGCGAGACGTCTTCCGTCCCGCAGCCGCGAGCGATGCGCGCGCAGGCGGCGTCGAGCGCTTCGCAGGCGAGTGAGGCGAGCGATCGACCGGCGGCCTGCTCGATCGCGGAGCGCAGCGGGTCGGACGCATCGATCAGCAGTTTCTGCAGGCGCGGCAGTCCGCGTCGTCCGGTCGCGAAGCGCCGGCCGACGTGCGATCCGAGGAGCGGCACGAAGACGAGCGGCAGCAGGTTCTGCTGCACGAAGTAGAAGACGGGCGCCGCATTGGAATCGACGCCGAACGCGCCGTCGAAGGCCGCGAGCGCGTCGCGTGCGCGTGCGGCAAGACTGCCCGGCGCCACGTCGCGCGTCAGCGCCAGCAACGCATCGCGCACCGGCGGCGCGTAGTCCGCGATGACGTCCGCCTGCAGCGCCGACATCGTCGCCACGCCGTGATCGCTTCGTGCGCCGAGCACCGATTCGATTCGATCCTGCCGGGTTCGCGGTTCGAAGTGCGCGCGGGTCGCGACCCGCGTGAAGTTCGCGGGGTCGGTGATCGAGTTGGCGGAGACGACGAGGCCACTCGCGGGCGAGGAAATCTTCGGATGCTCGGCGAAGTCGAGAAAGCCGTGCCACTGCGCGTCGGGGTCGTGTGCGTCGCGCACGAAGAGCCCGTCCTTCGTGCGGCGCGGCAGGCGGCCGAACATCTCCCAGCCGATGAAGCCGTCACGGTGCGCGTAGACGTGATTGAAGTCGAAGGGCCCTTCGTTCATCTTCGCCAGCGCCGCGCGATGTTCGTCGACGCTGCGCGAGGCCACGAGGTCGAGATAGCCCTCGGTGTAGGTCGCGAGATCCGCCGGCACGAAGCGCAGCGCGAGATCGACGCCGTCGTGATGTTTCCAGCCCGGATACACGATGCCGTGTTCGCACTGCTCGAAGGCGATGTCGATTCGGCCGCCGAAGCGCGAGGGCAGCGACTCGCGGCGGGCTTCGAGCGTTCCGTAGCCGCGGGGCGTTCGGTACTGCGTGGGATCGCCCGGCGCGCGGTGGATGCGAACGAGATCCCAGGCATCGCGAAATGCCGTCGTGCAGCCCCAGGCGAGGTGTCCGTTGTGTCCGAAGCCGAAGAGCGGCGCGCCCGGAAAGACACCGCCCTGCACGCGGTACTCCGGGCATTCGAGGTGCGCGTGCATCCAGTAGGTGGGCAGCGGAATCGCCGGCACGTGCGGATCGTTGGCGAAGATCGGTGCACCGGCGGCAGCGCGCGCTCCGCCGACCGCCCAGTTGTTGCTTCCACCCGACGGCAGGTGCAGCGGCGGCTCGGGCGGCTCGGCGCCGCGCGCGGCGTACGAGGTCGGACGGTTCTCCCACGGCGCCTCGGGAATCAACAGGCGCGCGAGCTCGTCGCCGCCCGCGGAACGCACGGCGTCGAAGATCAGTTCGTTGTCGAGGTTGATCAGGGTGACGATGAAGCCGCTCGTGCGCTGACACAGGAGTGTGTCTTCGGGACGCCACGGCTTCGGCGCGCCGAGCAGCAGGTATTCGTCGGGATAGCGGCCGTCCATCGCCCGCAGCGCCGCGTCG
>CAZDHU010000266.1:0-1791 GCA_964505355.1 uncultured Myxococcaceae bacterium | reverse complement strand
TCGAGTGCAACAACAAGGCGGCGGCCGTGATCCGGGCGATCGATCTCGCGCGCGAAGGCGATCTTTGATGCGCATCCTGATGCTCGATAACTACGACTCCTTCACCTACAACCTCGTGCAGTACCTCGGTGAGCTCGGCGCCGACGTCGTGACGCTTCGCAACGACGTCGAAACGGCGGAGCAGCTGCTCGCGCGCGCACCGGAAGGGCTCGTCATCTCGCCGGGGCCGGGAACGCCGGACGACGCCGGCGTCAGCATCGACGCGATTCGCGCCTTCGCGCGCGCGCGAACTCCGGTGCTCGGGGTCTGTCTCGGTCATCAGGCGATCGGTGCCTGCTTCGGCGGGCGGATCGTGCGCGCGAAGACGCTGATGCACGGCAAGACGTCGTGGATCGAGCACAGCGGCGCCGGTGTGTTTCGCGGCCTGCCGCAGCCTTTCGAGGCGACGCGGTACCACTCGCTGGTGATCGATCCCGCGTCGTGTCCGGCGGTGCTGGAAGTGACGGCGCAGACGGCGGATGGCGAGATCATGGGCGTTCGGCATCGCGAACTCCCGATCGAAGGCGTGCAGTTCCATCCCGAATCGATTCTCACCCGCTCGGGCAAGGCGCTGCTCGCGAACTTTCTCGAACTGTGTTCGACGACGCCGGGACGGGCCGCGGCATGAGCGTGCGCGATGCGATCGAGTACGCGGTGCGCGGCGACGAAGTGCCGGCGGCGCTGCTCGAAGCCGCCTTCGGCGAAATCATGGATGGCAAGTCGGCGCCGGTGCCGATGGCCGCGCTGCTGGTCGCGCTGCGAACGCGCGGCGAGACGGTGAACGAACTGGTCGCGGTGGCGCGTGCGCTGCGCTCGCGCGCGATCGTCGCTCCGGCGGTCGATCCGCGGACGGTCGACACCTGCGGCACCGGCGGCGACGGCAGCGACACCTTCAACGTCTCGACGGCGGCGGCGTTCGTGGTCGCCGGCGCAGGGGTTCCGGTGGCCAAGCACGGCAATCGTGCGGCGACCAGTCGCGTCGGCAGCATCGACGTGCTGGAGGCGCTCGGCGTGCGCGCGGACCTGCCGGTCGACGCTTCGGCGCGCCTGCTGCGCGAGGTCGGCGTCGCGCCGTTCTTTGCGCGCCGCGCGCATCCCGCGATGCGGTTCCTTGCGCCGGTTCGCGCGGAACTCGGCGTTCGCACGCTGATGAATGCGCTCGGTCCGCTGCTCAACCCGGTCGGGGTTCGGCGGCAACTGGTCGGGGTCTACGCGGCGACACTGGTGCCGGCGCTGGCGGCTGCCCTCGGTGCGCTCGGCGCGGAACGTGCGCTGGTCGTGCACGGCGACGACGGACTCGACGAGATCACCACCACGGCGCCGACGCGCGCCGCACTCTTCGAAGACGGTGCGGTTCGCGAACGGACGATCGATGCCGCGGAACTCGGATTGCCTCGTGCGCGTGCGGACGAGCTGCGTGGAGGCGACGCCGCCGAGAACGCCGCCATCATCACCGCGGTGCTGGCCGGCGAACGCGGGCCGCGGCGCGATCTCGTCGCGATCAACGCCGCGGGGGCGCTCTGGGCGGCGGGTGCGGCGAACGACCTGCGCGCGGGGCTGATGCGGGCCACCGAGAGCATCGATTCGGGAGCCGCGCGCGCGAAGCTCGAAGCGCTGGCGCGGGCCAGTCAGTGCGTGGAATCGCGATGAGCATTCTCGACGACATCCTCGCTTCGAAGGCGCGCGAGATCGCCGAGGGAAAGCGTCGCAGTCCGCCCGCCGCGCTGGCGGCTGCCGCGCAGGCGGTTTTCG
>CAZDHU010000265.1:0-2658 GCA_964505355.1 uncultured Myxococcaceae bacterium | reverse complement strand
CGTGATGCCCCGCTCGCGCTCGAGCTCCATGAAGTCCATGGTCGCGCCGACCTGATCCTTGCCCTTCACCTCGTGGATCTTGTGAATCCGCTTGGTGTAGTAGAGGATCCGCTCGGTGAGCGTGGTCTTGCCCGAGTCGATGTGGGCGCTGATGCCGATGTTTCGAACGCGCTGGATGTCGTACGCCATGAGGCCGAGTAGCTTACCGGCTGCGCCTCGATCCGGCGAGGGGCCGGCGAGGGATGGCGCCCGTTCTTCGCGCTGAGGCTTTCGCCGGAGACCCGTGCCCCGCGCGAGCCGACCTCATGGTCAGACGGCAGCGGACTCCAATCGATCGCCGGCGACGAGACCGAGATCCCTCGGCCGCCCCTTCTTGCCCTCGTTGACGCGAACGCGGGCGACGCGCAGCAGGCCACCGGCGAGCGAGACCCGCATCGCGTCCGAATCGACCGCGATGATCGTCCCCGGCGGCGCGCTACTCGTCTCGGACTCGAGGCGCGCATCGAAGAGCCTCACCAGATCGGCACCTCGCAGCGCGTGCGCGCCAGGCTGCGGATCACATCCGCGGACCAGCCGATCGAGATCGATCGCGGAGCGGCGGAAATCGATCGCCGCCACCGGTTCGGTCAGCAACCCCTGGAAGGTGGCGCGGGATTCGTCCTGCGGTTCGAAGCGGACATCGCCGCCGTCGATCCGCTCGACCGCATCGACCATCGCTTCGACACCGGCCGGATAGAGCCGGTCGAAGTAGAGCGAGCCAGCCGTGTCGGCCGGCCCGATCTCGATACCGCCCCGCTGTAGAGCGATCGGGCCGGTATCGACGCCGGCATCGGGCCGAAAGACGGTGACGCCCGTTTCTCGTTCGCCGAGGATGATCTGCCACGGGATCGCCGCGCCGCCGCGAAAGCGAGGTAGCAGCGAGGGGTGGAAGCAGAGCGAACCGTGCCGGGGCGCGTCGACGATTTCGGGCGGGAGGATCACGGTGGTGTAGGGCATCACGTGCAGGTCGGCGCCCAGTGTCCGGATCTCGTCGACCCGCTCCGCGATCGCCACTCCGCCGCGGCGAAACGCGCCGTGGCGCAGCGTGCGAATCCCTCGCGACTCCGCTTCGGCCGCGAGCGGATCGGGCCGCCCCCGATCCGGCGGTGCGTGTACGCCAACGACCTCGTGCCCGGCTGCGATCAGGCGGAGCATCACGTCGCGTCCGAACGCAGCCTGACCGAAAATCACGATCCGAAGTGCCATCTGCGGACGGTATCAGAGCCGTCGCACCAGCCGCATCGGTTCAGATCGCGCGGGAGCGATCTCCGACGCGGCCGCGCACCGTCGCGGGCGTTCCGAACGCGAGTGAGTGCGCGGGAATGTCGTCGACGACCATCGATCGGGCGCCGATCACGCAGTGATCGCCGATCGAGACCCCGCGCAGCACCGTGACGTCCGAGGTGATCCACACGTGATCACCCAGCGTGATCGCGTCCGTGCGCTCGGCGTGTGCATCATCGAGCGCGTGTTGATCGGAGTCGATCACGCGCGCCCCGGGCCCGATCCAGGCGCGCAGGCCGCAGAGCACCGCGCGCTTTGCGCTCAGATGACAGCCGTTCAGCCAGCTCCCATCACCCAGCACGATGCGCCCGCCGTCGAAGGCGACGAGATGATTGGGCGCGAGTTCGGTGCGGATCCAGACGTCCGCGCCGATCTCGATCGACCCTCCCCGGCCAATCGCGAACCGAATCGCGCCGGGTGTCCGTTCCGTCACGAAGTTGGGACCAATGCGCAAGCGCGCGCCGTCCGCGAGGTCGAATCGCGCAACGGCCAGATTGCTGCTGGCCGACGGGTGGATCTCGAGGCCGGGATGACGTTGCGCGAGACGCCGGAGTGTGCGCCGATCCCGGCGCTGGATCGCGCGCAGCGTCCACCGGTCGAGATGCGCGCGAACAAAGCTCGCGAGGCCGATCACTCTTCGGGCTGACCGCCTTCGCGAAGGCGGAACGTGATGAAGCCGTGCGTGGGATCGTACGGCGAAAGGCCGACCTGCACGCGGTCGCCGGGAATCACGCGAATGCGAAACCGGCGCATTCGCCCCGAGAGCTGAGCGGTCACGGACTGACCGGTCTCGAGTTTGATCTGGTAGCGCCCCCCGCCGAGGATCTTCTCGACGGCACCTCGGGCTTCGATCAGGTCGTCACGCGCCAATCCGGAACCCCGTCTGATGACTCGAAGAACTCGAAGTGAAGGATGCACGAGCAGAATGCCCGGCGGGACTGCGCGGAGCAGTCGAGCGACCGACTGCTCCGCGCGACATCCGATGTCGCTCAGTAGCGATCGCCGCCGCCGCCGTAGCCACCGCGGCCGCCGCCACCGCCGCCGTAACCACCACGGCCGCCGCCACCGCCACCGTAACCACCGCGGCCGCCGCCACCGCCACCGCCACCGCTCTGGCGCTCCTGCGCTTCCGAGACGCGCAGGCTGCGGCCGCCGAACGGCTTGCCGTCGAGTGCTCCGATCGCCGCTGCTGCGCCCGGATCTTCCATCTCGACGAAGCCGAAGCCGCGCGGCCGACCGGTCTCGCGATCATTGATCAGAGCGACCGACACCACGGTTCCGTGTCGTTCGAACAGTTCGCGAAGTTCGCCTTCCGTCGCCGAGAAGGGGAGATTG
>CAZDHU010000264.1:0-4053 GCA_964505355.1 uncultured Myxococcaceae bacterium | reverse complement strand
CACACCTACACGGTCGACGTGCACACGCTCTTCCTGATCGAAGAGCTGCGCCGACTCTGGCTCGGCAAGTACGCCGAGGCGTTTCCGCAATGGACCGGGTTGATGAAGGCGGTGGACGATCGGCCGGTGCTCTATCTCGGCGCCCTGTTTCACGACATCGGGAAGGGATTCGGGGGCGATCATTCGAATCGGGGTGCCGGGCTCGCGCGAGGCTGCGCGGAACGGCTCGGACTCGCGCCGGAACGGGTCGAGCGCATCGTCTTTCTGGTTCAGCACCACCTGCTGATGTCGCATCTCGCGCAGCGACGCGACTTGTCCGATCCCCGGTTGATCGTCGAGTTCGCCCGCCAGTGCGGCGATCGCGAGAACCTGCGCATGCTGCACCTGCTGACGTTCGCCGACATCCGCGCTTCGTCGAGCAGCGCGTGGACGGGCTGGAAAGGACAACTGCTGCACGAGCTTTTCGAGCGCACGTCGGAGTTCCTCGAGACGGGCAGCGACGACCCCGCCGTGGCGCTGGAGCAGGTGGAGGCGCGGGTCGAGCACCGGCAGGACGCGGCGCGGGCCGAGCTGCGCGGCCTCGGCGTCGCCGAGAGCAAGATCACCGACTACTTCGAGGTGATGCCGCGCCGGTATTTCATCTCGCACTCGCCGCGGCAGATCGCGCGACATGCACTGCTCGTGCTTTCGCACGGCGAGGGGAAGCTGTTCTCGACGGCGATCCGCACTCTTTCGGGCAACGTGACGGAGATGATTCTCTGCGCGGGCGACGTCCACGCGCTGTTTTCGATGGTGTCGGGCGTGCTGTCCGCCAAAGGCATCAACATTCTCGGCGCGCACGTCTACACCACGCGGTCCGGTCTCGCGCTCGAGGTGTATCGCGTGACGACGCCGGCCGGCGGCGAGGACGAGCGCCGCGACGTCTGGCGCGGCGTCGATGCGATGCTGCACGCGGTGCTGACGGGAACGGTGGACGTCGCGGAGTTCGTGCGGCGGCGGCGGCTGCGCGCGCCCGCGCAGCTCGCGCCCCGCCCGCAGAGCGTCACGATCTCGAACGGAGAATCCGACTTCTACACGATCGTGGACGTGACGGCGAACGATCGGCTCGGTCTGCTCTACGACCTGACCGCGGAGATCGCCCGGCAGGGGCTCGAGATCTACATCTCGAAGGCGGCGACGGTGATGGATCAGGTGGCCGACACCTTCTATCTGAAGGACGCCGACCGTAAGAAGGTGGTCGACGGAGAGCTTCTGCTCCGGCTGCAGCGCGCGCTCGAGTCGGTGCTGATCGGAGAGGCGAAGTGACCGGGCCGAGTCCGCTCGCACACGCGCGTGGTGCGTTTCTCGACTGCTGCCGGATCGAGCGAGGTCTCTCGGCGCACACCGTCGCGGCCTACGGCGGTGATCTCGAACGATTCGTCGCACACGCCGCGCGCGAGGGGGTGAGCGCACCCGATCGACTGTCTCGCGAGCAGGTGTCCGGATTCTTGCGCTCGCTCGAACGACAGGCGATCGGCCCGCGAAGCCGCGCGCGCGCGCTCGTGTCGGTGCGGCGATTCGTGCGCTGGCTGCAGGCCGAGGGATTGCTCGCGCACGACGTGCTGGAAGGCGTGAAGGCGCCGAAACAACCGCGTCCGCTCCCGCGGACGCTGCGCCCCGACGAGACCGCGCGGCTGGTCGATGCCGCGCGTGGTGACGGGCCGCTCGGTTTGCGCGATCACGCCATGCTCGAGCTGGTCTATTCCTCGGGCCTGCGGGTCAGCGAACTCGTCGGGCTTCCGCTCGCCGCACTCGATCGCCGGCGTGGCGTCGTGCGCGTGCTCGGCAAGGGAAGGCGAGAGCGGCTGGTGCCGGTCGGGGATCCCGCGCTGGAGGCGATCGAACGCTGGCTCGAGGCGGGGCGGGGCGCTCTCGCGCGGCGTGCACGACGTGCGAGCGACGCGCTCTTTCTGTCGAATCGGGGACGTGCGATGACGCGGCAGAACTTTTTTGCGCGGCTGCGAACGCTGGCCCTGCGCGCGGGGATCGCCGGTGATCGCGTTTCGCCGCACGTCCTGCGTCACGCCTTCGCCACCGATCTGCTCGAAGGGGGGGCCGACCTGCGCGTCGTGCAGACCCTGCTCGGACACGCCGATCTCTCCACCACGCAGATCTACACCCACGTGAGCGTCGCGCGGCTGCGCGACTCGGTCGAACGATTTCACCCGCGAGGAGACGCGCGGCGTGGGCGGAGAGTCGTGCGCGGGGCACGGCCGTGAGCGAGCGAGTGTCGGACGCGCGGCGAAGCGAGACGCCGCGAACGATTCCCGGCGCCGAGGCGCTTTTTGGAGCGCTTCCCGAGTCGACGGCCGCGCTCGCTCGGGCCCTCGTCGACGCCGCGGATCGCGAGCGGATGGCGCTCTACGCGGTCGGCGGTCCGGTGCGAGACTTGCTCCTCGCGCGCCCGCTGCGCGACCTCGATCTGCTCGTCGAGCCGAGAGACGACCGCGATGCGGCGGCGCTGGCGCGTGCGCTCGAACTGCCGGCGGCTGGAATCACGGTGCACGATCGGTTCGGAACGCTGCGCATCGAAGCCGGCGGCGCGACGGTCGAGATCGCGACCGCGCGACGCGAGCGCTACGCGCATCCCGGAGCTCTGCCCGAGGTCGAACCGGCGTCGCTCGAAGACGATCTTCGCCGCCGCGACTTCACCGTCAACGCGCTGGTGCTGCCGCTCTCTCGCGTGGCGCGGGCGTCTCGCTCCGGAGCCGTCGAGCTCGAGGACGGCCTCACGGATCTCGCGGGTCGCGTGCTGCGCATTCTGCATCCGCGAAGTTTTCACGACGATCCCACGCGCGCGTTTCGCGCCGCCCGGCTCGGTGCGCGGCTCGGCATGACGCTATCGCGGGGATCGCGCACCGCGCTTCGCGATGCGCTGCGCGACGGTGCCTTTGGCCGCGTCTCGGGCGACCGGCTGCGTCGCGAACTCGAAAAGACCTTCGACGAAGCGCGGCAGGGTGTCGACCCGTCGCTCGTCCTAAGGCTGCTCGCCGAATGGCACGTGCTGGCCGCGCTCGAACCCGGGCTTTCGCTGCCGCGCCCGGTCTTCGCACCGCTGCGAAGGCTGGGACGAGCGATCGCGAGTCCGCCCTGGCCGCTCGCGCGTTCGCGGTTGCTGGTCTCCGGATTCGAAGTCTGGCTCGCGCCGCTCGAGCCCGGCCTGCGCACGCGAACGCTGCGTCGCTTCGCCGTGCGAGGCGAACTCGCGACGCGGATCTCGGCCTTCGCGGCCGCACGCAACGTCGCGTTGCGCGCGCTCGCCCGCGCGCGAGGGCGCGGTGCGATCGATGCCGTGCTGGCTCCGCTCGGGGGCGAAGAATCGCTCGCGCTGTACGCCTGCGCGCCGCCGGCCATGCGGCGGCGGATCGCACGCCACGCGCGCGAAGATCGACTTCGTCGCGCACCGGTCAGCGGCGATGATCTGGTGGCGCTCGGACTGAGTGGCCCCGCGGTGGGGCGTGCGCTGGCCCGGATCCGGATCGCGTTTCTCGATGGTGCGGTGAAGGAGCGCGAAGATGCGCTCACGCTGGCCCGCGAAATGGTGCGACGCCGCCTTGCGCCGCGGGCGGGCACGACTCGCCGGCCCACGACTCGAAAGGTGCCCCGGCCGCCGCCTGCGACCGAACCGACGGCGCCGCCGAAGCGCAGCCAGCGCAAGCGCGTACAAACCCCGGCTGCGGATCCCGTGCCGGCCCGTTCGGCCGACGGTGAACCGGTGACGGACGGCCCGGTCTCGCGTCGCTGATTTCGGGGCGGAGCGGCAGCCCGCGCGGTGTTCGATCTCGTCCTGCCCTTCGCTGAATCGCGCGCTCACTCGTCGACGAAGGTGCGTTGCCCGCTGCGCGTTGCTCGCGCATACTGCCGGCGGATCGCGGCCCCCCCGCGGCCGTCAGCCTTCCTCCGCGGAGCCGCCATGCAATCCGCTGGCCCGGGATCCGAACGCGCGCCCGCGTTCGAATCGTTTCTCTCCGCTGCCGAAGAGGCAGCGGGTGCCGGCTATGCCGTCAAGCTGCC
>CAZDHU010000263.1:0-2659 GCA_964505355.1 uncultured Myxococcaceae bacterium | reverse complement strand
GCGGCGAGTGCACAGCGTTCGCCGACGACGAGCTGAACGGTGGTTGCGATCGCCTGCTCGCGCATCGTCGCGTCGCGCAGAACGAGTTCGGGTTCGCTCTCCCCGGGTCGATGCCCGTACTCGGTGCCCGTCAGATATCCCTGCGGACACGATTCGAGCCAGTGCTGAATCGAATACATCGAGAGGAAATCAGCCATCGCGGTCCTCCGCGCGGGTTGAGCGGCGGGCGCGACCGCCCCGCAGTTGCAGGTTCATTCAAGCCGTATGCCACTCCCGTCCGATCGGTCGGACGGCACAAAGCATGGCACGCGCCCGCGCCGCGCGCATCCTGTGGCCGCCCCGGGCGCTGTCGCGAATTGCCGCATGGTCGCTGAGACGAATCGGTCTCGAACTGCGCCGAATCGTCTCTCTCGTTGACCCCGCTCGACCGGACTCTCACACTGCGGCGCAGATGGAGAAGGGCGATCTCGAGCGGCGTCTCGCGTTCGTCGGGCTGGAGCCCGACGACTTCGTTTGCCTCGAGGGCCTGCGCCCGATCCTCGATCGTCACGCCGACGTGCTGGTGGCTGCCTTCTACCGGCATCTGCTCTCGTTTGGCGAGACGCGGGCGCTGCTCGCCGACTCGCACGTGAAGCGCCGCCTGCTGCGCAAGCAGCGGGAGTACCTGCTCTCGCTGGCGGTGTCGTCGATCGATGCGGAGTTCGTGGCAGCGCGTGAACTCATCGGCGTCACGCATGCGCGCGTCGGGCTGGCGCCGCGCTGGTATCTCGGCGCTCACGCCCACTACTTCTCGCTGCTGGCGCCGCTGATTCAGGAACAATTTTCGGCCGATCGCTACCGCGCCGATCGCACGCTCGGCGCGCTGATGAAGCTGCTGATGTTCGATGCGCAGATCGCGCTCGAGGCCTACATCGAGCATCGCGAACGCGAACTGCAGTGCCTGAACCAGGAACTCGCCGCAGCGGGCCGCGACCTCGCCGACGAAATGCGCGAGACGCGCGTCGAACTGCGCGACACCGAACGGCGCGCACGCGCCGCCGAACAGGTGGCATCGATCGCGACGCTGGTGGCGGGACTGGCGCACGAAATCGGAACGCCGATGGGCGTGATTCAGGGCCACGCCGAACTGCTCGAGTCGTCGGTCGCAGACGAGCGCGGTCGCTGGCGGCTGCGAACCATTCGTGAGCAGATCGATCGGATCTCCCGGATCATTCAGGCGCTGCTCGACAGCGCGCGTCCGCGCGATGCCGTGCGCGCACCGGTTTCGCTCGACGGCGTGATCGAGACCAGCCTGTCGTTTCTCGCCGAGAAGTTTCGACGGCGCCGGGTGACGGTGGAGAAGCAGGTGGCCGCGCCGGCCGTCGTCGACGGGGATGCGGAAAAGCTGCAGCAACTGTTTCTCAATCTGTTTCTCAATGCCGTGGATGCGATGCCGGACGGAGGCACCCTCCGAATCGCCGCCTCACCGTCGCCCGATGGCGGCGTCGCCGTGCGTGTCGGTGACACGGGCGCCGGCATTCCCGCCGAGCGGTTGCCGCGGATCTTCGATCCGTTTTACACCACGAAGCCGGCCGGTCAGGGAAGCGGCCTTGGGCTCGTGGTCGCGCGCAGCATCGTGCTCGAACACGACGCGCTGATCGACGTCACGAGCGAGCCCGGCCGCGGCACCGAGTTTCGCATCGCGTTTCCTCCGCGCCTGTCCGTGTCTCGCCCGGCGCCGTCTCCCGATTCCGATGCTTCCGCGGCGCGCGACGCGAAGGTGGATCACGATTCGACGGGCGGCCCGTCGAGCGAGGGCAGGTAGGCCGCACGCAACAGGTCGGACTCGGTCAGCAGGCCGACGAGGCGCGGTCCTTCGCGGGTCGATTCGACGACGGGCAGACAGCCCACCTGAAGCCGCAGCATGCTCGCGGCGGCATCCGCCAGCGAACGATCGGGCGTGATGGCGAACGGATCGCGCACCATCACGTCGGAGACTCGCATCGTTTCCGGACGCGCGGTTCCCTGCAGGGCGAGGCCCGTCTCCGGAGCGAGCCAGGCTTCGAGGACGTTCCGATAGCTGATCAGCCCGACCAGAATCCCGTCGAGAACGACGGAAAGGTGGCGGACGCGCGCGAGCCGCATCGCTTCCGTCGCATCGCACAGCGCATCGTCGGGCGCGAGCGAGGCGAACTCGCGCCGCATCACGTGGCGGACCCGCGCACGGGCAGTGCGCCCCGATCGCTCGGCTCGACGTGTCACGGTGCCCCTTTCGCCTGCCAGCCGTCTCGGTGGCTGCACGTGTCGTGCCGCGTGTGAGCCGGTCCCCTCGGGTGGAAGAAGGCCGGGTGGCTGTCTTTCGAGAGTTGATTCGCCCCGGGCGAGTTGGCCCGGCCGCCGCGGCGCCCGAGCACCGAGACTGCTCGCGCGCGACGAAGCGCCTCGAAGGCACATGGGGACAGGCGCCTCATCGGGCGTCAAACTGCCTCGATCGAGGCGCTTCGAGGCACGGGGCGTCCCCTCCGGGGTTGGCACGTCTTCTGCTGAAAGGAGCGACCATGGCAAGTCGGGGAAACGTGCTGGTAGTCGATGACGACGAGGCGATGCGCGAAATGCTCGTCTCGCTGCTCGAAGAGAATGGAACGCGAGCGACGGCGGCGGCCGACGCCGAGCAGGCGCT
>CAZDHU010000262.1:0-2620 GCA_964505355.1 uncultured Myxococcaceae bacterium | reverse complement strand
GCGCCCGGCACGTGCTCGCGCCCGACGATCACGTCCTCGTGCACGCGCCCGGTGCGCCCGTTCCGCGCGGCCTCGATCCCGCATGGTTCGCCGGTCGCGAGGCGCCGTCCGGACGTCCGGTGGCGCATCTCTGCCGCGCCGGCGTCTGTTCGCTACCCGTCACCGACCCGGCCGATTTGAACGCCTTCCGGCCGAGCGCCGGAGCGAGGAGTCTTCGATGACAGAGCACAATCCCGGACATCGACAGAAACTGCACCGCGGTCACGACGACGGCCTCGAAGCGCTCGCCGCACTCGACGTCGGCGGCGCGGACTCGGTCGATGCGCTGGTGCGAGCGATGGCGAAGACGGCGTTCGGCGGCCGGCGTCTCGGCGAAGCCGCCGACGTGCTCGAAGCGATGGTGCGCGACGAATCGTGCTTCCGCGTCGTGACCGTCGCGGGCGCGATGACGATCGCGAAGCAGGGCCTCGTGCTCTGCGAAATGATCGACCGCGGCTGGGTGCAGGCCATCGTCGCGACAGGCGCGTTGATGACCCACGGGTTCGTCGAGAGCACGGGCATGCTGCACTTCAAGCACCGCAGCTCGATGCCCGACGAAGAGCTGTTCGAGAAGGGATACAACCGCGTCTACGACACGCTCGAACTCGAATCGAATCTCGACGACGCCGAGAAGATCGTCTCCGAAACGCTCGACGGGCTCCCCGAGTCGACCACGCTCAGCAGTCACGTGATCACCGCCGCGCTCGGTCGCTGGCTGCAACACCACGCGTCGGGGCGCGCGATTCTGAAGAGCGCGGTCGCGAAGGACGTGCCGGTCTACGTCCCCGCTTTCACCGACAGCGAACTCGGTCTCGACGTCGCGGTCTACAACCGCCGCCGCGAACGCGAGGGGCGCCCGCGGCGACCGTTCGATCCGTTCCTCGACCTCGAGGCCTACACTGATCAGATCCGGCGCGCGGAACGGATCGGCATCTTCACCATCGGCGGCGGCGTTCCGCGCAACTGGGCGCAGCAGGTCGGTCCGTACCTCGACATCTCGCAAAAGCGACTCGGAATCCCCGAACCGTTTCGGCGCTTCCACTACGGAGTGCGCATCTGTCCGGAACCCGATCACTGGGGAGGGCTTTCGGGCTGCACCTACACCGAAGGCGTGTCGTGGGGAAAGTTCGTTCCCGAACGCGAGGGCGGCCGCTTCGCGGAGGTCTTCTCCGACGCGACGATCGCGTGGCCGCTGGTGGTGCGGGCGGTGATCGAACGGCTCTGAAGACGAGGCGCTCAGACGACGTCGAGTTCGATCGAGATCGGTTCCGGGCCGTGGAGTCGTTCGCTGCGCCAGGTCAGCACGTAACCCTGACCATTCGACGTTCCGGTCGCGGGCACGTCGTCGACGCGCAGCACGAATCCGCGCAGCGCCGCCATCACGCCACCGTGAGACACGACGACGACGTCCTGCCCGGCGTGCACGCGCGCCAGGTGTTCGATCGCGACACTCGCGCGCGCCGCCACTTCTTCCAGCGTCTCGCCTCCCGGAGGTCGATGGCGCCAGCGCCCGTAGCCGTGCGCGGCGGGATCATCGAAGTAGTCGGCATAGGGTCTGCCGCGCAGCGTCCCGAAATCCTGCTCGCGCAACGCATCGACCACCGCGGGTTCGAGCCCGAGCACGCTGCCGATGCCGCGCGCCGTCTCGAGCGCGCGCACGAACGGGCTCGCGTAGAGGGCGACGGGGTCGAAGCGGTCGCGCACGAATCGACCGGCCGCGAGCGCTTCCATTCGCCCGCGCTCGGTCAACGGCTCGAACGGTCCGTGCGTGAAACGCCGCTCCGCGTTGGCGGTGCTCTCGCCGTGACGAATCAGAACGATGCGGGCCATGAGCGCAGAGTGGCGCGCGAGGGCAGCGCTCGCCAGCGCGCGTCGTCCGGCCCGTGCGCGATCAGGCGGCGCGAAGCTCGTCGGCCGCGGGCAACCAGAGTTCGAACTCGGCGCCCCCACCCTCGCGGTTGCGCGCTTCCAGCGTGCCGCCGTTGCGCCGGGCGAGATCGAACGAAAGCGAGAGGCCGAGCCCCACGCCCTGCCCCGGCGGCTTGGTGGTGAAGAACGGATCGAAGAGATGCGGCATCACGGCCTCCGGAATGCCGGGGCCGCGGTCGCGCACCAGCAGCGCAACGCCGCCGCGCCGCGGCGCGACTTCGAGTTCGAGCGCGACGCGGCCTCCTTCGCTCGCCTGCAGCGCGTTCACGATCAGGTTCACCGCGACCTGAACGAGATCGTCTTCGCTCGCGAGCACGCGCGGCGCGGGCCGGCTCGAGAGCCGCAGCGCTCCGGGCGCGAGGCCGACGCCGGCGAGAATGCGCGCCTTGTTCGCCGCCTCGGCGAGATCGACCAGACCGCGTTCGGCGACGACGTGTTCGCCGCGCGCGAAGCTGCGGAGCTGTCGAACCAGCCGGCTGATGCGTGACACGCCTTCCAATGATTCGGCGACGATGTCCGGTGCGTCGCGCGCGAGATCGGCGAGTTTTTGCGGCAACGCCAGCTGCACCTGCGGATCTCGCAACCCCTCCGCGAGTTCGGCGAGCGCCGAGAGATTCGCCTGCACGAACGCGAGCGGGTTGTTGACTTCGTG
>CAZDHU010000261.1:0-1530 GCA_964505355.1 uncultured Myxococcaceae bacterium | reverse complement strand
ACCGAGGGCTTGTTCCGCATCATGCGCGCCCTGCTGGAACGCGGGGTGAGCATCATTTTCATTAGCCACAAGCTGAAGGAAGTGCTGGAAATCTGCGTCGAGATCACCGTGCTGCGCATGGGGCGCGTGGTCGGTCATGCCGACCCCGGCAGAGCGAGCGAAGTCACGCTGGCGGAGATGATGGTTGGGCGCTCAGTGCTGCTGGAAGTCGAGAAGGAAAAAGCCAAGCCGACCGACCCTGTGCTGGTCATCCGCGACCTCGTGGTGCTGGACGACCGCGAACTGGAAGCGGTGCGCGGCTTGTCGCTGGAAGTGCGCGCAGGCGAGATTGTCGGCATCGCGGGTGTGCAGGGCAACGGGCAGACCGAATTGGTCGAGGCGATTACCGGACTGCGATCCATCACGAGTGGGAATATCACCCTGAACGGCAAGGACATCACGCACGCCTCGCCGCGCCAGATCACCGAAGCGGGGGTGGCGCACGTGCCGGAAGATCGACAAAAGAACGGCATGGTCAGCGCGTTCCCGGTCAAGGATAACCTCGTGCTGCAAACCTATTACATCGACCCGTTCGCCAAAGGCATCGTCTCGGACGAGAAAGCCATCGAGCGGACTGCCGAAGAACTGGTCAAGCAGTACGACATTCGAACGCCCAACGTCTTTGTACCGATCAGCAACCTCTCCGGCGGCAACCAGCAAAAGGTGATCATCGCCCGTGAGTTTTCGCGCAAAGACCACCTGCTGATCGCGGCACAACCGACGCGCGGGCTGGATGTCGGCTCGATTGAGTACATCCACAAGCAAATCGTGCGCCAGCGTGACGCGGGCGCGGCGGTGCTGCTGATCTCGGCGGAACTGGACGAAATCCTGTCGCTGTCGGATCGCGTGGTGGTAATGTTCGGCGGCAGGATCATGGACGATATGCCGATTGAGCAGGCGACGCGCAACACCTGTGGGCTGTTGATGGCAGGCGTGCAGCCGGAGCAGGCGGTGACCAATGGCTGAAGTCGTGGTCAAACAGCGGCAGCCCCCGGCAGTCGCACGCGCGTGGATACGCCTCTCGCCCCGTCTTGTCCCCGTTCTGGCGGTGCTGACGGCGCTGCTGATCACCATCCCGTTCATGATCTTCACGGGCGGCGAAGGCAATATTGACAAAGGACTGAACATCGCCGGAACCGCCTACAGCGCACTGATTGAAGGCTCACTCGGCGTGGTCATCAACCGGCAGGTGGCGAGTGCCGATCTGGATCAGTTTCTGGCGCTGGCGCAAAGCACGCCGCTCAGTCAGGGCGACCTGCGCCGCCTCGCGCGCTCTGCGCAAGACCTCGCAGGAATGGACGCGCAGAAAGTACACGGCTACGGCGAACTGCTTGCGAAGTTCCCCGACCTGTCCGACGACGACATCACCGCGCTGGCGGAGAGCCTGCCGGACATCGCGCGGTTGGGTGTGGACAAGCTGGTCTCGCTGAAGCCGTTGGTTGCGGCGCTGTCGGAGATGGATCGCGGGGATGTGGGTGACCTTGCCGAACA
>CAZDHU010000260.1:0-6451 GCA_964505355.1 uncultured Myxococcaceae bacterium | reverse complement strand
TCAAGTCAGACAAGGACAGCTTCGAGGTTCCCGCGAAGATCGAGAAACCGCGTCCGACGCAGGATCAGATCGCCGCGAACAAGCACAAGTGGGGCTACAAGGGCTGAGCGCCTCGCGGCCCGGCGGGAGCGGCGACGGAATCGAACGCGCCTGACATCACGTCGGGCGCGACCTCCCTTCCCGTCCAGACGCGGAATTGTTCGAGCGCCTGGTGCACCAGCATCCACTTTCCGGGAATCGTGATCGCGCCGCGCTCGGCTGCCTGCCGGAGCAGCAGCGTGCGTTCGGGTTCGTACACCGCATCGAGGACGACGGCGCCACGCGGAATGGCGTCGGCAGGAAGCGGAGAACGCTCTTCCCGCAACCCGACGGAGGTCGTGTTCACGATCACGTCGGGCCGAGCGTCCCGGATCTCGTCGATCGACGCCGCGTGCTCCGCGCCGAATTCGGCCGCGAGGCGTTCCGCGCGCTGCGCCGTCCGGTTCCAGACTCGAACGCGGGCGCCGCGTTCGAGAAGCCCGAACACGACCGCGCGCGCAGTCCCCCCGGCACCGAGCACCACCGCACGGGCATCGGTGAGCGACCGAGTCCGCTCGATCGCGCGAACGGCCCCGATCCAGTCGGTGTTCGAGCCGACCAGCCGGCCCGCACGCAGGGTGACGGTGTTGACGGCACCGATTCGGCGCGCGCACGCGTCGATCTCGTCGAGCTGCGGAATCACCGACTCTTTGTGCGGAATCGAAATCGCGAGCTGTCGGATTCCGAGCGCGCGCGCACCCGCAATGGCCGCAGGAAGCCGATCCGGCGGAACGTCGAACGCGAGATACACGGCGTCGATCCCGCAGGCCGCGAACGCCGCGTTGTGCATCGCCGGCGATCGCGTGTGCCCCGCCGGATGAAGCAAAACGCCGCACAACGAGGTTCGGGCCGAGATCGTCACGACGGGACGACGAGAACCTTGGACTGCGTGGTCGGCGACTGGAGCACTCGAAAGGCTTCCGCCACGCCGTCCAGTCCGATGACGTCCGTGATCATCGCCGTCGGGTCGATTCTCCTCTGCTCGATCATGTCGACGACGGTTTGAAAATCGCGCTTCTCGTAGGCGAGAACGAAATGAAGCGAGGCTTCCTTCAGGATCGCGGCCAGCGGGAACAGGGAGTCTGCTGCCATGCAGACGCCGACCACCACGATTCGGCCGCGAAAGCCGATGGTCTCGATGCATCGCGCGATCACACCGGGCACTCCCACCGCCTCGAAGATCACGTCGACTCCGCGAGGCGCGATGCGTTCCAGCGTCGCCGCGAGCGAGCCGTCGTCGGGATCGGCGACTGCAGTCGCTCCCAGGCGTTCGGCGAGCGCGCGCCGGCCGGGAGACTTCTCCGAGACGATCACGGAGCGTGCACCGAGGTGCCGTGCCCAGAGCAAGACCGAAAGCCCGATCGGGCCCGCTCCGATCACCAGCACGTTCTCGCCGGAACGGATACGAGCGACGTTCGCGGCATGCAGACCGACCGCGAGGGGCTCGACCAGCGCACCGAGTTTCAGGTCGACGCTCTCGGGGAGACGCACCAGATGATGTGGCGAGACGGCGATCCACTCTGCGTACGCGCCCGGCGCCTGGCCGAGGCCGATCGCCTGAACGCCGTGCAAACAGAAGACTCCCATGCCGCCGAGGCAGCGATCACAACGCCCGCAGGAAATGGCGGGAAGCGCGCAGACGCGATCGCCCGCGGTCCAGCCGTGGGCGGTTTCGGCGACCTCGCCGGAAAACTCGTGCCCCATCACGGAGCCGATCGGCAGGACTCCCGCCTGATGGGCGTGCAGATCGCTGCCGCAGATTCCGCAGGCGGCGACGCGAAGAACGACCTGATCACGATTCGGCGCGGGATCGGGCACGTGTTCGACGGCCAGCGTTCGATCACCGGTGACCACCACCGCCTTCATTCGCTCGCCCTCCCTGCGACACCGCGCATGCTATCGGATCGAACGAGACGGGCATACAATCGATTGCGTCCACGAATGGAAGGGGGCGAGGGTGGCGCAGCGAGTGACCAGGAGCAGTACGGTGAGGGGCGCAGGACGCCGCTCGTCGAGCAGGAGATCGGTCCGACGTTCGGGCCCGCGGGTCGCCATCCTGATGGGGAGCCGTTCCGATCTCGAGGTCATGCAGCACGCGGCGAAAACGCTCGAAGCCTTCGAGATCTCCTGCGAGATGCGCGTGATTTCGGCGCATCGAACGCCGGAGCGATTGCGTGCGTTCGTCGCTCGGGCCGAGCGCGAGGGAACGGAAGCGATCATCGCTGGTGCCGGCGCGGCCGCGCATCTCGCCGGTGTGACCGCCGCGGCGACACTCATCCCGGTCCTCGGGGTTCCGCTCGACGGTTCTGCGCTGCGCGGGATGGACGCGCTCCTCGCGACCGTGCAAATGCCGGCCGGGATCCCCGTCGGAACGCTCGCGATCGGCAAGGCGGGGGCCGTCAACGCCGCGCTACTGGCCATCGCCTTCTTCGCGCGGAGCGATACACGATTGCGCGAACGGCTCGCCGCCTATCGGGCGGCTCGCGCAGCGGAGATTCCCGACGCTCCCGTCACTTCGGCCTGAATCGCCGAGACGACCCCCGCGTCGCCGCCACCCGCGTGACCGTGCGACGCGGCTAGCGCCCGGTTTCGACGGCCGATGCATGGGCCTTCTTCAAGTCTTCCCAGACCAGGCGCCGATTTTCCGCCGTGTACTGGCGGAGGACGAACGCCGGGTGAAACGTCGGCATCACCGGGATGCCCCGGTACTCGTGCCACGTCCCGCGGACCTTCGTGATCGCGACGTCTCGACCGAGCAGCAGGCTGGAGGCCGGCTTGCCGAGCGAGACGATCACGCGCGGGTTCACGGCCGCGATCTGCGCATCCAAGAACGGGCGACACGCCGCGACTTCGTCGGGATGCGGTGTGCGGTTCCCGGGCGGTCTGCACTTGACGATGTTGCAGATGTAGACGTCGCGTCGCGCGACGCCAATTCCTTTTTCGATCATGTTCGTCAGCAACTCGCCGGCACGCCCGCAGAACGGAATGCCGCGAAGATCCTCTTGCTCGCCGGGCCCCTCGCCGACGAACAGCATCGTCGCCGATGGCGAGCCGTCACCGAACACGATCTGCGTGCGGCCGTCGCAGAGGCGGCAGCGGCGGCAGTCACCGAGCGCCTTGCGAACCGTTTCGAGCGGCGCGCCGCGCGGGATTTCCGGATCGTTGCGTTCATCGCGCGGTGCGGCCGGAACGAGCGTCACGCGAGCGTGTTTCGCCGCGGACGCGGACAGCGTCACGTGCGGCACTGGCTCCCCGCCAGCGGCTGCCGGTTCCGGCGCACGCGCGAAAGTCTCGACGCCTTCCTCGGAGAGTTCATCGAGCAGGGTCGTCGCAGCGTCGAGAACGGCCCGGATCTCTCGCCTCGGATGGGTCATCGCGGCATCTCTAGCGTCCGCTCCAAACCGGCGCTCTCTTCTCGAAGAACGCGCGAATTCCTTCCCGGGCGTCGTTCGTCAGAGACGTGAGCGTGATCATCTCGCGCAGATAGCGAAGTGAAATCGCGTATTCCATTTCGCTCATGGAGTAGATCGCTTCCTTGCCGAGGCGCAGTGCGGCCGGCGAAGCGTTCGCGAGGCGCGTGGCGAGTGTGGCGACTTCGGTGTCGAGCACAGCATCGGGAACGCAGCGCGTGACGAGGCCGAGGGCGCGCGCCTCGAGCGCGTCGACTCGGCGGCCGGTCAGTGCGAGGTCGAGCACGACCTTGCGGCTGCCGGTCGCGCGCAGGATCGGCGCCGAGACGACCATCGGCAGCAGACCGAGGTCGATCTCGGGCAGTCCGAAGACGGCGCTCTCCGCGGCGATCGTGAAGTCCGCGGCCACCGCGAGCCCGCAGCCGCCGGCGAGCGCGAACCCTCGAACACGAGAGATCACCGGCGGCTTCGCCTCGTGCATCGCGAGAATGACGCGTGCAACGCCGTCGAAATGGCGCCGGTGGGCTTCGATGCCTTCGTGTCGCAGCAACTCCGCGAGATCGGCGCCCGCGCAGAAGGCGCGCTCACCAGCGCCGCGAACGACGATGACTCGCGTATCCGGGCACGCGCCCGTCTCACGAAACGCGTGCTCCAGCTCGTCGAGCGTCTGTCGATCGAGCGCGTTGCGTCGCGACTCGCGCTCGATCGTGATGGTGACGATTCCCGCGTCGTCGCGTCGAACGGAAACGTTCGCGGTCGAACTCATCCCCTTTGCCCGGTAAGGGCGAAGGCGCGTTCCAGCAGGCCGAGCCGGGCGCTCCGAGGCATGGGGTCGTCGTGGGTTCGTCGAGCACTCGAGGGCGGCGTCTTCGTCCCGTGCTTCTGGGCTTCGATCTTCTGCTTCACCTCGAACTCGAAGCCGGGATCGTTCGCGGCATCGTGGCAGCTCCCGCAGATCTGAAGAATCACGCAGGAGTCGCACTTGTCCGCCAGCGCGACGATGGTGCCGGACTTCGCGCTTCCCTCTGCGACGTGTTCACCGCCCGGTCCGTGGCACGACTCGCAGCCAACGTCGGAGAGTGCGGACTGTGCCGGGGCCTTGCTGCCGGCGGGAAATCCTCCGGTCCGGCCGTATCCCGTCGTGTGACAGCGAAGACAGGCGGCATCACCGGCCTTGCCTGCCTTCTCGAGCGTCTTCATGGCATGCGCGTGGGGCCCCTTCGACCAGGTCGCATACTCGCTCGCGTGGCAGCTCTCGCAGGCCTTCGAGCCCACGTACGCCGCGCGGGTCGGGAGCAGATTCTCTCGCGGGGCACGGCGCGCGGCGAGGATCCGCCGCTTTTCTTCCGGCGACTGCGCGGCGAGCTGTGCGTTCGCGGCGTGCGATACGCGCGGTAAGAACTCGGCGTACGAGAACCCGAGCGAGTGTTTGGGGTCGTGACACTGAACGCACTGTGGCTGGTAATCGCCGCCCGACACGAGGCCGGGCGAAAGATGCGGTCCTCCGCGACCGTGACAGGATTCGCAGCCGACGTCTTCGAGCTCGCGCGCCGGGGACGCGATCGCGTAGCCCCCGGATTTTCCGAACCCGACCACGTGGCAGCTCACGCATTCCGCGTTCTTGTCGGCGCCGTGCTTGACCAGTGTTTCGAAGGCGCCGGCGTGGTTCGTGAGCAGCCAGGTGTCCTGCTGCTTCGGGTGGCAGACGGCACAAAACTCGTTGCCGCTGAACCCGGTCTTGTGAAGCAACATCGGGACCGGGCGGTCGACGAGTCTGGCGAGACGCATTTCGAGCAGCGGTGGATCTCGGTCGTCTCGCCAGCCCTGGGTTCGCGCGTGGATCTTTCGGTCGGCACTGATCAGGAACAGATCCGGCACGCCGGCGATCACGCCGTACGCGTTCCGGATCGCGAGATCGGGATCGACCAGAATCGGGAAGAAGTCGAGGCCGTCGCTCTTCATCTGCGCGCGGACGGCCGCGCGATCGTCCGACACGGAGACCCCGAGTAGTACCGGCCGCTGCGCTTCGGGAATGGTCGGCAGATGCTTCTTCAGAAATTCGAGCAGGTGATGACAGTGTGGGCAGGTGTGAAGAAAGAACACCAGCGCGATCGGTCGACCACGAAAGCTCGCCGAATCGACGGATTCACCATCGATCGTGACGCCGCGAAACTCGGGCGCCGCGGGTCGGTCGGTGCGCAGCGGGTCGGCCGCATCGCCCTGCTCGGGAATCCGAAGCGACTGCCGAAGCTGGAGTTCGACGAGTTTCGTGGCCGTGGCAGGATCGGGCGGGACGTGATCGAACCCGAATGTGAAGTATCCCTCCGCGTCCACGCCGACCACCGCGATCGGCTCCCGCAGGCCGATCCGCCGTGAGATCGCGCCCGTCGAATCGTCGACCACCGGGAACTCGATGCGGTGATCTTCGACGAAGCGTTCGATTCGCCCGCGGCTGCTTCCGCCGCCGATGCCGACGACGCGAAAGTTGTGATCGCCGGCGAAGGGGAGAATCGTTTGGATTGCGGCGACGATGATCGCAGCGTCCGCCTGCGCGGGATCGAAGAAGAAGAGCAGCGCTCGTTTCCCGAGTAGCGACGTCGCCGACAGCCGATCGCCCGCGAGCGTCGTGCCCTCGAAGGCGGGCAGCGGTCGATCGTTCGGGCTGCGCCTCGAGCCTGTCGTCGAGGATTCGGCCGACGCGGTGCTCGCGAGCTGGTTCGTCGACGGATTCCGCGCAGGGTCTGCCGTCGCCCCCCCGTCTCCGCAGGCCGTGGCGATGAGGATTCCGAGGGCGACGAGGATCGGGGAGACTCGCACGCGCGCAGCATAGGAACGGGGCCATCGGCGGGCAACAACCGGCACGAACGAGGCGCGTGTGTCGTCGCGGTCGCTATTTCGTGCCGGCGCGGAATCGTGCGTCGTTCAGTTGCTCGCGCAGAAATCCGTTGTCTGGCTCGAAGGTG
>CAZDHU010000259.1:0-5348 GCA_964505355.1 uncultured Myxococcaceae bacterium | reverse complement strand
CGAAACGGACGGAACAGCCGCGCGCGCTCCGCCGTCGAGATGCCGATGCCCGTGTCGCTGACCTCGAAGACGATCCGGCCGCCGCCCGGACCGTCCTTCAGCCAGGTGCGAAGCCGCACCGAGCCGACCTCGGTGAACTTGATGCCGTTCCCGATCAGGTTGATCAGCACCTGCCGGACGCGCGTCGGGTCGCCCTCGATGCGCGCGGGAAGCTCGGTGACGAACTCGACGTGGAACTGGACGTTCTTGGTCTCGGCGCGCACGCGCATGAGCCGTGACACGTCGCGCACGATCGCGATCGGCGAATAGCCGACGCGCTCGAGCTCGAGGCGCCCCGATTCGATCTTCGACAGGTCGAGGATGTCGTTCAGGAGCGTCAGCAGGAAGTCGCCGTTGCGTTGGATCGTGCGCAGCGCGTCCACCGTCTCGGGCGAGGCCGACGCGCTCGCCGCCTGATCGAGCAGCTCTTCGGTGAAGCCGAGGATCGAGGTCATGGGCGTACGGATCTCGTGGCTCACGTTGGCGAGGAACTCGCTCTTCACGCGCGTGGTCTGCTCGGCGTGGAGCATCGCCTCGCGCAGCGCCGAGTTCGCCTCTTCCAGGACCTCGGCGCGGTTCTGCTCCGCGCGCAGCCTGCGGCGGTCCGTCGCGTCGCGCGCGATCACGACCAGCGTCCCGCCCTGCGCGTCCTCGAGCCGATGGAGCGCGACCGAGGCCGGCAGCTCGCCGCCGTCACATTGCACGAGCTTCAGCTCGACCTCGCGCGCGCGCCACGGCGACGCCAACGGCCGACGCGTCTCGGCCACCAGGCTGCGCCAGGTCTCCTGCTGCGAGGGGCTCACGAGCGTGTGTATCTCGCGCCCGGTCAGGCCCTCGGCCGCGTAGCCCAGGCGTCGCTCGACGGCGGAGTTCGCCCCGCGGATCCGGAGCTCGTCATCGAGCGCGATGACGAGATCGGAAACGAGCGACAGGAGCGCCACCGCGTCTCGCTGCAGGGCCATACGACGTCGCATCGTCCGCGGGCGCGGCTGCCTGAACGCCACGGAGGCGGGTATTCTTGCCACGACCGCTTCGGCGGAGGGGGGAGCGATGGAGCCGGCGGCGGACGAGAGCGAGCGCTCGGGCTTCGCGCTCGCGCGCGAGCGCAGCGGGCTCGTGGTCGCGCCGCTCGTCTTCGCCGCGCTCTGGCTCGCCGACCTCGGGCTCGAGCCGGCCGCGCACCGCCTGGCGGCGATCATGGGCGCAGTCGTCGTGCTCTGGGTCAGCGAGGCCATTCCCATGGCCATGACCGCGTTTCTCGGCGTGGCGGCCGCGGTCGTGCTCGGCGTCGCACCCGCCGCGGTCGCCTTCGCGCCCTTCGCCGATCCGCTGATCTTCCTGTTCATCGGAACGTTCATGCTGGCGCAGGCGATCTTCTTCCACGGCCTCGACCGCCGTTTCGCGTTCGCGATCCTGTCACTACCCGGTGTCGGCGAGAGCCCGCTGCGCGTGCTGATCGCGTACGCCGCCGTCGCGGGCGCGATCTCGATGTGGATCAGCAACACCGCGACGGTCGCGATGATGTTCCCGATCGGCGTCTCGCTGCTCGGGGCGCTCGAGACGCGGGCGGGCACCGCGCTGCCCGCGAGCTTCGGGACGGCGCTCCTGCTCTCGAACGCCTTCGCGGCGTCGATCGGCGGCATGGCGACGCCGGTCGGCACGCCGCCGAACCTGATCGGGCTGGGCTTCATCCGGCGCGAGCTCGGCGTCGACCTGCCCTTCTTCTCGTGGATGGCGCTCGGCGTGCCCGTGACCGCGCTCCTGATCAGCGCGGCGCTGCTCGATCTGTCGCGCGCGGGCGTGCCGCGCACGACGCGGCTTCCCGGCGTCACGGAGCTGATCCGAAGCGAGCGCGCGCAGCTCGGACCGTGGTCGCGCGGCGAGAAGAACACGCTGTTCGCCTTCGCGGCCACCGTCTTCTTCTGGCTGCTTCCGGGCGGAGTCGCGCTCGTCGCCGGGCAGGCCTCGCCGACGTACCAGGCGCTCGTCACGCACCTGCCCGAGGGCGTGGTCGCACTGCTCGGCGCCGGCCTGCTCTTCCTGCTGCCCACGGACCTCTCGCGCCACGAGTTCACGCTGCCGTGGCGCGAAGCCGTGCGGATCGACTGGTGGATCGTCTTCCTGTACGGCGGCGGCATCGCGCTCGGCACGCTCGCGTTCAAGACGGGCCTGGCGGAGGCCCTCGGGCGCTCGCTCACGGACCTGCTCGGCGTGCAGTCGGCGTTCGGGCTGCTCGCGCTCTCGACCGCGCTCGCGGCGGTGCTCTCCGAGACGACCAGCAACACCGCGTCGGCGAACATGGTCGTGCCGGTCGTGATCGCGTTCGCGCAGTCGGCGGGGATCGACCCGGTGCTGCCCGCGCTCGGCGCGACGATGGGCGCGTCGCTCGGCTTCATGCTGCCGGTTTCGACGCCCTGCAACGCGATCGTCTACGGCTCGGGGCGAATCCCCCTGGGCCGCATGATCCGCCACGGCATCGTGCTAGACGTCGTGGGCGTGGTCGTGATCGTCGCCGTGGTCAGCGTGCTCGGGCCGCTCGTCCTGGGGCGCTAGGAAATCCCGCTCCGCGTATGAAGCCCTTCACAGCCCGGCCGCTCCTCCGGCCGCATTCTCCGAGTGGTCGCAACGCGCGACACGAGGAGAACCGGGATGACCCACTTCGACGATCTGACCGCGACCGTGCTGACCGTTTCGGTGTTCGGTGTTTCGTACGGCGTGCTCGCCGCGATTCTCTACACGCTGCTCTAGGACGGAGGCGCTAGGTGACGCGCATCCCGCGCGCCATCAGGAGCTTCCCGGAGCGCACCAGCTCCGCGAGCTTGAACGGCCGCAGCAGGTCGATGAAGGCGTCCAGCTTCTCGCTCGGCCCGTGCACCTGCAGGATCAGCGAGTCCGAGCCGTAGTCGACGACCTTGGCCTTGAAGTGCTCCGCGATCTGCAGGATCTGCGTGCGGCTGTCGAGCGGCGCGAACAGCTTCACCAGCGCGATCTCGGTCTCGTAGCTCTCGTCGCCGGTGTGGTCGATCGCGTGGACGACGTCGACCAGCTTCGCGAGCTGCTTGATGATCTGGCCCAGATCGTCGGCGTTGCCCGAGCAGACGATCGTCATGCGCGAGAAGCGGCCTTCCGCACCCGCCGACACGACGAGGCTCTCGATGTTGAAGCCCCGTCGGGAGAACACCAGCGAGACGCGCACCAGCACGCCCGGCTTGTTGTTCACGAACAGCGAGATCGTGTGCACGTTCGGCTTCGGCGCCGACGCGATCGGTGGAATCAGCGCGACCGCTGCTGCCATCTCAGGTGCTCCCCGACGGCTTCTCGAGCCGGTGCTTGGGCTTCTCGATCAGCATCTCGGACAGCGCCGCGCCGGCCGGGATCATCGGGAAGACGTTGTCCTCCTTCACGACCTCGGCGACGACGATGCACGGTCCCTCGTCCCAGGCCTGCGCCTCGCGAAGTACGCGATCGATGTCGGCGGGCCGGCGGATGCGCAGGCCCTTCGCGCCGTACGCCTGCGCGAGCTTCACGAAGTCGGGATTGCCCTCGAGGTCCGCGCCGGACAGGCGATTGTCGTAGAACATGTCCTGCCACTGCCGGATCATTCCGAGATAGTTGTTGTTGATGATCAGGCACTTCACGGGGAGCTTGTTCACGCACGCCGTCGCGAGCTCCATGCAGGTCATCTGAAAGCCGCCGTCACCCACGATCGCCCAGACTTTCTTCTTCGGGTGCGCGAACTGCGCGCCGATCGCCGCCGGAAAGCCGAAGCCCATCGTTCCGGCGCCGCCGCTCGAGAGCCAGGTGCGGTTGCTGCGGGTCAGGCAGAACTGCGCGGCCCACATCTGGTGCTGGCCGACGTCGGTGGTGAGGATCGCCTCGCCCTTGGTGATCTCGTTCAGCCGGTCGAGCACGTGCTGCGCGCGCAATCCCCCCTGCTTGGGGTACTTGAGCGGGAACTGCTTCCGCCAGCGAGCGATCTGCGCCAGCCACGCCGCAGTGTCGGCCATCTCGACCTGAGGCACGAGATCCTCGATCACGAGCCGCGCGTCGCCGAGGATCGCGACGTCGGGCCGGATGATCTTGCCGAACTCCGCCGGGTCGATGTCGACGTGGATCTTCACTGCACGCTTGCAGAAGTCCGAGACCCGTCCGGTGATGCGATCGTCCCAGCGGCCACCGATCGACATGATCAAGTCGCAGTCGACCACCGCCTTGTTCGCGTACGCGGTGCCGTGCATGCCGAACATGCCCAGATGGAGCGGGTGCGATTCGTCGACCGCGCCCTTGCCGAGCAGCGTATTCACGACCGGCGCGCGCAGCTTCTCGGCGAGCGCGGTGATCGCCTTGCCCGCGTCCGAGATCACCGCGCCGTGACCGACGTACAGCACCGGCCGCTTCGCCTCGCGCAGGTAGCGCGCGGCCTCGGCGATCCGGTGCGGATAGCCGCGACCCGGAACGGGGTAGCCCGGGAGGTCGAGCACGTCGGTGAACGGCGCGGTGCACGGTCCCTGGCCGATGTCCTTCGGCAGATCGATCAGCACCGGCCCCGGGCGACCCGAGGTCGCCAGGTAGAACGACTCGCGGATCACACGCGGGATGTCGGCGGAGTCCTTCACCAGGTAGGAGTGCTTCACCACCGGATAGGTGATGCCGGTGACGTCGGCTTCCTGGAACGCGTCCTTCCCGAGCATCGGCGAGATCGTCTGGCCGCAGATCACGATGATCGGGGCCGAGTCCATCTGCGCGGTGAGGAGCCCCGTGACCGTGTTCGTCGCGCCAGGGCCCGACGTCACCAGCACCACACCCGGCCGGCCCGTGGCGCGGGCGTAGCCGTCGGCCATGTGGGTGGCGCCTTGTTCGTGGCGCGTCAGGATCAACTTGATCTTGGAATCGACCAGAGCGTCGAAAATTGGCAGGGCGGCACCGCCGGAGAGGCCGAAAATGTACTCGACCCCCTCTCTTTCCAGACAGCGGACGAGAACCTCACCGCCAGTCGGTACTTTCTTGGTCAACTTTGGCCTCCCTGGGTCTCTCGCTCTCGAGTCGAATTTCCGAAAATTGCGATTCTCGAGACCAACTCTACCTCGATCCGCGCCGGGATGCCAAGAAGTACCCGTTTGACGCGGGAACTTCGATGGGTCTAGGGTGCCTAGGTCGCAAAAACGCGCTCTCTGGAGGCCAAAATGACAGGTCGATTCGATGGGCAGGTCGGAATCATCACTGGCGGAGCCTCCGGCAGCGGGGCGGCCACGGCCCGGCGGCTCGCCGGCGAGGGCGCTCGCCTCGTGCTGGCCGACGTCAATCGCGAG
>CAZDHU010000258.1:0-20880 GCA_964505355.1 uncultured Myxococcaceae bacterium | reverse complement strand
TGCGAATCCCGTCTACACGAACATTCACTGGTATCACTACGTCGCAGAGTCTCGATACAACGGCGGCGAAGTCGTCACCATCGCGCCGGACTTCAGCCCCTCGGCGATTCACGCCGACTATCACCTGCCGGTCAAGATCGGGTCGGATGCCGCGCTCGCGCTCGCGATGTGCAAGGTGATCATCGACGGCGGCCTGTACCAGAAGCAGTTCGTGCTGGAGCAGACCGATCTGCCGCTGCTGGTCCGAACCGACACGCAGCGCTTCCTGCGCGGCCCCGACGTGCAGGCCGGCGATCGCGAGGATCAGTTCTTCTGGTGGGACACGCTGACCGGAACGCTCGCGCCCGCGCCGCGACACACGCTCGCGACGACCGGCGTCGAGCCCGCGCTCGAAGGCCGCTTTTCGGTCGTGCTCGTCGACGGCCGCACGGTCGAGGTCGAGCCAGTCTTCGCGCGTCTGCGCCGTCATCTCGAGGACTACACGCCCGAGAAGGCGGCCGCGATCTGCGAGGTGAACCCCGAGAACATCCGCACGCTGGCGCGAAAGGTGGCGACCCGACGCACCAAGATCTTCATCGGCTGGAACTCGGGCAAGTACTACCACGGCGACCTGATGGAACGCGCGATGGCGCTGCTGCTCGGACTGACAGGAAACTGGGGAAAGAAGGGTACGGGCACGCGCTCGTGGGCGGTGATCGGGCTCGACGGCAACTCGCTGATGCACCGCAAGGCGGGGCCCGGGCAGGAAGAAGCGCAGCGTTTGATCTCGGGCATGATCGCGATGCGACGCATGGCCGCGGCGAGCGATCCGTCGATGACCAGCGAGATGATTCAGAACCGCGTGGCCGAACGCGCGGTCGAGATCGGTGGCCTCGGCAATACCATGCCGCCCGCCTTCCTCTGGTATCACCAGTTCGGATACAAGGAACGCTGGAACGATCCCGAGAACAACGATCCGTCGATGAAGCGATCCTTCGGCGAATACCTGCGCGAAGCGGTCGAGAAGGGCTGGTGGGATCCGAGCTACGCGAAGGCCTACGAAACGGTCGAGCCGCGCGTGCTCTTCGAAGCGGGCGGGAACCTGCTGCGCCGCCAGCGCGGCGGCCGAACGCTGCTGCTGAAGTCGATCTGGCCGAAGCTGAAGCTGATCGTTTCGGTCGACCACCGGATCACGACGACCGGCCTCTACTCCGACTTCATCCTGCCCGCCGCGCAGCACTACGAGAAGCTCGGCAACAGCATGCCGTCCGTACACCACCTGAACTACGTGCTCTGCGATCGCGCAACGCCGCCCGCCGGCGACTCGTTGCCGGACGTCGAGATCGGACTTCGGCTGCTGGAAGCGATCGAGACCCGTGCGGCCGCGCGAGGCATGAAGGAGTTCGTCGACCGCAAGGGCAACGTGCGCAGCCTCGAACACCTGATGGCACGCGCGACCCTCGGCGGCGCCGTGCGCGAGGAAGAAAAGCGCTTCGACGAAAACGTGCGCGACATGGCGGTCTACGGGGTGCTGCCGAAGGGAACCACGCTCGACACGCTGAGAGAGAAGGGTCAGGTGCGATTCACCGGCTGGGGCATGATCGGCCACGGCGTATCGCAGGCGTCGACGCTACGACCGGACGAAGTGCACACGCCGATGCGCTGGCACACGGAAGACAAGGTTCCCTACGACACGCTGGTGCGGCGCGCGCAGTACTACATCGATCACGAGTGGTTCCTCGAAGCCGGCGAAGAACTGCCCACCCACAAGGAGCCGCCGAATCACGGCGGCAGGGGGCGTCGCTTCCAGCTCACCAGCGGACACAATCGCTGGAGCATCCACTCCATGAACATGACCAACAACGTCATCCTCAACACCCATCGCGGCGAACCGTTCGTCTTTTTGAACGACCGCGATGCGAAGGATCTCGGGATTTCGAACGGCGAGCAGGTGCGGCTGGTCAGCAACGACGGAGAGTGCCGGCTCGCAGCGAAGGTGTCGGCCGCCTGCCGCCCCGGGCAGGCGATCCTCTACAACGGATTCGAGCCCTACATGCACGAAAACTGGAACAGCCAGTCGGATCTCGAAGCCGGGCACGTCAAGCATCTCGGCCTGGTGGGCGGCTACGGGCACCTGCAGTACCGCGTCTTTTCCTGGCAACCGATTCCGGCCGATCGCGCGGTACGCGTCGACGTGGAGCGGATTCCCTGAACGCGGCGGCGGCGGAGCCCGAACGCTCCTCGCGACGGCCGGTTCGAATCAGGGCAGGTGGTGTTCGTCGGCCCTCGTCGGCCGACGTGGCATCCGCCGCAGGCAGTCTACGGGAGCCAGAGAGGCGTTGTCGCCGCGCAGTTCCGCAGAGCGGAACCCCAGTCCGTCCCGGAGGCATCCGCAAGGAGCGGCTCGACCGGCTGAGCGCGGTTCGAGCGGTCGTCTCAGCCGGCGAGGCCGGGCACCCGCTTTGCGAGCGTCTCGCCGATTTCGGCCGGCGAACGCGACACCCGCACGCCGCAGCGTTCGAGCGCCTCGATCTTGTCGGACGCCCGTCCCTTACCGCCGGAGATGATCGCGCCGGCGTGCCCCATGCGCTTTCCGGGCGGTGCATTCTGGCCAGCGATGAACGCGACCACCGGCTTCGTCATCTGCGCCTTCACGAACTCGGCCGCCGTTTCCTCGGCGTTGCCGCCGATCTCACCGATCATCACCACGGCTTTCGTTTCGGGATCGGCCTCGAAGAGCGCGAGCGCATCGACGAACGAAGTACCGATCACGGGATCGCCGCCGATTCCGACACAGCTCGACTGCCCGATCCCGAGTCGAGAAAGCTGGTCGACGGCCTCGTAGGTCAGCGTGCCCGATCGCGAGACGACCCCGACCGGCCCGGGGCGCGTGATCTGCGCCGGCATGATGCCGATCCGACACTGGCCCGGCGTCACCACCCCCGGGCAGTTCGGCCCCAGCAAACGCATCGAACCGCCGCGCAGCGCGTTCTTCGCGCGCGCCATGTCGAGTACGGGAATCCCTTCGGTGATGCACACCGCGAGTCCGATGCCCGCGTCGGCCGCTTCGAGGATCGCGTCCGCGGCACCCGGCGGCGGCACGAAGATCACGGAGGCATTCGCGCCGGTGGCCTCACAGGCCTGGCGCACGGTGTCGAAGACGGGAATCCCTTCGACGATCGTCCCGCCCTTGCCCGGCGCCACGCCGGCCACCACCTGCGTCCCGTATTCGATCGATGCCTTCGCGTGCATCAGGCCGGTCTTGCCGAGGCCCTGCACCAGCAGTTTCGTCGTCCTGTCGCAGAGAATCGCCACCTCGTTCTCCCCGCTCTACTTCGATCCGCGCGCGGCGGCGACGGCCTTTTCACCGGCCTCGCGCAGCGTCTCGGCCGGTGTGATGTCGAGTCCGGAGGCGCCGAGAATCTCGCGACCCCGAGCCGCGTTGTTGCCCTGCAGCCGCACCACGAGCGGCACCTTCACGCCCAGCTCGCCGGCGGCCGCGACCACGCCTTCCGCGATCAGGTCGCAGCGCACGATGCCGCCGAAGATGTTGACGAGAATCGCTTTCACCTTCGGGTCGCGCAGGATCAGTTTGAACGCCTGCTTCACCTTTTCTTTGTCCGCGCTGCCGCCGGCGTCGAGAAAGTTCGCCGGCGAACCGCCGCAGACCTGAATCATGTCGAGCGTCGCCATCGCGAGCCCGGCACCGTTGACCATGCAGCCGATGTCGCCGTCGAGACCGACGTAGGCGAGGTCGATCTCTTTGGCCTCGCGCTCGCGCGGATCTTCTTCGTCGGGATCCCGCAGATCGCGCACGTCGACCTGCCGGTAGAGCGCGTTGTCGTCGAAGTTCACCTTCGCGTCGAGTGCGAGCAGTTCGCCCCCCTCCGTCACGACCAGCGGATTCACTTCGACGAGCGACGCGTCCTTTTCGACGAAGAGGCGATACAAGCCGGCGAGCAGCGGTTCGAGCTTCTTCACCTGCGCAGCGTCGAGACCCAGCCAGAATCCGACGCGACGCGCCTGGTGCGGCATCAGGCCGACGTTCGGGTCGACGTGGACGGTGAGAATCTTTTCGGGCGTGCGTGCCGCCACCTCCTCGATGTCCATTCCGCCTTCCGTGGAGGCGATCACCGCGAACTTCTCGGTCGCGCGATCGAGCAGGAGGGCGAGGTAGAGCTCGCGTGCGATCTCGCTGCCGGCCTCGACGTAGACCTTGTGCACGACCTTGCCCTCGGGCCCCGTCTGATGCGAACGCAGGGTCATGCCGAGGATCTCGCTCGCGACCTTCTTCGCCTCGGCGGGCGACTTCGCGAGTTTGATTCCGCCCGCTTTGCCACGACCGCCTGCGTGCACCTGCGCCTTCACGACGACGACGTCCGCGTCGAGCGCACGCGCGGCATCCTCCGCCTCGGCCGGCGTCGTCGCGAGGCGTCCTTCGGGAACGGCCACACCGAACTGCCGGAGCAGTGCCTTGGCCTGATATTCATGAACGTTCATTCCCACGTGCTCCGTTCGCCCGCGGCTCGCTGCGCGCTCCCGCTTGCGTCCCATTCACCTGCGGATCGCTCCGCTCGCGTCGCTGCCCTCGCTCCGCTCGCCGGCGCGAACGCGCCCGGCGGTCTCGCCTACAGATTGATCTGCGCGACGAGGCTGCGGACGTGTTCGAGTGAAGCGTCGAAGAGTTTGCGCTCGTCGGCGTTCAACTCGATCTCGAGCACCTTCTCGACGCCGCCCGCGCCGAGCACGCAGGGCACGCCGACGTAGACGCCCCGGACGCCGTATTCGCCGTCGAGCCAGCACGCACAGGCCAGCACGCGCTTCTTGTCCTTGAGAATCGACTCGGCCATCTCGATCGCACTCGCCGCGGGCGAGACGAAGGCCGACCCGGTCTTGAGCAGGTTCACCACCTCGCCGCCGGCGTTCTGCGTCCGCACGCCGATCGCGTCGAGCTTCTCTTTCGAGATCAACTGAGTGACGGGAATGCCGGCCACCGTCGTGTAGCGCGGCAGCGGCACCATCGTGTCGCCGTGCCCGCCGAGCACCAGCGCCTGCACGTCTTCGACCGAAACGCCGAGTTCCCAGGCGACGAAGGTGCGGAATCGCGTCGAATCGAGGACGCCGGCCATGCCGACCACGCGATTCTTCGGGAAGCCGGACACCTGCTTGAACGTGTACACCATCGCGTCGAGCGGATTCGAGATCACGATCACGTGGGCATTCGGCGCGTTCTGCTTCACGCCCTGCGCCACGCTCTTCATGATCTCGAGGTTCTTCGCCAGCAGATCGTCGCGCGACATGCCGGGCTTGCGGGCGAGCCCGGCGGTGATGATCACGAGATCGGCGCCCGCGATGTCTTCGTAGCGATTGGTGCCCGTCACCTTCGCGTCCGCGCCTGCGAGCGGAGCCCCCTCGGCGATGTCCAGCGCCTTGCCCTGGGGCAGGCCTTCGACCACGTCGAAGAGAACGACGTCGCCGAGTTCTCGATAGGCAATCAGCTCGGCGAGCACGCCACCGATGTTGCCGCCCCCGATCAGCGCGATCTTCTTGCGCATGGTCTTCCCCCGGAATTTCGCGGGCGCGCGGCCCGCGTCAGAGATTGGAGATGATGGCGTCGGCGAAGCCGCTGCAGGAGACGAGCGTCGCGCCTTCCATCAGCCGATGGAAGTCGTACGTCACCGTCTTCGCCGCGATGCTGCGCGAGATCGCGCGTTCGATGCTCTTCGCGACCTCGTCCCAGCCGAGATACTCGAACATCATCACGCCCGAGAGCAGCACCGAGCTCGGATTCACCTTGTCCTGATTGGCGTACTTCGGCGCCGTTCCGTGCGTCGCCTCGAAGATGCCGTGCCCCGTCGTGTAGTTGATGTTCGCACCGGGTGCGATTCCGATGCCCCCGACCTGTGCCGCGAGGGCGTCGGAGAGATAGTCCCCGTTCAGGTTCAGCGTGGCGATCACGTCGAACTCGTCAGGCCGCGTCAGCACCTGCTGCAGCGTGATGTCGGCGATCGAGTCCTTCACCAGCACCTGCCCGGCCGGCGGCCGGCCGCCGCAGTCGTCCCAGCCGATCGCACGCCCCGCGTATTCACGCTTGACCAGGTCGTAGCCCCAGTCGCGGAACGCACCCTCGGTGAACTTCATGATGTTGCCCTTGTGCACGAGCGTGACGCTCTTGCGCCCCTGCGCGATCGCGTAGTCGAGTGCCGCGCGCACGAGCCGTTCCGTGCCTTCGCGCGAGACCGGCTTGAGGCCGACGCCCGCGCTGTCCGGGAATCGAACCTTGCCGAACTCTTTCGGGAACTCGCGCTTCACGAACTCGAGGATCTTCTTCACCTCGGGCGAACCCGCCGGCCATTCGAGGCCCGCGTAGATGTCTTCCGTGTTCTCGCGGAAGATCACCATGTCGACGAGATCGGGCCGTTTGACCGGCGACGGAACGCCTTCGAACCAGCGCACGGGCCGCAGGCAGACGTAGAGATCGAGAATCTGGCGCAGCGCCACGTTGAGACTTCGAATCCCACCGCCGATCGGTGTGGTCAGCGGCCCTTTGATCCCGACCCGGTATTCACGAAACGCAGCGAGGGTCTCGTCGGGCAGCCAGTTGCCCGTCTGCTGAAAGGCCTTTTCCCCCGCCAGCACCTCGAGCCAGGCCACCTTGCGTTTTCCGCCGTACGCCTTCGCGACCGCGGCGTCGAACACGCGCACCGAGGCGCGCCAGATGTCGGGCCCCGTTCCGTCGCCCTCGATGAACGGGAGTACGGGGTGATCGGGAACGACCGGTCGACCGGTCGCATCGGACGTGATCTTCTGCCCTCCCGGAGGGGGCAGCGGCGTGTGGGAAGTCGGCATGGTGCCGGGGATTTATCTCATCCCGCAGAGCGTTGCCACGGCCGTTAGAGGCGGTTTGCAGGCGCTGCGGGGCGCGCCGCGTCCGCTTCGTCGGCCCCCGTTGCGGCGAGGGAGGGAATCTCGAGCCGCTGTCCCGGATGAAGCAGCGAGGGATCGCGAATCTGGTCCCGGTTCGCGCGGTAGAGCGCCGGCCAGCGCGACCCGTCGCCCACGCGTGCGGCCGCGATCGTCCACAGGGTCTCGCCCGCGCGCACGGTGTGGATGCGCGGGCTCGCGTGCGAGGAAACGTCCGGAGTCGAGGCATGGCGCGCGATCGATGCGGCCATCAACAGGGCGATCGCTTTCACCGCGGGCGTCATGCGTCCTCCCGTTCGATTCGGGCGATCGACAGCTCGTCGAGCTGCGCGCGCTCGACGTCCGACGGCGCCTCGAACAACAGATCCTGTCCACGCTGCGTCTTCGGAAACGCGATCACGTCGCGCAGGCTTTCCGCGTTCGAGAGCAACATCACCAGCCGGTCGAAACCGAAGGCGAATCCGCCGTGCGGCGGAGCCCCCTGTTCGAGCGCGCCGAGCATGAATCCGAAGCGCGCCTCCATTTGCTCCGCCGAGTATCCGAGCAGCGCGAGAATCCGACGCTGCACGTCGGCGCGGTGATTGCGCAGGCTGCCGGAACCGAGTTCGATTCCGTTCATCACGACGTCGTAGTGGGTTCCGCGCACGCGTTCGGGATCGGTCTCCAGCAGCGGAAGATCGGATTCCTCGGGCGCCACGAACGGCATGTGCATGTAGGTGAGCCGCCCCTCTTCGTCCCGCTCGAAGACCGGGAAGTTGAGCACCAGCAGCGGCGCCCAGTCTCGTCCATCGACGCGCCCGAGACGCCGCCCGAGATCGGTGCGCAAACGACCGAGGATCGCGTTCGCCTTCGGCGCTTCGTCCGCCGCGAAGAAGATCACGCTGCCCGCACGCGCCTTCGTGCGCTCGGTGATCGCGCGCCGTTCGTCGTCCGACAGAAACTTCGCGATCGGCGACTGCCAGCTTCCGTCTTCGCTCACCCGAACCCACGCCAGCCCGCGGCCGCCGAGTTCTTTCTTGACGAACGCTTCGAGGCGATCGATCTCGCCCCGCGAGAGCTCGGCGGCGTCGTGAATCGGCAGACACTTGACGATGCCGCCCTTCTCCACCGTCGATGCGAAGGCACGAAGCTGCGTCGCGCGAAAGACGTCGCTCAGATCGACGAGCTCGAGCAGCACGCGCACGTCCGGTTTGTCCGAGCCGTAGCGCGCCATCGCCTCCGCCCAGGAAAGACGCGGAAACGGTCGCGGGAGCTCGACGCCGATCGTGTCCCGCCACGCACGCACGACCACTTCCTCGAGCACGGCGAGCACGTCCTCGACCCCGACGAACGACATTTCGAGATCGATTTGCGTGAACTCGAGCTGCCGGTCGGCGCGCAGGTCTTCGTCGCGAAAGCAGCGTGCGATCTGAAAGTATCGGTCGAACCCGGCGATCATCAGCAGCTGCTTGAGGATCTGCGGCGACTGCGGCAGGGCGTAGAACTGCCCGGGCTGCAGCCGGCTCGGCACCAGAAAATCGCGTGCGCCTTCCGGCGTCGCCCGCGCGAGAATCGGCGTCTCGATCTCGAGGAACCCGTGTTCCGTCAGCGCACTTCTCGTGGATTGATAGAGTGCGTGTCGCACGCGCAGCGCGCGCTGAAGCGGCGGCCGGCGAAGATCGTGGAGCCGATGCCGAAGCCGCACCATCTCTTCGGCGCCGGAATCTTCTTCGATCGCGAATGGCGGCGGCGTCGCGGCGTTGAGCAAACGCAGCTCGGCTGCGCAGACTTCGATCTCGCCCGTCGGCAGCTTCGGATTCACCGTCTCGGCCGAGCGTCGCTCGACGGTGCCGCGCACGCAGAGCACCCACTCGCTGCGCGCCTCGCCCGCTCGCGCGTGCGCGTCCGGCGCCTCTTCGGGTTTGAAGACGACCTGCACCAGGCCTTCGCGATCGCGCAGATCGATGAAGACGACGCCGCCGTGATCGCGGCGCCGGTGCACCCACCCCGCCAGCACGACTTCGCGGCCGACGAGGCTCGCATCGACCTGTCCGCAGTAGTGAGTACGGCGCAGGGCACCGAGACCGTCGAGTTGCGGCGCGGCGCTCGAAGACGTCGACTCGGACAATCAGCACCCCCTCGAATCGCGCCGGGGATAGCACAGCGGTGCGCGACCGGCTGGCCGCGCGCGCAGCGAAGCGCAGGTCACGCGCAACCGCACCGCGCTCGTGCCCGAACTTCGGCGTGCGCGCGATTCGCGCACGTCGCGCCTCACAATTCTTCGGCCGTGCAGACCCGATTTCGCCCGTTCGACTTCGCCCGGTACATCGCCTTGTCCGAGAGATCGAGCAACTGCTCGCGCGTGCGGCCGTGTTCGGGATACGTGGCGAGCCCGACGCTGCAGGTCAGGCGCAGCGAGCCGCCACGCCCGGCATCGAACGGCGTGTCCTCGACCGCGCGCCGGATGCGTTCGGCGACCTTCTGCGCCATGTCGAATCCCGTGTCGACGAGCACCACCGTGAACTCGTCACCGCCGTAGCGAGCCAGCGTGTCGACCTGCCGAACGCATTGCAGGATCACCTGCGAGAGCTGGCGCAACGCGCGCGAGCCCACCAGATGACCGTGCCGATCGTTGACCAGTTTGAAACGATCGAGATCGATGAAGAGAACCGAGAGCGGCGCCCCGTAGCGCTCGGCACGCCGCACCTCGTGGTCGAGCGCGGTCAGCAGGTAGCGAGCGTTGTAGACCTCGGTGCAGTCGTCGATGAACGCGCGTTCTTTCGCGCGCGCATAGCGCTCGGCGTTGGCGAGCGCGAGTTCGGCGTGTCCGGCGACGATGCGCACGCGCGCGAGCTCGGCATCGTCGAACGGACGATCGTCTTCGAGCACGAAGACCATGCCGGCTTCGCCATCGCGCCCGCGAAGCGACACGGAGAGCACCGGGCCCACACGCACCTGCGCGGAAAGCAGCGCTTCGTGAAGTGGCCCGCTCGCGATCAGACCCACGGGCGAAGGCGCTTCGAGATCGAACGGCTTGTCCTGCGCGAGCAGTTCACGCAGACGACTCGTTTCGCTTTCGGCGAAGCCGCGAAAGACCGCGCCATCGGAACCCGCGAACGGCAGCCGCCGGAAGAGCGCGAGCCCGCGATAGCGCGACAGCGTCCGCAACAGGAGATCGAGCGCGACGGCGTAGACCTCGCCGGGCTCGAGGCACGGCGTCAGCGCACGACACGCCTCGATGGTCGCGAGTTCGTCACGCAGGCGAAGATTCTCGGAGACGATGCGTCGCGCCGCGAGCACGCGTTCGACCACGAGCCGCAGTTCCTCGGGATCGACGGGCTTGCGCAGATAGTCGCTGGCCCCCATGCGCAGGGCCTCGACCGCGCTCTCGATCGACGGGTTGCCGGTCACCAGCACGAAGTCCGTTCCCGGTTGCTCGCGCCGGACACTCGCCAGCAGATCGAGGCCGGTCGGTCCGCCGAGCACGAGATCGGCCAGCACGAGGTCGGCCGATTCGCGGCGCAGCGCATCCAGCGCTTCATCCGCCGAGCCGGCGGCTTCGGTGCGTGCGACGGGCGCCAGCGCCTCCGCCATCCGCTCCTGTTCGAAACGGCTGTCGTCGACGATCAGAACGCGCGGAGGCCGCGAGCACTCCGTCATCTCGCATACCCCGCGAGAGCCGGCGCAGGGATTCGGGCTTGCCGGTCCATCCCCGACCCGATCGGCGAGTCCCTTCGAGGCCTTGAGGCGCGCGCCTGCACCCGTCTTACCGCTGCGGTGCGCGTGGGCGCTTGCCCCTGTCTGGCGCCGGCTAGTCGCCGGCCGACGCCGTGATCTGTGCCTGCGGCAGCACCTGCTTCCACGTGGCGCCGTCGTCACGAGAGCGCAAGACCGTGCCGGACTGTCCCACGATGAAGCCCGCAGACCGGTCCGCGGTGAAGGCCACATCTCTCATGAACAGGAAGATGGGAGGGAATCCAACCTTCGGTGTCTCCCAGCTTTGTCCGCCGTTGGTCGAGACCTGGATGAAGCCCTTCTCACCAACCGCGATCTGGCGCGATTTGCCAAGACCGATCCCGAAGAGCGCCTGCCGCCGCGCCGTGCGCTGGTAGGTCCAGGTCTGTCCCCCGTCCGCGGTCCGCAGAATCAAACCGCCGAGCGCGGCGATGTACCCGTGCTGCAGTCCCTCGAAATCGATCGAGAACAAATACGGGTTCTGGGCGACGCGCACCTGGATCACGGGTGCCGCCGAGATCCGCCCCTTCAGATAGCGGTCGAGAAAGCCGGGGTCGTCCTTGAGGAAGTCCTGATAGTCCCAGGGCGGCGAGCCGCGCTCGCGGATTCGGTCGGAGAGAATGCCGGCCTCTTCGATCACCCCCCGGACGGCCGTCTTGCGGGCGTCGAGGATCTCGAAGAGCGGGCTCGGATCGTCGGCCTTGCCGAACTCGGCGACCTCGCGCGCGCTCGCCATCGGCTCGATCTCGACGTTCAGATGCGACTCGCCTTCGATCCGCTTCGCGAAGGCGCGGAGCTGCTCGATCGCTGCTTCGGAAATGTCGGTTTCGTTGTACGCGACCGGCACCGGCTGCGGCTCGATCTCACCGACGATGGTGCCGCGCGTCCACTCGCGACCTTCGGTCGTGCTGTAAAAGATGTAACCGAACTCGCCCGCGATCCAGCAGTTCTCGCTCGGTGCCGGCGCGCAGACGACATCGTTCAGGCTGACGTCCTCATACACCTTCTGGCCCGCACGCACGCGCGCCTGATCGGGAGGCGCCAGCCAGACGAACTGCGGATGCGCCTCCGTGATCAGCAGCGAAAAATCCTGCCAGGTGGTGCCGCCGTCGTCGGTGAAGATCCGAGAGCCCCATTCGCCGACGGCCCAGGCGGTGTTCGCGTCGATCGCGTGCACGGAGAAGAGCTGCGCGCCCTCGTCTTCTTTCACGTTGCGCTGAGGCTGCCAGCTCGCACCGCCGTCGGTCGTACGCAGCACGAGGCCGCTCTGACCCACGGCCCAGCCGGCCTGCGCGTTCGCCATCGAGACGTCGTAGATCGATCGATGGGTTCCGGTCGGCGACTTCAGCCAGGTTTCGCCGCCGTCGATCGAGCGATAGATCGTGCCGTAGTAGCCCCCGACGAGGATCGTGTTCGCGTCGACCGGCGAGACCGCGTAGAGATCGTCGTAGATGCCGATGCTCGTGCCCGAGGACTTCGACGTCAGTCGAACGTCGTGGCACGCAGAAAGAGTGAGGACGGACGCGACTCCGAGCAGCAACGCGCCGACACGGGCGAGGGGGGACGAGACCATGGACGCACTCCTCGAATCTCGAGACACCGCAAACATCAACCGCTCGATTTCGGACGTCCGAAGCCGAGCCTCCGATTCAAACCACCGGCCGGGCTGAACCCGCTCGACTGCGTGTTTCCCGCGGTCTCGCGGCGGCTTCGACCTCGTCCCTGCCGACTTCGTCCCGCACGCTCGCCGGTCCACCGAACGGAAACCGGGGCGCTGCCTGCGCAGCGCCCCGGCCCCGAGTGTGCCGGTCGTCGCCTCCGACTAGCGCCCCATCGTGAGGCGTCCGACGTCGATGTAACGCCGGGTCTTGCCCTTGTTGGCCAGCGGCATCCCGTTCTTGTCCCAGAACTCGATTCGGTTGCCGGTACCGGTCTGGACGTTGACGATCGTGTCGCTCACGCCCGTCAGGTCGCGCGGCTTCGCCACGCCTTCCCAGCCCGAGTAGTACGCCGGATCGTCTTCGCTCCAGCGACCGTTGTGCCAGATGATCTTCCAGAGCTCTTCCTTCTGGTCGTAGGCGAAGGAGTAGAGCGCCTTCATCGACTGCTTGTCGATGTAGATGTCCTTGTGGTGATACGGATGATCCTTGTTCTTCGGCGTCATCCGCACCTTCACCGCCTTTCGCAGCTCCCAGCGATCGTCGGCGTAGGAGAGACCATAAGGCCCGAAGTTGTGGTCCTTCGAGAACGGATACGCCTTCACCTTGCTGTTGACGGGCGCGATGATGTCCATCTCGCCGAGGCACTGCCACGTGTACTGCGGCACGATGCCGGCGAAGCCGCGCAGGTCGTCGAAGGTGAAGTCGGTGCCCGACACGGAGTCGGTGCGCTGCGCGCTCGAAATGCGACGCACGCGGCGCAGCGTCGGCACGTAGACCCAGGTGTCATCGTTCTTCGCCTGATCGCGCACACCGTCGGACGACTTGTAGCGATAGGTCATGAGCGCGATGCCACGCGCATCGAACGGCGCCTCGACTTCGATGCCGAAGGCCAGCTTCCGCTTCTCGCCGCGGAACATGTCGCCCTTCAGATCCGGATCGTCGAGATACTCTTTCTCGACGCGGTGGGCGAGCAGGATCGTCTTCGACGTGCCCTGGTAATAGAGCGGCAACTGCTCGCCGCGGTCCCAGTAGGAGTAGAAGTACTTCGTCTGGGAGCCGTCGCCCTCCCACTGGTAGTCGAAGTTCCACATGATCTTGACGCCGGCCTGCGGGTCGCCCTTGCAGTTGATCCCGTCGATCGGGAACGGCTGGCCGGCCGTGTAGTTCTCGAGGCCCTCGTCGGCGCCGATCTTCGCCTGCCCCTTGAACTTGTCGGTCGCCGCCGTGTACTCGGGCGCCGGCGAGTAGTCTCGAAACGACGGCCCGATTTCGAGCTTCATGCCTTCGTAAAAGAAGAAGTCCCGGTTGTTCCAGAACTCGGCAGGCAAGAACGGCTTCAGCGACTCGACCTTGTCGAGGCTGATGACGTCGCCTTCCTTGAAAGAGGGAGCGGCAGTGCCCGCGTCCTCGGCCGCGCGGGCCACGAGCGGCGTCGCGAGGGCGAGCGCAGCGACCGCTGCACCACCGATCATCGACAGTTTCTTCCTCACGAACGAACGCATGAAGCACTCCTTCTCGACGGTTCGCACCGTCTCCGGCCGAACAGCGTTGGGCGACGAGCGGGGAGCGGCATCTCTCCCCCCAAAACGGCGATCCCTCTCTAAACTACGGCCGCTCGCGTTGTCAAGCGGAAGGTCGATCACGGAGGGCAAATCGACGATGGATGCGCCGCCTTCCGAACCCGCCTTGCCGCGGCGCGGAGCCCCCGACCTGCTGGCCGTGCCTTCCCCCTCTCTGTCAGTGGGACGACGGGGCGAGCAAACGCGATTCAGCCTGCGAGCGACCGGGATCGAAGCCGCGGGCCGGCTGCTCGGCTGGCTGATCGCGACCGCGTTGCTCGAAGCCCTCGGCCGCTGGCGCGAGCTCGCCGGTTCGAGCGCCGAGATCGCGGCGCAGCGCGAGCGGCGGCGCGCGCGTGCCGCGACGCGTCTCGCGCGGCTCCTCGGCGATCTCAAGGGCCCATTCGTGAAGGCCGGACAGTTCGCCGCGCTGCGCTACGACGTGCTGCCCGCGGAGGCACGCAGCGCGTTCGAAGCGCTCGCAGATCGCGTCTCGCCTCTGCCCTTCGCTCGTGTCCGCGCAACCCTCGAAGCCGAACTCGGCGATCGCATGCGCGCGTTCGCCTCGATCGATCCGATCCCACTCGGCACCGCATCGATCGCGCAGGTGCACCGCGCCCGGCTCGCCGACGGGCGCGAGGTCGCCATGAAGGTGCAACACCCCGGCCTCGCGGCCGCCCTGCCCGCCGACCTCGCCGTGCTGCGGATCGCGCTTCGACTCGTCCTCTGCTGGCCCCCGGTGCGGCGACGCCTCGGCGCGCTCGACGCGGCCCGGCTCTTCGACGAGTTCGCCACCGGCATCGCCGACGAATACGACTTCGAACGCGAAGCACGAATCGCGCGAGAGATCGCCGCGAACCTCGCGGAAGACCCGCGCGTCGTGGTGCCCGCGATGATCGATGCGCTTTGCACGAGCCGCGTGCTGACGATGGCGTATCACGCCGCGATCCCGATCCTCGACCGTGCCGCGCTCGACGCGCGCGGCGTGCGCCCGTGCGACGTGCTGGAGGTGCTCGCGCGCGCCTACGCGAAGCAGGTTTTCGTCGACGGGTCGTTTCACGCCGATCCGCATCCCGGCAATCTCTTCGTGATCGACGAGCCCGCGGCGGCCCGCGCGCCGCGCGTGCTCTTCGTCGACTTCGGTCTCTCGCGCCGTCTCTCGCCGGCGCTGCGTCGCGGACTGCGCAAGGGAATCTTCGCGCTGCTGCAACGCGATGCCGACGGCTTTCTCGCGCAAATGAACGAGCTGCAGATGATCGCGCCGGGCGCAGAGCCGGGCGTGCGCGCCGCGCTGCACGCGATGTTCGAGCGAGTGGCCCGCGAGGGAGCGACGCTCGCGCTCGGCGCCGGAGCGGTGCTCGCGTTGAAGGACGAAGCCAAACGATTGCTTCAGCAGACGCCGGGCCTGCAGCTTCCGAACGACCTGCTGCTCTTCGCGCGCACGCTCTCGCACCTCTTTGCGCTCGGCGAGTCCCTCGACCCCGAGGTCGATCTGATGGCGCTCTCGCTGCCCGCGCTGATGCGCTTTCTCGCCGCAACGGACTGAGCACGCGGGCTGGCGAGGGGGGCTCCGCGCGGGCACCCTCGGCGCATGGGCAAGCCTCGCGTCTTCATCGATGGCCACGTCGGTACCACCGGATTGCGCATCCGTGACTGGCTCGCACGGCGCGACGATCTCGCACTGCTCACGCTCGACGACGACGCCCGCAAGGATCCGGAAGCGCGCCGTGCTCGACTCCGGGAGGCCGACGCCGTCGTGCTCTGCCTGCCGGACGACGCGGCCCGCGACGCCGTCGGCTGGATCGAGAACCCGGCCACGCGCGTGATCGATGCCAGCACGGCGCATCGCGTGGCCGACGGCTGGGCCTACGGTCTGCCCGAGCTGTCGCCCGAGCAGCGCCGCGCGATCGCCCGGAGCACGCGGATCTCGAATCCCGGTTGTTATCCGACCGGCGTCGTGTTGCTGCTGCGACCGCTGGTCGACCTCGGGCTGCTGCCGGCCGATGCACCGATCGCGATCCACGCGCTCTCGGGCTACAGCGGCGGCGGACGCGCGCTGATCGAGAAATGGGAAGATCCCGCGCGCGCGCTTCGTGCCCTTCCCTTCGAGGCGCCGTACGCGCTCGGGCACGTGCACAAGCACGTGGCCGAGATGCAGCGGCACGCGGGCCTCGTGCATGCGCCGCAGTTCGTTCCGGCCGTCGGGCCCTTCGCGACGGGCATGCGGATCGAGATTCCGCTTCACGCCGCGATGCTCGCACCGGGTGCGAGCGGGAAAGAGGTGTGGGATGCACTCGCCGGCCGCTACGCCGGAGAATCCTTCGTGCGCGTCGTCGCACTCGCCGACCCGCCGCCCGCGGACGAACGCAGCCTCGACCCGCGCGCCTGCAACGACACCAACCGGACCGATCTTCACGTACTACCGAATCCGGCGGGACACGTGCTGCTGGTGGCCGTGCTCGACAATCTCGGCAAGGGCGCGGCCGGCGCGGCGATCCAGAATCTGAATCTCGCCCTCGGGCTGCCGGAGACGACGGGCCTGCGGGCGGCGTAGTCGCCGGTGGAAGCGCATCACTCCGCGAGCGGCATCCTCGTTCGCAGCAGCACGCGGCGACGCTGGATTCTCGCCGCGAGCGCCTGCGTCGTCGTCGCCGGCGCGATCGAACCCAAATATCCGTCGGACTGGCTGCTGGAGAACGTCCTCGTCTTCGCGACCGCGATTGCACTCGCCGCGAGCTGGCGGCGCTTCGTCTTCTCCGACGTCTCGCTCGCCCTGCTCGCGCTCTTTCTCGCCCTGCACACCTACGGCGCGCACTACACCTATTCCGAAACCCCGCTCGGCGATCGCTGGCGCGATGCGTTCGGCCTCGCGCGCAACCCCTACGATCGCTTCGTCCACTTCGCCTGTGGTCTGCTCGCGACCTACCCGTGGCGCGAGGTCGCGATGCGCGTGCTGCACGTGCGTGGGAGCGGCGCCTGGCTGCTGCCGCTACTCGCGAGCCTCGCCGTCAGCGCGGGTTACGAACTCGTCGAATCGTGGGTGGCGCGCCTCGTTGCGCCTGAACTCGGCACCGCCTTTCTCGGCACCCAGGGCGATCCGTGGGACGCCCAGAAAGACATGGGTGCGGCGCTGGCCGGAACCCTTCTCTGCCTCGCCCTCGTCGCCCTCTTCCGGCGCGTCACCGGCCACGAACCATGGCGCCTCCCGCACCGGGAGCGGGGACGGATCGGGTGAAGGGACGACTGGCCCCCGAGAGATGCCGCGTTCTTCTCGTTCTCGTAGGATTGCCGGATGCGTGGAGCATTGAAGACCATTCTCGAGGACGATCCGCGAATCGCATACGCGCTCGAGTTCGGATCGCGAGCCCGGGGTGACGCGCGCGCCGAGAGCGACGTCGACATCGCGATCGGCCTCGGCTCCGGCGCACATCGTGGCCTTCGGTGACGCACTCGCGCAGCAAGACGGCGGGTCGCCCTCGCGGCAGCACCGCATGCTATCGCCGTGAGAACTCCGAACGGTCGTGCCGACGCTGCCTGCAACCGGCCAGCGCCGGCTGCTCCGCGCAGACTTGCCGTCCCGCTGCGACGTCCGCCCCCGTTCCCGGTTCAGCGCTTCCCCAGCCGCAATCCCTGCAGGCGGATGAAGCCCGTGGCGTCGGCCTGCCGGTAGGTGTCGGCGGCGCCGGCGTCTTCGAAGGTGACGGTGGCTTCGGAGTAGAGCGAGACGGGAGAGCGACGGCCGGTGACGCGTGCGTTGCCCTTGTAGAGCTTCATGCGCACCTCGCCCGTCACGTTCTCCTGCGACTGTTCGATCGCGGCGCGCACGAAGTTCATTTCCGGTGAGAACCAGAAGCCGTTGTAGATCAGCTCCGCGAAGCGCGGCGAGAGTCGATCGCGTTCGTGCATCACTTCGCGGTCGAGCGTGATCGATTCCATCGCGCGGTGTGCGGCGAAGAGCACGGTGCCGCCGGGCGTCTCGTAGACGCCACGCGATTTCATGCCGACGAAGCGGTTTTCGACCAGATCGACCCGGCCGACGCCGTGAAGGCCCGCGACCTGGTTGAGGCGGTGCAGCAGCCGCGCGGGCGAGAGTCGTTCGCCGTCGAGCGAGATCGGTGTGCCGCGTTCGAAGCCGAGCAAGATCTCCTGCGGCGCGTCCGGCGCGTCTTCGACCGACTTCGTGAGCAGAAACATGTCTTCGTCGGGTTCGCGCCAGGGATCTTCGAGAATCCCGCCCTCGTAGGAGACGTGCAGCAGGTTGCGGTCCATCGAGTACGGCTTTTTGACGGTGGCCGTCACGGGGATGCCGTACTTCTGCGCGTAGGCCATGCAGTCGGTGCGCGAGCGCAGATCCCATTCTCGCCAGGGTGCGATCACGCCGAGTTCGGGCGCGAGCGCGCGATAGGCGAGTTCGAATCGCACCTGATCGTTGCCCTTGCCGGTGGCGCCGTGCGCGACCGCATCGCAGCCGGTCTCGCGCGCCACCTCGATCTGATGCTTGCCGATCACCGGCCGCGCGAGCGAGGTGCCGAGCAGGTAGGTGCCTTCGTAGATCGCGTTGCCGCGCAGCGCCGGAAAGACGAAATCGTGCACGAACTCTTCGCGCGCATCGCGCACGACGCAGTCGACCGCGCCGGTCGCTTTCGCCTTCTCCGGCAAGCCGGAGAGTTCTTCTTCCTGACCGACGTCGAGGCAGAAGGCGACCACCTCGCAGCCGTACTCCTCGATCAGCCAGCGCAGGATCACGGAGGTGTCGAGGCCTCCGCTGTAGGCCAGACACACGCGCTTCCAGGATCCTCGTTTCGCCATGCCGGGGGGAACCTCCGGCCGAGCACGGTAATCGAGTCGCGCGCGGGATGCGATGGCGGCAAGCGACGTGGTAACGGCACGGAAGCGGTTTGTTTCGCCGTCTGCGAGGCGCTCGAGATCTCGCGCGAAGGCGCTCTGGCGCAAAGCCGTCGCCGGCTTCTCACAGGGTTGCCGAAAACAACGTGACGCAGCGCCGGCAAGGGCCACGCGGAGCGGAAGTAACTCGCAGCCGCGGCCGCGAAGCCGCGACGAGCCGCGGAGCAGCGTGGCCCTTGCCGGCGCCTGCTCCGCATCTCGTGGATCACAGTTCCGGCAATCCTGTCAGGCGAGCGGGAAGCGAAGCGTGGTCAGGCGCTGCCCGCCGGAGGCGAGGCTGGTCTGCAATTGCCCGCCGATCCGGTGCACGGCGGCGTTCACACGTTCGAGCTCGGTGTCGACGCCGGCGCCGGCGCTGCTGCCCGGATCGATCGGAGACTCGGCGATCGTGACGACGCCAGTCGGGATTCCGGCCAGCTCGGTTCGCTTTGCCGTGACGAGGAGGCTCGCGAGAACGGGCGTGCAGGCCAGTCGCGCGCGAAGCCAGTGAACGAGCGTGTCTTCGATCGGTTCGCTCTCACCCGCCACCGGCAACTCGCCCGGAGGCAGTGCCTGCTGCACGTCGATACCGAAGACTTCCGCGTCTCGCGCGAGCATCCCGAGCACGTGTCGCAACAGATCGACGACGTCGAACGAGCCGGCAGCACGCGTGCGGCCGCGTCCGCCGAGCGCGGTTCCCAGTTCGTCGAGCGTGCGGCGCAGCCGGGCGGTTTCGCGAATCCCGGCCTCGGTCAGATCCGAGAATCGCTTCGCACGCCGGCCGCCGGTCTGTTCGAGCAGCGCTTCGAGCGTCTGCTGCAGCGCTTCGAGCGGTTCCAGCGTCGCGCGGTGCAGGGCCGCGATCCGCGGCACTTCGATCGGCTCTTCGGTCAGCAGAAGCACCGCGCCGGATCGCCCGCCCGGCGGGCCGATCGGCGAGAGCAGCGCGGCCCAGCCGGTGTCGCCCACCCGAATCGCGAAGCGTGCGGCGTCGCCCTCGCCGAGCACCGAGGCCAATGCCTGCAGAACTCGCTCCCTCGCGCCCGCGTCGAACAGACCCGCGATCGATGCGCCCTTCACGGCCTGCCCGGCCACACCGAACACGCGCTCGTATCCGGGAGACACGTGCTGCACGGCGCCCGCGGGATCGACCACGATGACGGGGGCGTCGACGCAGTCGAGCAACACGTAGGCCGTGGCATTCATGCCGATCGTGGGATCGTCTCTCATGCCTTCAACTGGACCTCGTAGAGCTCGTTGTCGTCGATGATGCGCTGGATCTCTTCTTCCGAGAGCGTGCTCGTCGCATTGACCTGAATCGACTGTTCCTTGCCCGTCGCGCGATCGCGCGCCGACACGCTGACGATGCCGTTCGCGTCGATGTCGAAGGCCACCTCGATCTCCGGCTCTCCCTTGCGCGCGGGGCGCACGCCGGAAAGCACGAACTCGCCGAGCAGATCGTTCTCGGCCGCGATGTCGCTCTCGCCCTGCAGCACGCGAATCTTCACGGCCGACTGGTTGTCGCGCGTGGTGGTGAACACGTGTCCCTTGCGCACGGGCACGGTGGTGTTGCGATCGATCAGCCGGGTGAAGTGACCGCCGAAGGTGGCGATGCCGAGCGAGAGCGGCGTCACGTCGAGCAACAGCAGGCTCTTGTCTTCGGCGAGCAGCGCCTCGCCCTGGATCGCGGCGCCGACTGCCACCACCTCGTCGGGGTTGACGCCCTTGTGCGGCCGCTTGCCGAACAATTCGCTCACCGTGTTCTGCACCAGCGGTATGCGGGTCTGTCCGCCGACCAGCACGACCTGATCGATCTGATCGGGCGTCAGACCGGCGTCCTGCAGACAGGCGGCGGTGATCTTCAGCGTTTGCTGAACGATGTCGTCGACCAGTCCCTCCAGCGTCTCGCGGCCGACTTCGACCGTGAGATGCCGCGGGCCCCGCACGTCGGTGGCGATGAACGGCAGATTCACCTCGACGGCGTCGCGCGTCGAGAGATCGCACTTCGCCTTCTCGGCGGCGTCCTTCAGCCGCTGCAACGCCATCGCATCCGATCGCAGATCGATCCCGTCGCTTTGCAGGAAGGATTCGAGCAAGTGCGCGACCAGACGCCGGTCGAAGTCTTCGCCGCCGAGGAAGGTGCTGCCGCCCGTCGCCAT
>CAZDHU010000257.1:0-2883 GCA_964505355.1 uncultured Myxococcaceae bacterium | reverse complement strand
TGCCGTCAAGCTGCCGGTCTTCGAGGGGCCGCTCGATCTCTTGCTGCACCTGATCCGCCTCAACGAGGTGGACGTCACCGACATTCCGATCGCGCGCATCGCCGAGCAATATCTCGAATACCTCGGCCTGATGCGCGACTTGCATCTCGACGTTGCTGCCGAGTACCTCGTGATGGCGGCGACGCTCGCCTTCATCAAGTCGCGGATGCTGCTGCCGCCCGACGGTGTGCCGGAGGACGACCCGGGACTCGATCCGCGGGCCGAGCTGATCGCCCGGCTGCTCGAATACGAGCGATTCAAACAGGCGGCCGGTGATCTCGAAGCGCGCCCGCTGCTCGGTCGCGACGTCTTCGCGGCCGTCAGTGGTGTGCCCGAAGCCGCGACGTCGGGCGAGGCCGAGCTTTCGGTCAGCCTCTTTCAGCTGGTCGAGGCGTTCCGCAGCGTGCTGGCGACGGCGCGCAAGCAGGGTGTGCTGGTCCACGAGGTCGAGGTCGAGACGATCACCGTGCGCGAACGGATGATCGTGTTGATGGATCGTCTCGAACAGGCCGGTTCGCTCGACTTTCTCGAAGCGCTGCGGGACGAGTCGGGCGGGTTCCCGACCCGCCAGGTGATCGTCACCACCTTTCTCGCGATGCTCGAGCTGACGCGTCTGTCGGCGATCCGGATCTATCAGGGGACGGACGACGCGGGCTGTCCGGAAGGGCCGATCCGCCTGCGGCTTGCGGGAGCGCCGACCGAACGGGCGTGGAACGATCGGATCTCGGAATGGATGTGAGTGCGCCGGAGACGACGGAGGACACGATGGAGCGTCGGGAACAGCGGGCGATCGTCGAAGCGCTCATTCTGGCAGCGCCCGAACCGGTGGGTGCGTCGAAGATCGCCGCGATCGTGCCGGACTGCTCGGCCGCGCTGGCGCGCGAACTCGTCGACGAGATCAACGCCTCGTGTGCGGCCGAAGGGCGCGGTTTCGAGATCTGCGAAGTGGGAGGCGGGTGGCAGCTGCGAACGCGGGCCGAATACGCGGCGTTCGTGCAGGAGCTTCAGCCGAAGCGCGCGCAGCGACTCTCGCGCGCCGCGCTCGAGACACTTTCGGTGATCGCCTACCGGCAGCCGATCACGCGCGCCGAGGTCGAGCACGTGCGCGGTGTCGACGTCGGCGCGGTGGTGCGCGGTCTGCTGGAGCGCGACCTGATCCGGATCGCGGGCCACCGCGAGATTCCCGGGCGGCCGATGCTCTACGCCACCACGAAGCGGTTTCTCCAGCTTTTCGGGCTCGCGTCGCTCGAAGATCTGCCGACGCTGCGTGATCTGCGCGAGCTGACGCCGGTCGAGGGCGGCGACGTTTCGGCGAGCGGGGCCGTCGAAAGCGACGCGGCGGAGCCGTCGATTGGCGAGCCGCCGGACGCGGGGTCGTTCGCCGATCAGGACGACGAGAATCTGCGAGCCGAGGACGACGAACGTTCGGCGGACGACGAGCTTTCCGCCGGCGGGCTTCCCGCCGATGAACTCGACGACGCCTTCGATGCGCCGCTTGCCGCGGGAGCGGAGTCGATGCTCGGCGACGACTCCGCAGACGATTCTGTCCGCAAGACCCACTGACCTTCCGGCTGATCAGCCCGAGCGGCTGCAGAAGATTCTCGCCGCAGCGGGACTCGCGTCGCGGAGGTCTGCCGAGCGCTGGCTTCGCGAAGGCCGCGTGACGGTCAATGGTCGGGTGGCGACGCTCGGCGAATCGGCGACGGCCGCGCGCGACCAAATCTGCCTCGACGGCGTCGAGCTGCGGGCCGAGCCGCTTCGTTACTGGCTGCTGCACAAGCCGGCGGGCGTTCTCACCTCGGTGCGCGATCCCGAAGGTCGCCCGACGGTGGTCGATCTGTTGCCCGAGCGATCGGTGCGACTGGTTCCGGTGGGACGGCTCGATCTCGACACCGAAGGCCTCGTGCTGCTGACCAACGACGGGGCGACCGCGCACGCGCTGTTGCATCCGCGCCACGGCTGCGAGCGCGAATACGTCGTGACGGTGCGGGGGGCACCGGCGCGCGAGACGCTGCGTCGCCTCGAAGACGGGATCGAACTCGACGACGGCCCGACGGCGCCGGCGAAGGTTCGCGACGTCGTGCGTGGCGACGATGGCGCGACCACGCGCTTTCGACTCGTGCTGCGTGAAGGCCGCAAGCGGCAGATCCGGCGGTCACTCGTCGCACTCGGCCATCGCGTGATCCGGCTGGTTCGAATTCGGATCGGGCCGCTCGTGCTCGGCGATCTCGCGCCGGGGGCCGCGCGCCCGCTGGCGGAGGACGAGCGGCGTGCGTTGCTGCATCACGCCGAGCGGCTTCGCGCGGGCGCGACGAACCCGGAGAACGGACGGGAAGGTCGGAAGGAAGCGGTGCGGGCTACGCGCAAGAGCGGCCAGCGCGCGTCGTCAGCGCGGAGCAGCGGGCGCGGACACGGCACTCGGTGAAGCGCGGTGCTGGCGCGCGTCGAGCGCCGCCGCCGCGAAACCGCCGACCGATTCGAGCGCGAGCCAGACTCCGAAGAGGAAAGCGGCGGCGCGCGGCAGATCGGTCGGCATCTGCTCCGCCGCTGCAAAGGGCGTGCGCGCGCGAGGCGCGAACACAGCGCGCACGAAGTCCCGGCGGGTTGCCGAGAACTCTGCGGATTCCCGGTGCCGGCCGCGCAGGCCCGGAAGTGGCGTGCGATTCCCAATTTGTTGCCGCGGCTTCCCTCGTACGGACGTCGATCGCCGCCGCGCGCCGCTTCCGAGCGGGTACTCCGCCGTCCCTTTTGGAACGGACCTCGTACGGCAGCGGACCGATACGCGCGCGATCTCGGTCGCGTGCGATCGCCGGCCGGAGTGATTCCGCATGGATGCAGCCTCTC
>CAZDHU010000256.1:0-1752 GCA_964505355.1 uncultured Myxococcaceae bacterium | reverse complement strand
TCTTCGGGGCGGACGACGTAGGGATCCTCGGCAAGGACGACGAGATCGGCCGCCTTGCCGACCTCGAGGCTGCCGATCTCGGAGCCCATCCCGAGCTGGCGCGCAGCGTTCACCGTCACGGCGCGAAGCCCCTGATCGACGCTGATCGCCTGATCGGCGCCGATCACCCGGCCGCCGCGCGTTCGGCGCAGCACCGCGGTCCGAACGAGCGAGAGCGGCTTCGGCGGGAACATCGGCGAGTCGGCGTGCAGGGACGGCGCGAGGCCAAGCTCGAACGCCGATCGTGCGGGGAGGAGACGAGCAACGCGCTCGGCGCCGAGGATCGAGTCGGCGAGCGCCTCGCCGTAGTAGTAGAGGAGATTGATGTGGAAGCTCGGGCTCACCCCGAGGCGCGCGAGGTCGGGCAGGAGCTCCTCGGGAAACAGGGCGCAGTGCTCGATGCGGCGCGGAAGCGCCCCCTGCGCCGGCGCGGCCGCGCGATCGAACGCGCGAACGACCTCGCGCCCCGACGCGTCGCCCTGGGAGTGGATTGCTACCTGCCAGCCGGCCCGTTCGGCCTTCGCGATCGCGGCGTCGAGCGCCTCGGGCGAGAGGATCGGAGCGCCGCGGCTCGAGCTCGGGATGCCGAAGCGGCGCGTGAGCGGCGAGTCGAGGTAGGGAGCCTCGAGGAACATGCTTCCGGTGGTGGGGGATCCGTCGTGCCAGAGCTTCACGCCGAGAATCCGGAAGAACGGGTGGCTGCGATCCGGACGCTCCGGAAGCCGTGAGACCTCGTCGGGAGCCAGGTAGTAGAGCTGCCGGATTCGCGGCTGCAGCCACTCCAAGGCGGCAAAGCGCGCGAGAAGCGGCGGAACGTTCATCCCGAGCGACGCGACGGTGGTGAAGCCGGCTGCGAGGAGGTCATCGAGCACCTTCTCGTAGCCGGTCGCGAGTCGCCACGGCGATTGCAGCTCGGCGAGGAGCGGTCTCGCCGCAGCGACCTCGGCGACGAAGCCCGTGAGCGCTCCCTGCGAATCGCGTTCGTAGTAGGAGCCGTGGCCGGGATCGGCGGTGTCGCGCCCGATCCCCACCGCGGCGAAGGCGCGGGAGTTGGCCCAGAACGAGTGCATCGTCTGCGAGACCACGACGACCGGGTTCTCGGGAGCGAGGGCGTCGAGACGCTCGCGCGAGGGCATCTCGAGGTCGGGGACGAGGATCGGATCGATCCCCATCGCGTAGACCCACGCGCCCGGCGATGCGCCGGCGACGGCAACGCGAAGGGCTTCCCAGACCTCGTCGTTCGTCGCGCGGGTGAAGCCGCTCACGTCGGCAACGTCGCCGAAGATCGCCGACAGCGTCGGGTGCTCGTGGGCGCCGACGAACCCCGGCAGGACCGTCCTGCCGCCGAGGTCGCGAACTTCCGTCCTCGCGGTGGCGAGGGCGAGAATCTCGTTCGTAGCTCCGACCGCGACGATCGTTCCGTCGCGAAACGCAATGGCTTCGGCAACGTCGCCGCGCTCGCTTAGGGTGTGAATCGTTCCGCCGTGAAGGACGTGATCGGGCCCGACGTCGCGACCGCAGCCGGCGAGCGAGAGCAGCGCGGCCAGCATCGCCGGCGCGCGCATCGACACCGCACGGCGCATCGGCCGGCGCGGCATCGCCTATCGCCACTTGCTGAAGGAGCAGGGACCGATCTTCTCGCAGTCGGTGGCGATCTCGCGCCAGGCTTCCGGAGGCAACGCCTCGAGCGCCATCGGGTAGAGAACCTGGTTC
>CAZDHU010000255.1:0-31444 GCA_964505355.1 uncultured Myxococcaceae bacterium | reverse complement strand
GGTCGCGCTCTGGTCGACGCAGCAGGCAGAACGCGTCGCGTTTCTGATCTGCCTCGCGGCCGCGACCGGTGTCGCACTCGGCGGGGCGCTGGCGGTGCTCGGCCTCGGCGGTGCCAGATTGGTTCCGGGGCCGGCGCCGTGCATGCTCGTCTTCGGTTCGATGGTGGCGGGTCGCATTCGGCTTCCGGCCGCGGTTTGCGCGCTGCTCGCCGGGGCTGCCGGCGTTGCGCTGGGACACACGGCCACCGTCGCGGAGGCGGAAACCATCGCGCGCCCGCTGCTCTTCGCGCTCGGCCTTGCGCTCGGCGTTGGCCTCGCCGGTGCATGGGCGAACAGCGCGACGCAGCGATTTCGCGCGCTCTGGCTCGACCTGGGAGTGCGCGTCGCGGGCAGCTGGATCGCCGCGATCGGACTCCTCGCGAGCGTGATGGTCTTGCGCCGGCACTGACCGCACGGCGCGCGTCGGTCAAAGCAATCCGCTGCGATCGCCGAGCCAGGCAGCGATCACCGACAGCACGAGCACGCCGGCCATCCATGCGAAGGCGGCGTGGGGGCGCGCTCGTCGGCGCGCGACGTCGATCGCCATCGCGAGGATCAGCAGCAGCGCGGCGATCTGCAGCGGACTTCGTGCGCGCACGGCGCCGAGGACGAGCAGCGCGCCGCCGAGAACGGCGTGCGCGAGCACGACGAGTGTCACCGGCCAGAGTCCCGGATCTTCGAAAAACGTCTCGATGCGAAACCCCGGGGAGCGGGGCGGTTCGTTCGATTCGTTCGTGCCGGGATTCGGTGTCGGCGATGCGTTCGTGCACAGCGTCGCGACGCGCGCGACGAACGCTCCGCTCGCGACGAAATTCGAAAGCGCATGGTCGTCCTCGACTTCGTCGAGCGAGACCCGGCCTCGCGATCCGCTGCGGGCGAGCGCGCGGCTGTCCTGCACGGGAACGAGATCGTCGCTCCGGGCGTGGACGATCTCGATCATGGCCTCGATCTCGGGCAGGATGCAGGGCAGCCCCTGTGAGCTGCCGGCGGGCGCCAGCAGGAGCGTGCGACCCTGCCAGTCGCCTCGCTGCAACAGGGCGAGCGCGACCGCTCCGCCGAACGACGAGCCCACCACGAGATCGGGCGCGGCCTCGGCGATCGCCTCGCCCGCGCAGGCGACACTGGCCTCGAAGTCGGCCGTGGGAAGCGCCGGTGCCACGCATCGAAACCGCGCGGCGAGCGCGCGGGCCTTGCGTCCGTGCGGACTGCCTTCGAGGCCATGCAAAAAAAGGACACACGGCGCCGGCACATGCGCAGCGTAGCGGCATCGATTCGACGCGCCGGCGGGCGCCGGGCACGGCGTGGCGGGTTGCGGGTGGCGCGGGCCCGGACGTGGATTCACAGCGACCCTCATGGCCTCGCTCGCGAGTGGAGTGCGCTTCGAGACCCGGATCTCCGTGAGATGGCTTTCGAACCCCGCGTCGGTCTTCGCGCCCTTCCGCCGCGCGCGCGTGCGGACGGTACGATCCCTGCACGATCACGCGAGATCGTCCTGAAAGGCGGGTCCGTCGTGACAGAGAGCCACATCGGCGCCACAGCCTTCGTTCTTCCGCGCGCGGATCTCCAGCGATTGATGGATCTCTTGCGGACGGACGGGTTTCGGCTGCTCGGGCCGGTGCCGCGCGACGGCAGCATCGTGATCGACGAGATTTCGTCGCCCGACGATCTGCCGCGCGGACTGCGCGATGTTCATGCGCCGGGGCACGTTCGGCTCGAAACGGGAGAGCGAGACCGATGCTTCGATGTCGTGCTCGGGCCCGGCTCTCTAAAACCGTTCGTCTTTGCGCCGCGCGAGGCGCTGCTGCAGATCGAATCCGATGGCCGGTCGTTTCGCGCGGAAGAGATTCTTCCCGAGCCGCCGCGGCTCGCGGTGTTCGGCGTGCGCGCCTGTGACCTCGCCGCACTGCGCGTTCAGGATCGCGTCTTTCTGCGCGATCGATTTCCGGATCCGTGGTATGCGGCCCGCCGATCGCGACTCTTTCTGGTGGCGGTCGGCTGCACCCGCGCGCTCGAAACCTGCTTTTGCGCGTCGATGGGAACGGGGCCCGAGCCGGGCGCGGGAGCGGATCTCGTGCTCACGGAGCAGGACGAAGAGTTTCTGATTCGTGCGGGATCAGCCGCCGGCGAATCCGTCCTCGTGCAACTGGTGCTCGCGCGGGCGACGGACGAAGCGGTCGCCCGCGAGCGCGCGGCCCTCGCGGCCTGCGCGGCTTCGCAATCGCGGCGCGTCGAGACCGCCGATCTGCCGGGCGCGCTCTACGCGAAGCTCGGCGCCGCGCGCTGGGCCGCCGTCGGTGCGCGCTGTTTGTCGTGCGGCAACTGCACGATGGTGTGTCCCACCTGCTTCTGCCACGACGAGCGCGACGAACCGCTGCTCGGCCCGCCCGACGAGGCCGGGGTTCGAAGCGTCCGCGTGCGGGAATGGCATTCGTGTTTCGATCCCGCGCACGCACAGGTGCACGGCACGAACTTTCGTCCCGAGGTCTCCGATCGTTACCGGCAATGGCTGGTCCACAAGCTGGCGTCGTGGATCGATCAGTTCGGCAGCTCGGGCTGCGTGGGCTGCGGACGCTGCATCAGCTGGTGTCCGGTCGGCATCGACCTGACCGAAGAACTCGCCGCGCTGCGAGAGGAGACGATGTGACGGCGCGCAGTCCGCTCGTGCCCGAGCCCGCGGAGATCGTCGAAAAGCGCTCGTTCGGGCCGGCGATTCACAGCTATCAGTTGCGATTGTGCAACCCCGGCGCCCGCGAGCGATTCGACTTCGAGCCCGGACAGTTCGACATGGTCTACGTGCCCGGCGTGGGAGAAGTCGCGATTTCGATCGCCTCCGATCCCGACGACGAGCTGATCGAACACACGATCCGAATCGTCGGCCGCACGACGCGCGTGATCGAGCGGCTCGGCGTGGGCGACGTGCTGGGCGTGCGGGGGCCGTTCGGCGTCGGCTGGCCGATGCAGGAGGCACGCTGGAAGGACGTCGTCGTGGTGACCGGCGGGCTCGGCTGCGCGCCCGTGACCGGGGCGATCGAGTACATCATCCGCCGCCGGGCGAGTTACGGGCGCGTGACCATCGTGCACGGCGTCAAGAAGCCCGCGGATCTCGTCTATCGAGAGCGCTTCGAGGCCTGGTCGCGCCAGCCGGACACGCGCGTGCTGCTCACGACCGACGAGCCGGATCGGAACTGGCGTGACCGCAGCGGCGTCGTCACCGAACTCTTCGACGAGATCGAGTTCGATCCCGAGCGCACGATCCTCCTGATGTGCGGGCCCGAGGTGATGATGCGATACGCGAGCGCCAGTCTGCGCGCGCGTGGCCTGCCCGCCGAGCGCATCTTCGTTTCCCTCGAACGCAACATGAAGTGCGCGGTCGGACTCTGCGGCCACTGTCAGCTCGGGCCGGAGTTCGTCTGCAAAGACGGTCCGATCTTTCGCTTGTCCCGGATCGAGCGCTTCTTCGCGACGAGGGGCCTGTGAGCGCGCAGAAGCCGAAACTCGCGGTCTTCAAGCTCGCCTCCTGCGACGGCTGCCAGCTTCAACTGCTGAATCTGGAGGAGATGCTGCTCGTGCTCGCCGAGCGGGTCGAGATCGCGTACTTCCCCGAAGCGACCAGTCACGCGTCGCCCGGGCCGTACGACGTCGTCCTGATCGAAGGCAGCGTGACGACGCCGCACGACGCGACGCGCGTGGTGCGCATCCGCGAGGAGGCTCGCGTGCTGGTCACGATCGGCGCCTGCGCGACGACGGGCGGCATTCAGTGGTTGCGCAACACGGCCGCCGTCGAGGTCTGGAAGTCGTACGTCTATCCGAATCCGCAATGGCTCGACGTGCTCGGGACCAGCACGCCGGTCGCCGCGCACGTGAAGGTCGATCACGAGATTCACGGTTGCCCGGTGAACGCCGCGCAGGTGCTGCGCGTGCTCGTGCGCCTGCTGCTCGGCGCGACGCCCGATTTGCCGGGACACGCGGTGTGCGTCGAGTGCAAGCGTCGCGGACACGTCTGCGTGATGGTGGCGCGCGGGCTGCCCTGCCTCGGGCCGGTGACGCGCACGGGATGCGACGCGCTCTGCCCCGGACTCGGCCGCGAGTGTTACGGCTGCTTCGGCCCCTGCGATGCGCCGCAGGTCGCACCGCTCGCCGACGAGTTCGCGCGGCTCGGCCTCGACGAGCGCGAGATTGCCCGGCGGTTTTCGGGCATCACCGGCAACGCGCCGGCGTTTCGAAGTGTGGTCGAGGCGCGGCGCGCCCGCGCGGCTGGCGGCGAGGCCGCGGGCGCGGCGAGCGCATCTTCCCGGCGCGGAGGTGCGCGATGAGTGAACGGCGCACGATCGAAGTTGGCGCGCTCGCGCGTGTGGAAGGCGAGGGCGCGCTGCATCTGACCGTCGAAGGAGACCGGATTCTCGATCTCCGACTCGAGATCTACGAGCCGCCGCGTTTTTTCGAGGCGTTCTTGCGCGGGCGCACGGTGCGCGAGCTGCCCGATCTGGTCGCGCGCATCTGCGGGATCTGTCCCGTCGCTTATCAGATGAGTGCCCTGCACGCCGTCGAGTCGATCTTCGGCGTCGTGCTCGATCCGCAGGTGCGTGCGCTGCGGCGCCTCTACTACTGCGGAGAATGGATCGAGAGCCATCTCCTGCACGTCTTCTTTCTCGCCGCGCCGGACTATCTCGGCGTCGACGACGGTATCGCGGTCGCGAAGCTGCACCGGGCCGAGGTCGAGCGCGCGCTGCGCCTTCGTCGGCTGGGCAATCGGCTGGTGGCGCTGCTCGGTGGCCGGCCGGTCAATCCGGTGGGCGCCTGCGTCGGCGGTTTCACGCGCGCGCCGACTCGAATCGAGATGCGGGCGCTCGCCGAGGATCTCGAAGCGGCGATCCCCGATCTCGAGGCGATGTTTCGCTTCGTCTCGACGCTCCCGGTGCCGAGCCGACCGCAGGAGATCGAGCTGGTCTCGATCTGGAACGAAGACGAGTATCCGATGAACGAGGGGCGCTTCCTCTCGAACCGCGGGCTGTCGGCTGCCGTCGTCAACTTCGACGCCCATTTCGTCGAGTCGCAGGTTCCCCATTCGACGGCGCTGCACGTGCGGCGTCGCGACGGCAACGCGTATCTGGTGGGGCCGCTCGCGCGACTGACGCTGTGTCGCGACCGGCTCTTTCCGATCGCGTCCGCCGCGCTCGCGAGCGTGGCGTCGCGCTTCGATCGTCCCGATCCGGCGGCGGGCGTGTTCGCGCGTGCGATCGAAACGCTCCATGCGTTCGAAGAGGCGCTGGCGATCGCGCGCGCCTACGAGCCGCCGCCCGCGCCGTTCGCGACCTTCTCTCCGCGCGCCGGCATCGGTCACGCGGCGACCGAAGCGCCGCGCGGAACGCTCTACGTTCGCGTCGAAACCGATGCGGCGGGCGACGTGCTCGGAATCCGGATCGTCCCGCCGACCGCACAGAATCAGGCCCAAATCGAAGACGACCTGCGCGCGCTCGCACCGCGCGCGCTCGCGCTGCCGGACGACGAGGCACGACGTTGCTGCGAGTCGGCGATTCGTGACTACGACCCGTGCATCTCGTGCTCCACGCACTTTCTCACGCTCGACGTCGAGCGACGACCGCCCGGAAGCGGCGCATCAGGCGCGGGCGAGATCGAACCCGACTCGCCGCCCGGCGCCGCGAGGCGAGTCCGATGAGGATCGGCGTGATCGGCGTGGGCTCGATGCAGGGGGACGATGCGGTCGGGCTCTTCGTCGCCGAGCGGCTGCAGGCGGGCGCGCTTCCGGCCGGTATTTCGGTCACCGCGCTCGATCGGCCCGGTGTTGCGCTCGTCGAAGCGCTGCGCGATCTCGAAGCCGCGATCATCGTCGATGCCGTCTCGACCCGAGATCTCGAGTGGGCGCCGGGCAGCGTGGTCGACCTCGATCCCACGCAGCTCCGGCGCGTGGCCGCGACTTCGAGCCACGGCCTCGGGGTCGCCGATGCGCTCGCGCTCGCTGCCGCGCTCGGACGCGGGCCGCGGATCGTGCGAATCGTCGGGGTCGCGGTGGACGGCGCGCGGGGAGCCGGGCTCTCGGACGCGGTCGAGCAGGCGGTCGAGCGTGCGAGCGAGCGCGTGCGTGCGATCGTGCGGGAGCTGCAGGCCGTCGCACGACCGCGCGACCTGTGCGCGCACGGAGGTCGTTGATGCACGAGGCAAAGCTCTGCCTCGAGCTGCTCGATCTCGCGGAAGCGGCGCTGCGCGACGAAGGCGATCTTCGGATTCTCGTGCTGCGCGTCGCCGTGGGAGAATGGTCGGGCGTGTCGGCGGACGCGCTCGCGGCCGCGTTTCCGATCTGTGCGGCGGGAACGCGCGCGGGCGGAGCACGACTCGAGATCGAACGAACGGCCGGTCGCGATCTTCGGCTGCGCGACCTGGAGGTGACGGCATGTGCGGAACCTGCGGCTGCGCAGGCACGCTGAGTCACGCTGCCGATGCCCCGGATTCGTCCAGGGGCGGTCTGCATCGTCACGCCGACGGGACGGTGCATGCGCACGAGGCCGGCTCCGCGCGCCCGCACGATTCCGCGAGCCCGGGATCGGACGGCAACGCCGGCGAATCGCACGCGGCGCCGGCGCGAGCGGGCGTTCTCGAGCCGCGGCGGATCGCCGTCGAGCGCTCGATTCTCGCGCAGAACGATGCGCGCGCGGCGGCTCTCTCGGCGCGACTCGCCTCGCAGAAGATCGACGTCGTCGGACTGCTCGGCGGGCCGGGTTCGGGCAAGACGACGCTGCTCGAGGCGACGCTGCGTGCGCTCGGCGAGCGGGCGAGTCGGCGGGCCGTCGTCGAAGGCGACTGCGCCACCGATCTCGATGCGCGGCGGATCGCGGCCTGCGGCGCGCGCGTGGTTCAGATCGAGACCGGCGGGCGCTGTCACCTCGACGCGGCGTCGGTCGAAGCGGCGCTCGCGAGGCTCGATCTCGACGGGGTCGAACGGGTCTTCATCGAGAACGTCGGCAATCTCGTTTGCCCCGCGGCCTTCGCCTGCGGCGAGGCACGCCGCGTGGTGCTGGTCTCGACGGCCGAGGGCGACGAGAAACCCGACAAGTATCCGGCGGCGTTCGCAAGCGCCGATCTCGTGCTGGTGACCAAGGCCGATTTGCTGCCGCACGTCGACTTCGACGTCGAACGCTGCCTCTCCGCCGCGCACCGGGTTCGCCCCGGCCTGCCCGCGCTGGTCGTTTCGGCGCGAAGCGGCGAAGGTATGGCGGGCTGGCTGCGCTGGCTGGGCGAGGGGTGACGCATCGATGTGTCTCGCCGTACCGGGACGACTGCTCGACGTGAGCGAAGAGTCGGGACTGCGCACCGGGCGAGTGGATTTCGGCGGTGTGCGCCGCGCCGTCTGCCTCGAAGGCGTGCCGCACGCGCGCCCCGGCGACGTTCTCCTCGTGCACGTCGGCTTTGCCCTGCAGGTGCTCGACCCGACCGCGGCCGGTTTGGGTTCCCCGGACGAGTCCCCGTGAAGTTCGTCGACGAGTATCGCGACCCCGAACGGGTGCACGAACTCGCGCGCCGCGTGCTCGAAACCGGTGTGCGCCCGTGGACGATGATGGAAGTCTGCGGCGGGCAAACCCACGGCATCCTCGCGAGCGGTCTCGACGCGATGATCGCGTCGCGCGTCACGTTGCTGCACGGCCCCGGTTGCCCGGTCTGCGTGACGCCGATCGAGACCCTCGACCGCGCGCACGAGCTGGCCCGCGATCCCGACACAATCCTGTGTAGCTTCGGCGACATGCTGCGCGTTCCCGGTTCGCAGGGCGATCTGCTCTCGGCACGGGCGCGGGGTGCGGACGTGCGCATCGTCTACGCGCCACTCGATGCGGTTCGCCTCGCCGAGCGGCGCCCCGATCGGCGCGTCGTCTTTCTCGCGGTCGGGTTCGAGACCACCGCGCCCGCGGTCGCCGTCGCGGCGCGCGCGGCGCACGAGAAACGGCTTCGAAACTTCTTCCTTCTGACCTCGCACGTGCGGGTTCCGCCGGCGCTGGAGGCCATTCTCTCCGCGTCCGACACGCGCGTCGACGCCTTTCTCGCCGCCGGCCACGTCTGCACCGTGACGGGAACCCGCGAGTACGTGCCGATCGTCGAGCGCTGGCGGGTTCCGCTGGTGGTGACGGGATTCGAACCGGTCGACATTCTGCAAGGCGTGCTGCTCGCGGTTCGTCAGCTCGAACGCGGCGAGGCCGCCGTCGAGATCCAGTACGCGCGCGCGGTGCGGCCGGACGGAAATCCCGCCGCCCGCGCGCTCGTCGAATCCGTCTTCGAGCTGGCGGATCGTCCCTGGCGCGGGCTCGGCGTGATGCCAGCGGGTGGTTTGCGGCTGCGCGGGCCGTACGCGGCGTACGATGCCGAGCAGCGGTTCGCCGACCTCCCGGTGCCGGTCGTGCCCGACACGCAGGAGTGTCAGGCCGCGGCGGTGTTGCGCGGCGCTCTGCGTCCGAGCGCCTGCCCCGCGTTCGGCACGCGCTGCACGCCGGAGCGCCCGCTCGGCGCGCCGATGGTGTCGTCCGAGGGCGCCTGTGCCGCGTATCACCGCTATCGCGGGGTCGATCTCGCGACGGCCGAAGGGAGGCTCGCGTGAGTCGTGAGATCGATCCGAGTCGCGTCGTTTCGCCGGATGCGATCGGTTGCCCCGTGCCTCGCGACGACGATGAGCGCGTGACGCTCTCTCACGGTGCGGGCGCCGGGGCGAGCGCGCGGCTCTTCGAAGAACTCGTCTTCCCGTCGCTGTCGAACGCGGCGCTGTCCGTCCGTCACGACGGCGCGGTGCTCGATGTCGCGGGCGGACGGCTCGCCTTCACGACGGACAGTTACGTCGTGCGTCCGCTCTTCTTTCCCGGCGGCGACATTGGCCGGCTCGCGGTGAACGGCACGGTGAACGATCTCGCGATGTGCGGCGCGCGGCCGCTCGCGCTGTCCTGCGCGCTCGTGCTCGAAGAAGGTTTCCCGCTCGCGACACTGCGCGACGTCGTCGCGTCCCTCGGCGCGGCCGCGACGGCCGCCGGTGTTCCGGTGGTGACGGGTGACACCAAAGTGGTCGAGCGTGGCAAGGGCGACGGCGTTTTCATCAACACCGCCGGGGTCGGTCTCGTCCCGGACGGTCGCGATCTTCGGCCCGCGCGCGTCGTGGCCGGCGACGTGATCCTCGTCTCGGGCGGCATCGCGGAGCACGGAGCCGCCGTGCTCTGTGGCCGCGAGGGGATCGAGCTCGAAAGCGACATCGAAAGTGATTGCGCCGCGCTCCACGAATTGATGGAAACGCTGCTGGCGGCAGCTCCGTCGACCCGTTGTCTGCGCGATCCGACGCGCGGCGGACTCGGCTCGGTGTTGCACGAGATCTCCGCCGCGAGCGAAACCGAACTCGTTCTCGACGAAGGGCAGGTGCCGGTTTCCGAGCCCGTCCACGTGGCCTGCGAGCTGCTGGGTCTCGATCCGCTCTTTCTGGCGAGCGAAGGGCGACTGGTCGCCTTCGTACCCGCCACCGAAGCCGACGCTGCCCTGTCGGCCCTGCGCGGACACCCGCTCGGCGCGGGCGCCGCGAAGATCGGGCACGTGAGCCGCGCGGGCGGAGCCCGGGTCGTGGTGCAGACGCGAGCCGGCGGGCGGCGTTTGCTGGAGCGACCCGCGGGCGAGCCGCTGCCGCGGATCTGCTGAGCTGGGCGCGGGGGGCGGCGCAGGCGGAGATCGGCGTGCGCCTGCACGCGTCTGCTGCGACGTGCGCATCGAAGGCGTCGTGCAGGGAGTCGGTCTTCGTCCGTGGCTCGCGCGCCGCGCGCTCGCGCTCGATCTCGAAGGCGAAGTCGCGAACGACACGGCCGGCGTGCGGCTCGTGCTCGCCGGCGCACGCGAGGCGATCGACGCCGTGCTCGGCGCGCTCGAGCACGAGCCGCCGGCCGGCGCTCGCATCGAGTCCGTGCGCGTTCGTCTGCGTGCGGGCGAAGCGCCGGCGTGGCGCGGAACTGGATTTCGAATCCGGGCAGGGGAAGAGGCGACGGACGCCTCGCGCACGCGACTTCCGCCCGACGTGCCGCTCTGTGAGCCCTGCCTCGACGAGCTCTTCGATCCGGGCAATCGACGTCATCGCCATCCCTTCACGCACTGCGCGAGCTGCGGGCCGCGATCGGCCGTGTTGATCGCTCCGCCGTGGGAACGAGCGAATACGACGCTGGCCGGATTCGCGCTCTGCGCGCGCTGTCGCGCCGAGTTCGACGATCCCGCGGATCGACGATTTCACGCCGAATCGATCGCCTGCCCGGACTGCGGACCGCGACTCGTCGCGCAGCGCCCGGAGGGTGCGCGGCTGTCGGGCGATCCCGTCGAGCGGGCAGCGGACGCACTCGCGCGCGGAGAGATCGTCGCCGTCAAATCCTACGCGGGCTGGCATCTCGCCGTGCTCGCGACCGACGAGGCCGCGGTTGCGCGGTTGCGGATTCGAAAGCAGCGGCCGGGCAAGCCGTTCGCATTGCTGGTTCCCAATCTCGCCGCGGCAACGAAACTCGCCCGTCTCGGCGACGCGGCGGCGAGCGCGCTCTGTGGTGCGGCGCGGCCCGTCGTTCTTGCGCCGCGTTGTGAGGCGGGCTGTGCGGCGATCGGTCTGGCGGAATCGGTGGCGCCCGGGCTGCGCGATCTCGGTCTCCTGCTTCCGGTGGCCCCGCTTCATCACCTGCTGTTCTGGTCGCCCGGTGTGCGTCCCGGAAGCGGCGCACCGCGCTTCGCGGCGCTCGTGCTGACGTCGGCCAATCGCTCGGGCGAGCCGACGATCGCCGACGATGCGTGCGCGTTCGAGCGATTGGCCGGAGTCGCCGATCTGTTCCTCGCGCACGACCGCGCGATCGTTCGCCCGCTCGACGACGGAGTCGTTCGGACGACACCGAACGGTGTGATCCCGATTCGTCTGGCCCGCGGTGTCGCGCCGCTGGCGCTCGCGCTTCCGCGGAGACTCGCCGGCGCGCTGCCGGCACGGGGCGCCCTGTTCGCCATCGGTGGCGATCTCGCCAACGCGCCGGCCGTCGCAGTGGGCGGCGAAGTGTGGCTTGGCGCGCACGTCGGCGATCTCGCAACGCTCGCCGCGAGCGAGGCCTGCGAGGCACGACTCGCGGATCTTGCGCGGCTGACGGCATCGGTCCCCGTTGCGATCGCGCACGATGCCCACCCCGACTACGCGGGAACGGCGCTTGCCGGACGTCTCGCGCGCACGGGCGATCTGCCGCAGTTCTCCATCGCGCATCACCACGCGCACGCGGCCGCGCTGTTGCTCGAACACGGCGTCGAAGCGGACGAGTCGGTGATCGCGCTCGCGCTCGATGGCACGGGCTTCGGCGGCGATGGAACGGTCTGGGGAGGCGAGCTGCTCGAGGTGTCGTTCGCGCGTTGTGAGCGGCTCGGACATCTCGAGCAGGTGCCGCTCGCGGGGGGCGACGCCGCCGCGCGCGAACCGTGGCGCATGGCGGCGGTCTGGCTGGCTCGTGCGTTCGAGGGAGAACGGGTGCCGCGTCTCGCGTGGCATGCGCGACGCGACGAGCAGGCGCTGCGCGTGGTGATGCAGGCGGCGCAGCGGAACGTGAACGCGCCGCTCACGTCCTCTTGCGGGCGGCTATTCGACGCCGTCTCGTCGTTGCTCGACCGGGTCGACGTCAACCGCTGGGACGGCCACGCGGCGAGTGCGCTCGAAGCGCTCGCTGCCGGCTACGAGGAAGCGGACGGGGGCACGGCGCCCGGCCGCGACCCCGTTGCGCCGTTACCGGGGGAGCGAGACGAGGCGCTGCATTCTCTTACCGGCGCGGTCGTACCCGAACGGATCGCCGCCGCCGATCTGGTGCGCGAGGTCGTGCGCGCCCGGCTCCGCGGCGAACGCGATTCGCACATCGCGCGCTGGTTTCATCATGCCCTCGCGGACCGGCTCGCGGATGCGGCCGCGCGGGCGGCGCAGCGGTGCGGGTGCCGGCGGATCGCGCTGGCCGGAGGCTGCTTCCAGAATCGGCGTCTGCTCGCGCGCATCGAAGATCGCCTCGCCGCGGCGGGCTGGAGCGTACTCGTGCCCCGGCGCCTTCCTCCCGGCGACGGGGCCCTCGCGGCGGGACAGGCCGTCGTTGCGCTCGCACGCTGGAGGCGAGATGAGAGGCCGCCAGTGCGCATCCGTTGATGCGGGGCAGGGCGTCGCAGTTCTGGTGCGATTCGACACGATTCCGCGCGCTCGCAGCGGCTCGCGACGAGGGGGCGGTGGCACGCCTCCTGCTCCAAAGCGCAGCGCAGGGGGAGTGCGATGGGTGATCGGCGACCGGTGTGCATCGACGGCAACGAGGCGGCGGCCCGGGTGGCGCATCGCCTTTCGGAAGTGATCGCGATCTATCCGATCACCCCGGCGTCGCCGATGGGCGAACTCTGCGATGCCCTCTCGGCCGCCGGTCAGACCAACCTGTGGGGAACGATCCCGCAGGTGATCGAGATGCAGAGCGAAGCCGGTGCCGCCGGGACGCTGCACGGCGCGATTTCGGGTGGTGCGCTCGCGACCACCTTCACCTCGTCGCAGGGTCTGCTGCTGATGCTCCCGAACCTGTTCAAGCTCGCGGGCGAGCTCTCGCCCGCGGTGATCCACGTCGCGGCTCGCGCCGTCGCCACCCACGCGCTCTCCATCTTCGGTGATCACAGCGACGTGATGGCCGCGCGCAGCACGGGCTGGGCGATGCTGTCGAGCGCCTCGGTGCAGGAGGCGCACGACTTCGCCGCGATCGCGCACGCGGCGGCGCTCGAATCCCGGGTTCCGTTTCTGCATTTCTTCGACGGCTTTCGAACTTCGCACGAAATGAATCGGGTGATGCTGCTCGGGGACGACGATCTTCACGCGCTGGTCGACGAGCAGACGATCGCCGCGCACCGCTCGCGCCGGCTCACGCCGGATCACCCCGTGCTGCGCGGGACCGCCCAGAATCCCGACGTGTTCTTTTCGTCGCGAGAAGCCGCCAATCCGTATTACGCGGCCGTGCCCGCGATCGTGGAAGAGCGCTTCGAACGACTCGCACGCCGCACGGGACGCCGCTACGGGCTCGTCGAGTGGTCGGGTGCGCCCGATGCCGAACGGGCGCTGGTGATGATGGGTTCGGGGGCGGGCGCCGCTCGCGAGTGCGTCCGCGTTCTGTGCGAGCGCGGCGAGAAGGTCGGCCTGCTGCAGGTTCGCCTCCATCGTCCGTTTCCGATCGACGCGCTGTGCGCGGCGCTTCCGCCGAGCGTTCGCGCGGTGGCGGTGCTCGATCGCACCAAAGAGCCCGGTGCGCCGGGCGAGCCGCTCTACCTCGACGTCGTCAGCGCGCTGGTGCAGCGCGCGGAGGCGAGGCCGCGCTTTCCGCGCATCGTCGGCGGTCGCTACGGGCTCGCTTCGTGCGAGTTCACGCCCGCGCTCGCCCGCGCGGCGCTCGATGCACTGCGCGAGGACTCGCCGAAGCACGGCGTGACGCTCGGCATCGTCGACGACGTCGGCGGTACCAGTCTCGCCCCGGCGCGCGACTTCGACACCGAAGGCCCGGGCGTGCGCGCGCTTTTCTTCGGACTCGGATCGGACGGCACCGTCGGTGCGACCCGCAGCTCCGTGAAGATCATCGTCGAGCACACCGATCTTCACGCGCAGGGCACCTTCGTTTACGACTCGAAGAAGTCGGGTGCCGTCACCGTCTCGCATCTTCGGTTCGGGCCGCAGCCGATCGAGTCGACGTACCTGATCGAGCGCGCGAGCTTCATCGCCTGCCACCATTTCCCGCTCCTCGAACGGATGGACGTGCTCGGCGCCGCGGAAACGGGCGCGACCGTTCTGCTCAACAGCCCGCACGACGCGCGCAGCGTCTGGCCGCAACTGCCCGAGGACGTGCAGCGAACGATCCTCGACCGCTCGCTGCGACTGTTCGTGATCGACGCCGACCGCGTGGCGCGCGAGGTCGGCATGGGCTCGCGGATCAACACCGTGATGCAGCCGTGCTTCTTCGCGCTGGCCGGCGTTCTGCCGCGAGAGGCCGCGCTCGACGCGATCCGCGCCTCGATCGAACGGGCCTACGGCAAGCGCGGCCCGGCGGTGGTGGCGCGAAACCTCGCGGCCGTCGATCGTGCGCTCGATGCGATGTTCGAAGTCGATGTGCCGCGAACGATCGGCGGAGCCGCACGACGCCGGCCGTCCATTCCCGCGCAGGTGCCGGAGTTCGTCGCCCGCGTCACGGCGCGACTGCTCGCGGGCGAGGGCGATCGGCTGCCGGTGAGCGCGCTTCCCGCCGACGGAACGTTTCCGACCGGCACGGCGCAGTATGAGAAGCGGATGCTGGCAGACGAGATCCCCATCTGGGACCCGTCGATCTGCATCGACTGCGGGAAGTGCGCGCTGGTCTGTCCGCACGCTGCGATTCGGATGGCCGTCGTCCCGTCTTCGGCGCTCGCACAGGCGCCTCCCGGGTTTCGCGAGAAGCCGTTCCGCTCGCACGAGATCGAAGGCGCGCGGCTCGTGATTCAGGTGGCGCCCGACGACTGCACGGGCTGCGGTGTGTGCGCCGACGTGTGCCCGGCGCGCAGCAAGGAGGCGGTCAAACACAAAGCGCTCGACATGCAACCCGCGGAGCCGCATCGCGAACGAGAACGAGCGTCCTTCGCGTTCTTTCTCGGTCTTCCCGAATCCGAACGCGATCGACTCGCGCCGAACACGGTCAAGAACGTGCAGACGCGAACGCCGCTCTTCGAGTTTTCGGGGGCCTGTGCGGGTTGCGGAGAGACGCCGTACCTCAAGCTGCTCTCGCAGCTCTTCGGGGATCGGATCACGATCGCGAACGCCACGGGATGCTCTTCGATCTACGGCGGGAATCTGCCCACCACGCCGTGGACGGTCGATCGCGCCGGACGCGGCCCTGCCTGGTCGAACTCGCTCTTCGAGGACAACGCGGAGTTCGGTCTCGGCATTCTGCTCGGGCAGCAAAGCCTGGCAAACGAAGCGCGGCGCTGGCTCGCGCGGCTCGCGGATCGAATCGGCGACGACGCGCTGGTGCACGCGCTGCTCTCGGCGGAACAAAACGACGATGCGGGCGTCGCGGCCCAGCGCGCGCGCGTCCTCGAGCTGCGCTCGCGGCTCGGAGCGATCGACGATTCCCTCGCGCATCGCCTGCTCGGCGTGGCCGACGAACTCGTGCGCAAGAGCGTCTGGATCGTCGGTGGCGACGGCTGGGCCTACGACATCGGTTCCGGCGGTCTCGATCACGTGCTGGCCTCTGGTCGCAACGTCAACGTGCTGGTGCTCGACACGCAGGTCTACTCGAACACGGGAGGGCAGGCGTCGAAGGCGACGCCGCGCGGCGCGGTGGCGAAGTTCGCGGCCGGCGGAAAGACGGCGGCGCGGAAGGATCTCGGAATGATCGCGAGCGCCTACGGCAACGTCTACGTGGCCCAGATCGGAATGGGTGCGAACGACGCACAAACCGTGCGGGCCTTTCTCGAAGCCGACGCCTGGCCGGGGCCCTCGCTGATCCTCGCCTACAGCACTTGCATCGCGCACGGCATCGACATGTCGAAATCGATGCAACACCAGCGCGACGCCGTGCGCAGCGGGTTCTGGCCACTCTGGCGCCATCACCCGGGCGCCGGCGAGCACGAAACGCCGATGCAAATCGACTCGCGTCCCGCGCAGATGCCGCTGCGCGACTTCTTTGCCGGCGAAGGGCGCTTCGCCATGCTGAGGCGCAGCGATCCGGCCGCGGCGAATCGGTTGCAGTCGCTGGCGCAGGCGGACGCCGACGAACGATGGCGCTGGTACCAGCAGCAGGCGCGCGTCGAACGGCGAATGCCGCAGCCCGCGACCGAAGCGGCGCGGGCGAGCGACTTCGCTGCGCCCGATGCCGGGGCGATCGAGGAGGACGAACGGTGACCGACCTGCGGACGCAATATCTCGGCCTCGCGCTTCGCTCGCCGATCGTCGCCTCGTCGTCGCCGCTGACCGCCGAAACGAGCTCGCTCCGGCAGCTCGAGGATGCGGGCGTCGCCGCGGTGGTGCTGCCGTCGCTGTTCGAGGAACAGATCGAAGCCGAATCGCTCGAAGTCGATCGCTGGTTCGAAACCGGCAGCGAGTCTTTCGCCGAGGCGCTGTCGTATTTCCCGGCGCTCGGCGACTACGACACCGGGCCCGATCACTATCTCGAACTGGTTCATCAGGCGAAGCAAACGCTCGGCATCCCCGTGATCGGCAGTCTCAATGGCGTCTCGCCGGGGGGCTGGATCGATCACGCGCGCCTGATCGAGCAGGCCGGTGCGGACGCGCTCGAACTGAACCTCTATCTCGTGGCCGCCGATCCCGCGACGAGCGCGCAGTCGATCGAGGCCGATCACCGCGAACTGGTGGCGTCGATGGCGGCGAGCGTCGAGATTCCGATCGCGGTGAAGCTCGGGCCCTTCTTCACCGCGTTTGCGCACACCGCACGCGAGCTGGTGGGCGCGGGTGCGAGCGGTCTCGTGCTCTTCAACCGCTTCTATCAGCCCGATCTCGATCTCGAACGATTCGACGTCGTGCCGCGCCTCTCGCTGAGCACGCCCGAAGAGCTTCACGTGCCGCTGCGCTGGATCGGGCTGCTGCACGGTCAGATCGACTGTTCGCTCGCGCTGACGACCGGCGTGCACGGCGCGGAAGGCGTCGCGAAGGCGCTGCTGGCCGGCGCCGACGTCGCGATGATGGCTTCCGCGCTGCTGCAGTACGGACCGGCGCACGTGCAGCGGGTCGAGCGCCGGCTGGTCGAGTGGATGGAACAGCACGAAACCCACTCGGTGTCGCAACTGCGCGGGAGCGTCAGCCAGCGATCGGTCGCGGATCCGGCCGCGTACGAGCGCGCGAACTACGTGCGTACGCTGCGTTCGTATTCGAGCCGCTTCCGGGGGTGAGGACGACGCGCGGGTGCGGGTTCGCGGACGGGCGTTTCGGGCTGCGAACGCTTCGGAACACGCGAGGTGGCGGTCGGCCGATTTCGCGCGAGCCGTTCATTCCACGTAGCCGAGGTTGCGCAGGCGCTGCTCGGTCTCGCGATCGATCGGGACGGCGGGGATCGGCTGAACCGGTTCCGCCGGGCCGCGGCTCTCCCACTCGCCGAGCACGGCCGCGAGCCTCGCGACTTCGTCCGGGAACGCGCGCGCGAGGTTCTTCGTTTCGCCGGGATCCAGCGCGAGGTCGTAGAGCTCCCATTCCGATCCCGTCATTTGCGCGCGATCGGCGGGATCTCGCACCTGAATCAGCTTCCAGCGCGAATCCCGAACGGCACGCTGCCAGCGGTCGGTGTAGCCCGACTCGGTGAATGCGAAGGCCGAATCGGCGTCGCGGTTCGCGTCGCCGGGCACGAGCGCGAGCCGGCGACCCTCGGCACCGGGCGGCGCCTCCAATCCGGCGAACGAAAGCAGCGTCGGCAAGACGTCGATCAACTCGACGGGGTGATCGATCACACGACCTCGCTCGAGCGGCGGGCCGGGCGGACGAACCAGCAGCGGAACCCGAACACAGTCGTCGTACGGCAGACGGCCGTGTTCGAAGTAGTAGGCGTGTTCGCCGAGGCTCTCGCCGTGGTCCGCCGTGAGAATCACGGCCGTGCGATCGCGGGAGGACGACGCGTCGAGCGCCGCGAGCAGTCGCCCGATTTCGTGGTCCGCGTAGCGGATCTCCGCGTCGTACTGCGCGACGTAGAAGTCGACCTCGTCGCGGTCACCGAGTCGCGCGCGGGCGGGAATGCCGCCCATGTCCTCATCGCGCCCTTCGTGCAGCGCCGCTCGACGCGCGGGATCGTAGTGCGCGTCGTGCACGAAGAGGTCGTCGTAGGGTGCGGGCGGTTCGTAACGCGCGTGCGGGTCGACGTAGTGCACCCAGAGGAAGAAAGGTCGGTCGTGCGGGCGGCTGGCGAGCGAGGCCAGCGCATGATCGGTGACGTGCTGCGCGCGCTCGGGATCGTCGTCGCGAACCGTGGTCCAGGCTTCGAGATAATGATCGAATCCCTGCGCGAAGCCGAAGTCGCGTGCGAGATTCGCATTCGTCACCACGGCCGCCGTCACGTATCCCGCGTTCGCGAGCTGCTCGGCGAGGGTCACGAGTCTCGCCGGCAGCACCTGCCGCGTGTCGCGCGTGATGCCATTGGTGCGCGGATACGTGCCCGTGAGCAGCGACGCCATGCTCGGTGTCGTCTTCGGCCATTGCGCGACGGCGTGGGCGAACCGAATGCCCTCCGCGGCGAAGCGATCGATCTCCGGCGACGTGTTTCTCGGGTAGCCCGAGAGGCCGAGATGGTCGGCGCGCAGGGTGTCGATCGTGATCAGGACGAGATTCGGGAGCCCGGGAGACGGGCCCGGAGAGAGGAGCGTCGCGGCCTCGATCAGCCCGAGCGCGATCGCCACGGTTGCGAGCGGTGTTTTCGCGCCGGCACCGCGAGCTGCGGCCGACGCGAAGCGGTGAGCCACCGGCGCGAGGCCACCGAATCGCACGACGAGGGCGAGACCCGCAAGACAAAGGGCGGCAGCGGCTGCGAGGCCGCCCGGGCTGCGCAGCGCAGGCCACGCCGGAATTTCGCGAAGCGCGAGCTGCGCGACTGCGACCAGCGCGAAGACGGCGAGGACGAGGATCGCTCCGCCCGTCGCATCGGGCGGCCGCAGTCGGCGGGGTGCGCGCGCGAGAACGCGGATCGCGCCGAACAGCAGCGCGCAGAGCACGGGCCCGGCGAGCGCACCGAGTGCAGCGCCTCGCGTCGTGCTCTGCGCAAGGAGCCTGGACGCGAACCGAAACAGCCCGGCCTCGAGAGCCCGCTGTTCGAGGATCACGACCACGCCGTGCGCGAGCCCCGCCATCGCGCCGAGCGTGAAGCCCGCGCGAATCGAGGCCACCAGTCGCCGGGTGGCGGCCGAAACGGGAATCTCGCCGGGTTCTCGTCTTCGACCGCTCACGCCGGACCTCCGCCGCATCGTTGCGGGCAGGCGGACGCGCCTATCATGCCGTGATCGCGCGAGGAGAACCGTATTTTCGACGTCCGCCGCCATCGTCTCGCCGCGTTCGATTCCGCGGGCGCGTGGATCCGGCGAGTGAGCGCGTCGCCGTGGCTCCCGATCGCGCTGATCGGCCTCGGCCTCGCCCTTCGACTGCGGCTCTTTCTCGCGAACGTCGGACTCAAGATCGGTGAGGCGGAACTCGCCCTCAATCTGGTCCATCGCGACTACGCGGGGTTGCTGCAGCCGCTCGACGACGACCAGGGAGCACCGATCGGCTTTCTCTGGCTCGTGAAGGCGACGATCGAGACCTTCGGCAACGACGAGCGAGCCCTGCGTGCGGTGGCGCTGGTGGCTGCGCTCGCCTCTCTGCCGCTGTTCTGGGCACTGGCACGGCGGGTGCTGCCCCGGCCGGCCGCGCTCTTCGGACTCGGTCTGTTCGCGATCGCACCGAAGCTGATCGCGCATGCCGCGGAGGTGAAGCAGTACTCGAGTGACGTGGCGTTCGCGCTCGCGATGATGCTCGCGGGCCTCGCCGGGCTCGATCTCGCGGACCGCGCCGGGACGACAGTGCGGCGATGGATCGGGCTTGCGCTGCTCGGTGTGATCGCGCCCTGGTGTTCGCACGCTTCCGTCCTCGTCTTCGCGGGAGTCGGGAGCGTGCTCGGCGCGGTCGCCGTCGCGCGACGAAACCGGCGCGGGGTCGTCGTTCTTGCCGGCGTCGCTCTCGCATCGGCGGCGAGCCTCGCCGCGCTCTGGTGGATCTCGCTGCGACAGCTCGGTCGCAACGAGTTTCTGCTCCGCTACTGGGATCGCGGCTTCATGCCGCTGCCCCCGCGTTCGCTCGCCGACCTGCGCTGGTTTCCCGAAATGTGCATCCGAACCTTCGAAGAGCCCGGCTACTTCGTGCCCGCGGCTTTTGCGGCGCTGGCGTTCGTGATCGGAGCGATCGCCTGCTGGCGCGACCATCGACCGCGGGCGGGGATCGTGCTGGCGCCGGTCGCGGTCACGCTGCTGGCATCGGGGTTTCATCAATACCCGTTCATGGATCGGTTGATCTCGTTTCTCGTGCCCTCGCTGCTGATCGGGGTCGCTGCGGGGCTCGAAGCCCTGCGCCGGGCACTGGCTCCGCGCGAGCGCTGGATCTGGTGGATCTTTGCGGGCTGGCTCGTCTTCGATCAGGCGAGCTCGCAGGCGCTCCGATTCTTCGTGCCCAAACGCTTCGAAGACGCGCGAGAGATCGTGGCACGGCTCGCGCAGGAGTGGCGCGCGGGGGACGCCATTTATCTCTACTGCGATTCCTTCGTTCCGTTCCGCTACTACGCGCCTCGCAACGGGTTCGCGCCGCCCGAGGTGAAGGTTGGGCGTTCTTCCGACGGCCGCTTCGACGACGCGATGGCCGATCTTCGCGAGCTTCCCCGTCAGCGCCGCGTCTGGCTGATGTTCTCGCACGTCCACGACGCGGAGGGCCCGGCCAACGAAGAGCGATTCATGCTCATGCTGCTCGAGCGGGCCGGAGGCCGTGAGCTCGCGCGCTTCGAAGAGGTCGGTGCCTCACTCCATCTCTACGACCTCGAACGCGTGGTCGACGGCGCGTTCTGACCGGCAACCATCCATTTTTGCGGAACCGGTGCAGGGTCTTCGACGCTCCGAACTCGCCGGCGCGGGTATCTCACCACCGGTGCCTCCGGGATCCGCGCATCCGGCGTCGGAAGAAAGATCGTTTCCGGCGATCACATTTTTGTTTCCCTGCTCCAGTTTCGACCGTAGGCTGCCGACGATGCTCGCATCGAAAGGGGGGGAAGATGTCGATTCGAACGAGAGGGTTCCTTCGGGCCGTGATCGCGTTCGCGGGGTTGCTGCTGCTGCCCGGCGTCGCCGGTGCGGTCGCCACCAACCTCACACTGACGACGCCGGCGGGGCCCGCCGTGCGCACGCAGGTGATCGTGATCGACGAGAAGGGCACGGAAGTCGAACGCAAGGACACCGACGATCGCGGCGTGGTGATCTTCGATCTACCGGACGGGAGTTATCGCGCTCGCACCCGTGACGGGCGCGAAACCGAACGTTTCCACGTGCACGGCTCCGCGCCGGTCACGCTGAGTCTTTCACTCACCGCGGGAACCGCTGCGGCCACCACGGCCAGCACGGGTTCGTCTGCCTTCCAGCTCGACTTCGAGGCGGGCTACCAGTATTCGAACGGCGGCGTTCGAACGAGTTCGTTCATCACCGGCCTCGGACTCGATCGCGATCGCGAGAGCATCGACCTCGACGATCATGGCGTGTCGTTGCTGGGCAGGATTCACCTGCCCTGCGAGACGATCGGTGGTTCCGTCTTCTTGCAGGCGGGCGGAGTGACGACGCCGGGAGACCGCACGCACGGCTCGCGGTTCGGCGATCCCGGTGTGACCGGTCTCGCGCTCGGCGACGTCGACTACGACGGCAGCGTCGAGATCGAGACGGGTGTGCGCTTCGCGCTGCCGATCGGAAAGTCGGAGCTCGGGCTCTCGCCGTACGGCGGCTATCAGGTCGACTTCTATCGGCTCTCGCTGGCCTTCGACGAACGTGATTTCGGGTTTCCGTTCGCCCGCCACGAGCGCGACCGCGCGGTGAGCAACGCGATCTTCGGTTTGAACGCCGACTTCCGGCCCTGCATGGATTGCGGTCTCTTCTTTTTTCTCGGCGGCGGATACCGGGTGCCGATCGGCGGGCGTCGCCTCACCGTGCGCGACGACACCCCGGGAGGCTTCCCGGGAGACGCGCGATTCCGCGTCGGCGACAGTTTCTTCGTGCGCAGCGGCGTGGGCTGGCGCTTCGGCTTCTGACCGCTCTCGCTCCGAGCCGCCGCGGCAGCACTCCGCTGCTGCGGCGGCGATCGCGTCCTTTCCGCCGGTTCGCTGGAGGCTCTGCCATGCGTTCGACCGTCTTCTCGCTGCGACGCACGCGCTCGCTCGCGTGGACCGCGTGCCTCGCGCTGGTGTTCAGCCTGTCGATCGCTCACGGAGCCGCACGGGCCGACGAGAGCACGCCGGTGACGGCCGACGAGATCGAGATCGAACTCGATCTGCGCGACCAGATGAACTCGCTCTGGGTCGGCATGCCGGACTCCGGTGATTCGAGCGCGGTGCGGTTGCTGGGCGACACGCAACCGGACTGCGCGGGCGCGGCGCTGCGCCTCGCTCGCGGCGCGATCACGCGAGCGGATGCGAAGCGCGGCCTTCGCGACGTGGGCAAGTTCTATTTCAAGATCGGAAAGCTCGCGCTCAAGGGGTTTGGTCTCGGGACCGTGGGCGACGCAGCGGACATCGCGCTGAAGGTGCTGGAGTCGGGTTCGGCGGAGGAGTTCGCGGTCAAGATGGGCGAGTTCCTCGTCAGCAAGGGAGCAAGCTCGCTGGTCAAATCCGATCTCGTGAAGGCGCTGAAGCTGCCGCAGGGATTGCCCGAGCAAACCATCGCGAGCGAAGCGGCGAAGGCGCTCTACAAGAAGCTGCTCGGCGAGAAGGGGCAGGGCTTCGAAGAGACGATCGATTCGCCGTGCGCGGACACGCACGTTCAGGTCTGGACCGGAACCGGGGATTCGGGCCTCGGGCTGACGATCTTCGTCTGGGGAAATTGCGCGTGTCAGTGGCCGGAGCGAGCGCCCGAGCCGATGCGCCTGACGTACTTCGGCGTCTATGCCCGCCGCTTCTACACCCCGCGGACGGAGATCGACGGTCAGAAGATCAAGGTGCGTTTCGAGGTCGCGTCGAGCGAGTACTCGGTGCGCGCGCGCTGCGGTTGTCCGACGAAGACGGCGATGATCGATCGAACCGGAACGGGCGTCGCGCCGGACGACGGGTTGATTGGCGTGATTCCGGGGTTCGCCGTTTCGTACGACACGCCGACCTGGTGCACGTATGGCGGCGGATCGACCGGCCTGCCCGGTGGAGGCGGGTCGACTCCCGGCGGCGGAAGCCCGATTGGCGGGACGCCGAAGGAGCCGGAAGAGCCCGGTTCGACGCCGCAGGGAGACGATCCGGGGCTCACGCCGCCTCCGCCCGAACTGACGCAGCCGCCGCCGGGAATCTTCTTCCCGAGTGGTTCGCCGGAAGGCGGCACGACCACGCGTCCGCCGCCTTCGAAGCCGGGCGATGAACCGAAGACGCCGTCCGCGCCGCCGACCGGAGTTCCCGTCAAGGCGACGCAGACCGTTCTCGTCGCCGGCGTGACACAAACCAGCCCGGTCTCGGGCGCGCGGATCAAGCTCGATCTCGGTCCCGATCCCGCGCTGCCGATCGACGGTGCCCCGGTGGTCGATGAAGGGTTCGCCGACGGCCCGCTGCAAGCCGTCACGGGAGCGGACGGAACGGCCACGATTCCCGTTTCGGCCGATCTCGTACGTGCGGGGTATGCGGGTACGCCGGTCGACCTCGATCTCTCCCCGACGTCGAGCACGCTCGTCTATCTGAAGAAGGGGGCGATTCCGCAGAAAGTGCTCGATGCCGTGCTGCATCCGCATCTCGGACATGCGTTCACCGTTGGAGACACGACGGTGGTGCCGCTCTTTCACAAGGGCGTCGATCCCAAAATCGTGAAGGATGCGCTCGCGAAGTCGAAAGACGTCGAAGGCGACGAACCGAACTACTGTCGTGACGAGCAACTGCAGCCGAACGATCCGTACTTCCGCGCGAAGGGGAGCTGGAAACAGAGCTATCCCGATCAGTGGGCGATTCAGCGCGTCGGGTTCACGGCGGACGAGGGATCGGCGTGGAACCTCGTGGGCCCGAACCCCGCGCCGATCGTGGTCGCCGTGGTCGACACGGGCCTCGACTGGAACCACGCCGACGTCGATCGGTCTCGTCTCTGGCGCAACGCGAACGAGATCCCGGGCAACCGGCGCGACGACGACGGCAACGGATACGTCGACGACGTGATCGGCTGGGACTTTCAGGGCCAGGATCCGAGCCCGTTCGATCGCGACGGCCACGGCACGTTCGTCACCGGCGTCATTGCGGCCGCGACGGACAACGGAGTCGGCATCGCCGGAATCAATCCCTGGGCGCGCGTGATGGTGCTGAAGGCACTCAACGACTTCGGCCATACGCGCGCTTCGTTCCTCGCTGAAGCGATTCTCTACGCCGCGAACAACGGTGCGCGCGTGATCAATGTGAGTGTCGGTGGCAAGAACCTGACGCGCGCCGAGACGCTCGCCATCCAGCAGGCGCACGCAAGAGGCGCACTCGTCGTGGTGGCGGCCGGCAACGAAGGCACCGACGTCGCGCAGTTCGGCCCGGCCGGAGTGCCGGCGGCACTCGCCGTGGCGGCGACCGGTCTGGACGATGCGCGCGCTGCGTTTTCGAACACCGGAGAAGGCATCGCGCTCGCGGCGCCGGGCATGGACGTGCTCAGTCTGCGCGGACGGCGCACGGATTTCATGCGTGACCTGCCGGACGTGAAGTACCGGGCCGGCGAGTCGTTCGTCGGAAAGGATGCGCGCTACTACCGCACGTCCGGCACCTCGTTCTCCGCACCGATCGTCACCGGCGTGGCTTCGCTCGTACTCGCGAAACGACCGCAGCTCGGTGTCGGCGATCTGCGCGACGTGTTGCTGCAAAGCGCTCGTGACGTGGGCGTGCCGGGCCGCGATCAGCACACGGGCCATGGCATCGTCGACGCGCGCGCGGCACTCGCGGCCGAGCCGGGAATCACGCTGCGAACCGAGATCAGCGGCGTGGAGGTGATCGCCGAAGCCGGTGCGCAGCAGGTGGTGGTGAAGGGAACGGCGGTCGCCGATCGGCTGAAGCGTCGCTGGCTCGAAATCGGGGCGGGGGATGACCCGGCGAGCTGGAAACGCGTCGGGGACGAGAGTCGCTCCGCGGTGGAGCAGGGTGAACTCGGACGGATTCCCGCGAGCGAACTGCGTGGCTCCAAAGTCTGGACGCTGCGCTCGATCATCGAGCACGAGAACGGCCAGAAGCGCGAGGTTCGGTTCAAACTCGAACTCGGCTGATCCCGGCGCGATGACGCGATGCGGAACGCAGCGGCCGCGGATCGCGGGCGGCCTCGCCGCGCGCTCCAGCGTAAGATGGCCTCCTCGACCCAGCAGGAGGATCAGCGGTGGAAGCGATCAGCGGCGGTGAACTCTTCGTTCGGTGTCTCGCCAATGAAGGCGTTCGCTTTCTCTTTGGACTGCCCTGCCCGGAGGCAGATCCGATTCTCGCGGCACTCGATCGACACGGCATTCGCTTCGTCCCCGTTCGTCACGAAGCCGCGGCCGTGCACATGGCCGAAGGGCTCTACAAGACCAGTGGACAGGTGGCGGTCGTGCTCGGGAATCCGGGCCCGGGCTCGGCGAATCTCTTGCCCGGCGTCATCACCGCCCGCCACGAAGGCGTGCCGGTGCTGGTGCTGACGGCGCAACATCGACTGGGGGTCGTGTATCCCGCGTCGCCGACCACGTTCCAGGGGCAGGATCAGCTCGACGTCTTTCGTCCCTGCGTGAAATGGGGCGGGCCGATTCTCGCCTGGGAACGGATTCCCGAGATCGTGCGGATGGCGTTCCGCGAAATGTGGATCGGCCGCCCCGGGCCGGTGCAGATCGAGTTTCCGATGCCGTTCGTCTACGCGACGGGAGATCCGCAAACCGCGCCGATCCGGCCGCCGTCGCAGTCGCGCGCGTCGCTTCCCCGGCCGTCCGACGAACAACTCGACGAGGCGGCCGACCTGCTCGCGACGGCGGCACGTCCGGTCGTCGTCGCGGGGTCGGGTGTCGATCGCGCGGCGGCCAACACGGCGCTGCTGCGCATCGTCGAGCGGCTGGGATGTCCGGTGATTCCGACCATGGCCGGACGATCGACGGTGCCGCTCGATCATCCCCTGCGTCTCGACGGATACGGCCCCGGAGCGGACGCGGCACGCCGCGAGGCGGACGTGCTGCTGGTCGCGGGATCGCGGCTCGGCAATCTCGACCTGCCGTACGACAAGTACTGGGGGGACGGGGCGTACGCGAAGCTGATTCAGATCGACATCGATCCCCGACACATGGGTGTGTCGCGGCCGCTCGCGCTCGGCATCGTGGCGGATCTCGCACCGACGCTCGAAGCGCTCGACCGCCGGCTCGATCGTCGAGGAGTCGAGGCGAAAGGGGAGGCGGATCTCGCGCGCTACCGCGAGCTCTCGCGCGTCGCGTCCGAGAACGAGCTCGCGAGCGTGATGAAATCGACGGCGGCCGGGCTTCACCCCGCCGAAGTGATGCTGGCGGTGGGGCGCGCGTACGGTCGCGACGCGATCTACGTGGCCGACGGCGGCATGACCTCGCTCTGGGCCGGCGCCTGCCTGCCGTCGACACGCCCGCGTTCCTATCACGGCATCCTCGAACTCGGCATGCTCGGAACGGGGATTCCGTCGGCGATCGGCGCAAAGCTGGCCGAACCGGCGCGCGAGGTCGTGTGCGTCACCGGCGACGGCGCTGCGGGATTCAACATCATGGAGATGCAATCGGCCGCACGGGAAGGGTTGAAGGTCGTGACGGTGGTGTTCGCCGAGGGCTCGTGGACCATGGAGGAGCCAAACGAACGGATGCACTGGGGCCGAACCTTCGGAACCGCGATGGGCGACGTACGCTGGGATCGCGTCGGCGAAGGGCTCGGCTGCGAGGGGATCTTCGTGGATTCGCGCGACGGGCTCGACGCCGCGTTTGCACGTGCCCGGGCGTCGGAGCGACCGGTGGTGGTCTGCGCGAAGACCGACCGCGATGCGAATCTGGCGGTGCCGGGCGGGCGGATGCTGCGCTTCACGGAGGTCTATTTCGGACCGCTCGGCTGACGCTTTGCGTCGTCCGTGCTGCTCGGGGCCGAGAGATCGGGGCTTCGCCGGGTCGCCGGCGAGGGCATTCCGAGGGCGGGCGGGCATGGCCAGCCATATGACCCGCAGCATAAGATCCCCGTCGTGACCGATGCGCGAAGCCCCGCAATCGAAGCCTCCCTGGCCGAGACGGAGTTCTTTCGTTCGATGGCGCCCGGGCGCCTCGAGCAGGTGCGCCTGCAGGTTCGCGAGCGCTCGTATCCGCGGCGGAAGGTGCTCTTTCGCGAAGGACAGCCGGCCGAGTTTCTCTGGGCCGTTCGCCGCGGCGAAGTGCGGATCGTGAAGACGACACCCGACGGGCGCGTGATGACCCTCGAAACGATTCATCCCGGCGAGATTTTCGGCGCCGTCGCCGCGCTCGAAGGGAACGCGTATCCCGCGACCGCCGAAACCACGGTCGACAGCAGCGTCTGGCGCCTTTCGCGCGTTGGTTTGCTCAGCCTCGTGCAGGCGGATCCGTCGCTCTCGAAGGAGATTCTCAGCATCATCTCCCGCCGGCTTCGCGGAGCGCACGATCGTCTTCGCTCCGTCGCCTACGACCCGGCAGAAACCCGTCTCGCGCAGGCGTTGCTGCGCGCGGTGCGCGACGGCGAGGCACACGTCACGCGGCGTGAACTCGCCGAAGCGGCGGGAACGACGGTCGAGACCGCGATTCGGGTGCTGCGCCGACTCGAGCGCGAAGGGGTCGTGCACGGAGACGTCAACCACATCCGGGTGGTCGACGCGTGCTCTCTCCAGCGCGTTGCCGGGCAGGAGCGAATCGGTGAGTGAGTCGGCGGGTGGTCGCATGACACCCGTCATACGCCGAACTTCGCAACGTCCCTAGTTTGAAAGCGATTCCACCGGAGGCGCCATGGCCAGGATCACGCGTCGTGAGTTTCTCTCCGGGGGCGTCGCGACGGCTCTCGCGCTCGGTCTCGGCCGGCTTTCGTTCGCCGCGCCCGGGCTGAGCGGACCGTCGGCGCCGCCGAATTACACGGACTGGCGCGATGTCTACCGCAAGCGATGGCGCTGGGACCGCGTCGTGCGCGGCACGCACACCAACGTGAACTGCGTCTCTTCCTGCGCGTGGAATCTCTACGTGCGCGAGGGGATCGTCTGGCGCGAGGAGCAATCGGCACCGTACGTCGCCTCGCACGCCGGACTGCCCGACTTCAACCCGCGCGGGTGCAACAAGGGCGCCTGCGCCAGTGATCTGATGACGAGCACGTCGCGCATTCAGTATCCGATGCGCCGCGTGGGACCGCGCGGTGGTGGGCGCTGGAAGCGAGTCTCGTGGGACGAGGCGCTCGGCGAGATCGCACGCGAGATGGTCGGTGCGCTCCGCGAGCGCGGCGGTGAAGGCGTCCTCTGCGAGCTCGGCCCCAACGTCGACTTCGGTCCGAACACGGCCGCCGCGCTCCGCTTCTTTCGACAGATCGGCGCACCGATCACCGACTCGATGGCGCAGATCGGAGACCTCGCAGTCGGCGGCACCATCACGCTCGGAACGCCGCACACCGACGGCACGTCGGACGACTGGTTCCGGTCGGACTGCATCGTGCTCTGGGCCTTCAATCCGTCCGTGACGCGCAGTCCCGATGCCCACTTTCTGAACGAAGCGCGCTATCGCGGTGCGCGCATCGTCTCGGTTGCGCCCGACTTCAATCAGAGTGCGATGCATTCCGATTTCTGGATTTCGGTGAAGCCCGGCACCGATGCCGCGCTCGCGCTCGCGGCCTGCCAGGTCGTGATCGCGGAAGGGCTGCACCAGGTCGATTACCTGCGCGAACAGACCGATCTGCCGTTCCTCGTACAAAGCGACGGCGGACGCTTCCTGCGTCAGTCGGACGTGGTGGCGGGCGGCAGCGAAACCACCTTCGCGGTCTGGGACGAGGGTCGCGGCGCGGTGAGCTGGGCACCGGGCAGTGAAGGGCACGAGGCGAGGACGCTGCGCTTCGAGGCGGGCGTTCGGCCGGCGCTGGAGACCCGGCAGAAGGTCAGGCTCGCTTCGGGCAAAGAGGTCGAGGTCCGCACGGTCTTTTCGCTGTTGCGCGAGCGACTCGATCGCGATCACACGCCCGAGCGCGCGTCCGCGACGACCGGCGTCTCGGTTGCGACGATCCGTCGCTTCGCGCTCGATGTCGCGAAGGCGAAAGCCGCGCTGCTCATTTCCCAGTGGGGATCGTGCAAGAACTACCACAGCGACCTGATCCAGCGTTCACAGATTTTGCTCGCCTCGCTGACCGGGAATCTCGGTCGCGCGGGCGGAGGCTGGCGATCGGGCGCGTTCGTCGCCCTCGATGGACTCGCCCTGCTCGCGATGCAGGACAAGCTCGATCTTCCGCACCTCGCGCTGCTCGCGGCGAAGGCGAAGCTCGATCCCGAAGCGGTGCGGCACCGATTCGAGTCGATGTACGTCTCGAGCACGTTGTTTCACGCCGTGCACGGCGGGCTCGGCGCCGAAGAGCTCGCGGCAAAGAACGGCGACCCGCGCCTCACCGATGGCACCGGGCCCCGCCTGAAGCACGCGCTCGAACAGGGGTGGTTCCCGATGGCGCCGAAGCCGGGCGCCGAACCGCCGCAGGTGATTCTTTCGATCATGGGCAACGTGCTGCGGCACAGCCGCATGGGCGACCGGATTCGCGACACGCTCTTCGCGCGGGCGAAGCTGATCGTCGACGTGAACTTCCGTGTCAGCGAGACCGGTCGTCAGGCGGACATCGTGCTCCCGTCCGCCGGCTGGTACGAAAAGATCGGGATCAAGTACATCGCCTCCTTCGTCCCCTACATCACACTCGGTGATCGAGCGACGGATCCGCTCGCGGAAGCGCGGCCCGAGTGGGAGATCTTTTCGCGGCTCGCGGCAAAGGTGGCGGAAGAGGCCACGCGGCAGGGAGTTCCGGCGACGCGCGGATTCCGCGGCGACGAGTGCGAACTCGCCGGGCTGGGCGAGCGCTTCACCGATGGCGGGCGCTTCGGGCCGGAGGGGCAGGAAGACGCACTGCGTTTCGTGCTGAAGGTCTCCGGCGCGTCGAAGGACATCGATCTCGAGAAGCTTCGGAAGGAAGGCGGGGCGGTGCGGATCGCGAGCCTCGGCCCGGCAGGCGGAACCGCGGGCATCTTCTCCGAGTACTCGCAGACCGAACCCGTCGTGCCGTTGCGCGACTTCGTCGAAAAGAAGCAGCCCTATCCGACGCTCACCGGACGACAGCAGTTCTACATCGACCATCCCTGGTTCCTCGAACTCGGCGAAGAGCTGCCGACGCACAAGGATCCGCCGGCGGCGGGAGGCGATCACCCGCTCACGCTGACCGGCGGACACACGCGCTGGAGCGTTCACGCGATGTGGCGCGATCAGCGGCTGATGCTGCGGCTGCAGCGCGGTGAGCCGGTGGTCTACCTGAACGTCGACGACGCGAAGCGCCGCGGGATCGGAGACCACGACCTCGTGCGCGTGCGCAACGATCTCTCGGCGTTCGTCGCCCGAGCGAAGCCGACCGCATCGATCCGCCCCGGGCAGGCGCACATCTTTCACGCCTGGGAACCGTTCCAGTTCCGCGGACACAAGACGCATCAACATCTGGCGCCGAGCCCGCTGAAGGCGACGCAACTGGTGGGCGACTACGGTCACCTGAAGTGGGGATACGCGCACTACGAACCCAATCAGACCGATCGCGACACGCGGGTCGAAGTCGAACGGGTCGAAGAATCGGCGTGAACCGGCGCCGGACCCGGATGCGGCACTGAACGATCGCCGGAAACCCGACCGTGTCGCGTGCCTCGCAGATTCGCTTCCTGTCGCTGACGGCGCCGTTCTACGACGCGGTGGTGCGCGGTCTCGGGTTCTCCGGTCTGTGGAGCCGGCTGGTGGAATACGCGAACCCCGAGAAGGGCCTGCGCTGCCTCGATCTCTGCACGGGAACGGGCGGCGTTGCGCTTCGGCTCGCGTCGCGCGGAGCGCACGTCGTCGCGGTCGATCTCTCGCGCGGAATGCTCGCGCGGGCGCGACGCAAGGACCGCGGGCCGGCGTGCGGCGGGAAGCTCGCGCTCGTGCAGATGGACGGGCGCCGGCTGGCGCTGCCGGCGGGCTCGTTTCCGCTCGTCACCTGCTGCATGGCACTACACGAGATGGCGGAGGACGAGCGCGGGGCCGTGCTCGCCGAGCTGCGCCGCGTCGCGAGTGACCGCGTGCTGGTGGCGGAATACCGGGTTCCGTCGAGTCGCCTCGGGCGCGCACTCTTTCGCGCGGGTCGCGCCTTCGAGTTTCTGGAGAGCGACGACTTCGGCGGCTTTCTCGCCCGGCCGCTTGCCGGGCGCCTCGAAGCGGCGGGATTCCGTGTCGAGGCCGCGACGAACGTGGGCTTCTACTGCCTCTGGGACTGTCGCGTCGCGCGCATCTGAATCGCGGCATCGGGATCGGATCTTGCGGCGCGTCACACGAAACGAACGAGGCGACCTCGCCCGGGAGTCGCGAGTCCGAACGACGTCGATTGGACCGGGAGCAGACGCACTGCGGGGGGGCGTGTCGCGCGCGACGAGCGTTCGCGCGCGGAGGAGGCCTCGCGCGGCCCCCCCGGGCGGGGGGGCGGGGGGCCGCGCG
>CAZDHU010000254.1:0-6358 GCA_964505355.1 uncultured Myxococcaceae bacterium | reverse complement strand
CGACGCCGCGCTGCGCGCGATGCGAGCGGGCTCGCAGACGGTTCGGCCTCGGGCGTCGACGCGAGCCTCGCGGGGCTGCTCGCGATGCACGGCCTCGACGGCTCCGAGATCGAGGCCGCAATCCGCGAGAGCAGAGCCGCTGCGGGGCTGCCTGCGCGCAGCGGTAGCTACTACCGATCGACCATCAGCAAGGCGCTCGCGTTCGCGCGGCCGCGTCTCGATCGCCGCGAGCGCGTCGAGCGATCGATCGTCGAGGGCCTGCGCCATGCGTGACCTGCACGTCCCGCGCGCGAAGCCCGAGATGTTCCGCGGCCTGCTCGGCCGCATCGTCGAGACGTTCGCGCCCTACACCGAGGCCGCGCCGGAGCCGATCGCCGCGCAGGCGCTCATCGCGTTCGGTTCCGCGGTCGGCCCCCGACCGTGCATCTACATAGGAGAGACGCGCCACGGCGCGAGCGAGTTCTTGCTCGTGGTCGGGCGTACTGCGCGCGCGCGAAAGGGCGACGGACGCGCGGTCGCAACCTCGACCATCGAGCGCGCCGATCGCGAGTGGGCGACGCAGCGACGCGTGAGCGGGCTCTCATCGGCCGAGGGACTGATCTATGCGGTGCGCGATCGGACCGAGCGCGTGTTCGACGACGGCAGCACCGAGACGGTCGACGAGGGCGTCACCGACAAGCGACTGCTCGTGACCGAGAGCGAGTTCGCGTCCGTGCTGCGGCAGTTCGAGCGGAGCGGCAACACGCTCTCCACGCTCCTGCGCTGCGTCTGGGACGGCGCAAGCGTGCTCGGCACGCTCACGCGCTCCTCGCCGCTGCGCGCGACCGACGCGCACGTGAGCCTGATCGCGCACTCGACCGCCGAAGACCTGCACGAGCATCTCTCGACGTGCGACGCAGCGAACGGCCTCGGCAACCGCTTCTTGATTGTCGCGACGGAGCGAGCCCAAACGCTGCCGTGCCCGGGGCGCGTCCCTGCACGCGATCGCGAGCTGCTCGTGATGGAGATGCAGGACGCGCTCGCACGGGCGCGGGAGATCGGCGAGATGCACTACTCCATGGAGGCGCGCGAACAGTGGGAGGTGATCTATCCGGAGGTGTCGCGCGACGTGCCCGGCATCGTCGGCAATCTCACGGCTCGCGCCGAGGCGCACGTCGTGCGGCTCGGGCTGCTCTACGCGCTGCTCGACGGCTCGCCCGTGATCGACGTGCCGCACCTCGACGCCGCGCTCGCGTTCTGGTCGCTGTGTCGCGCCAGCGTGCGTGCCATCTACGCCGACCAGACCGGCAACCCGACCGCGGATCGGATCATCGAGGCGATGCTACCGGGCGATCGGCTCAGTTTGACCGAGCTGCGCGAGACGGTCCTGCGCCACAACGTCCCGGCCGCCCGCCTGCGCGGCGCCCTCGCGCTGCTGGTCGAGACGGGCGACGTCCGCCTCGTCGACGAGGCGACCGGCGGCCGCCCGACAAACGTGGTCATGCGACGCCCGGCCGGGGGCTGGCCCGACGCGGCGGCCGCGAACGAGCACGCGGTAGAGGCTGCCCGGTGACCGGAAAATCGCGGGAGAAAAGGGAGAAAAGGGGTCGTGCCGGAGGGCTTATCTCCCTTATCTCCCTTTTCTCCGCCTCCGCGGACCCTCACCACGAGCGCGCCGAGCGCGCAGCGTTCCTCGAGGTGGCCGTCCAGTGGGTCGAGGCTCATCCCGAGATCGACGTGCTCCCGTCGGCCGAGGCGTGGCCACTCGCCGTCGAGGCGCTCGCGGCATTCGGGATCGAAGAGCCGAACCAGAAGGCGGTGAAACGAACGTGAGAGTTTGCACGGTCTGCGGCCATTTCGAGCGGTCAGAGATCGAAGATCGGCTTGTCAAAGGCGTCGCCATGCGGCGGATAGCGGAGGGGTTCAGTGTGAGTGAGCAAGCGCTTCGTCGGCATCGTGCAAAGTGCCTCGTCCCCGAGATCGTGGAAGCAGCGCGCGCGGAGCGCATCGACCACGCCGGCGACCTGCTCGCGCAGGCGCGGGCGATTCAGCACGAGACGCTCGCCGTGCTCGACGAGGCGAAGCGCACGGGCAATCACGGGGGCGTCCTTCAAGCCGTCGACCGACTCCAGCGCGGCGTTGCGCTGCTGGCGACCGTGCTCGACCGGGCAGGTGCGGCCGATCAAGAGCTCGTGATTCGCTGGGAGGAGTAGAGTCGCGCGGCCTCTGTCGTGGGGCTCGAAGTAGCAGGTCAAGGTGCCCGCGGAGCGTGGCACCGAGGGGATCCGCTCCGCAGGCGCTTCGTCCGTGCCAGCAAACGCCGGTCGATCCCGAGTCCCTTCCGACGTAAGTGCAGCGGGCTCAGTCAGCCTAGCCAGCGCGCGTCGGAGTTCCACATTGCAGGAGCACGGGACGAGAGAAGCCGCGTGAACGAGAAAGCCCGCCGCTGGTCAGGCCTTTCGGGGGTCTACTTCCCCCGAGGTGGACCAGCGACGGGCCGGCCAGATCATCGGCTCATCGTCATCGAGAGGCAAGCGCGATCGCGCGCTCGTGCCCGTTACTGTCACGCGAAGTGAGAGGGAGGGAGTCGTTGGGCAGGTTCAAGAAGGGAGAGCCCCGCCCGGCCGGTGCGGGGCGTGTGAGGGGCACGCCGAACCGAACGACGGCGGCCATGCGGGACGCACTCGTTCAGGCATTCGAGCGGGCGGGCGGGGTCGAGTATCTGGTCCGCGTGGCGGACGAAGACCCTCGCACGTTCTGCATGTTGCTCGCGAAACTGCTGCCGAGCGAGATTCGCGCCGAAGTAACGTCGAGTGACGAGATCATTGCGGCCATGCGCGCAGGGCGAGAGCGGGCCGATCGCGGGCGGACGCGGAGCGACACCGAATGTGACGGAGCGCGCTTGAGAGTGCTCGCGTGATGGATCGGGAGCAGGCTGCCCCATCCGTCACGAATCGATCGAGCGCCCGGCCTCGCGCGTGAGTGTCTCGGCCACCCACGCATTCAGGCTCTTGCCGGCGAGTGCGGCCGCGGTCGAGATCGCACGATGCTGCTCGGGAGTGAGCCGCAGGTTGAACCTGCCCGAGAAGGGCTTCGCCGGCTCGATATCGCGCTCCCGGCAAACCTCGAGATAGGTGCGGATCGAGCGCCGCATCTCGCGCTCTAGATCCTTCGCCGAGGCGCCGTAGAACGTAATCGTGTCAGAGACGTTCAGGATGCGGCCCCGGAAGAGCTTCTCCTCGGCGTCGTACTCCACTCGGGCCACGTAGTCGTCGCATCGCATCGTCGCCATCACGCCTCCTTCGGGCGCACGCCCGCGGATCGCAGGAAATCGCGCAGGTCCTCGACCGCGCCCTTCGACATCGTCGGGCGCGGGTGCGGCCGGTGCATCACCGCGACACGCCCGTCGAGCACGATCGCCATGCGTGATCCGGACCGTTCTTCGACGTCGGCCCCGAGCGAGCGCAGCATGCTCTCGACGTCCCGCCACGCGAGCGTCCCGCGCGTCGGGACGGCGAACACGGCGGCGAGGGTTCGATCATGACGGCGCGCCATATGGTGACAGTACCGAGTTGCGGTACCACGTCGAGAGCGGGCACCGGGCATACGGGGGCGCGTTCTGTCTCGCCGCGCGGCCGGCCGAGACGTATCGTCGTGGGCGCGATGGCATACCGGGTCGAGATCGAGCGCGAGGATGACGGCCGCTGGCTGGCGGACGTGGCGGATATTCCGGGCTGCATGGCCTACGGGGCCACGGCAGCGGAAGCGCTCGCCCGGGCGCAGGCGCTCGCCCTTCGCGTTCTGGCCGATCGCCTCGAGCATGGCGAGTGGCCGGCCGGCCCTGTCGCCGTGACGTTCGAGGCCGACGCCGCCGCGTGACGTTCGGGGCCGCGGCGTGAGTCGGTGGCCCTCTGTCCGTTCCTCGCGCGTGCTCGCCGCGCTCTTCCGCATCGGGTGGCGCGAAAAGCGCCGGACGGGATCGCACCGGACGCTCGAGCGCGCGGGCTGGCCCGACGTGACCTGGGCGTTTCACGAAGGCGAAGAGATCGGGCCGCGGATGCTGGCGCGTGTCGCTCGCAAGACCGGGCTGAGCCCCGAAGACTTGTGAGCGAGTCACCGTTTTTCACGTCACGGGATGCGTCGATTCCACGCCTGCGAGAGCGCCCCAGGGCCGCGAAATCCGTGGTTTTGGTGTCCGGTGGTGTTCATGCCTCGACAGCATCCATCGAAACTGCACGAAAACGGTCAGTTAGAACGTTCCGGCATGGGACTGCAAATCCCTGATCCCCGGTTCGAATCCGGGCGCCGCCTCCATCCGATCTTGTACGACGGTGTGGGCAGGACAGAGGACACTCGAGCGGGGTTCTCGCTCGATGCGGGGGCATACGCTGCACGCGAGTCTCCCGCGGGGAGATCCGCAACGCGCGCGATCGGACGCCGGTGGTTGCCCGGCGGTAGCCGCGGTCGACCTCGATGGCGCGTGGCGGCTCGTGCAGCGGGCGTCGGCGCAGCCCGAGTCGTCGTCCATTCCGAGCGATCACGCGCGCACGAAGTCGACACGCTGCGCGCGGGGGTGGTGGCCTGGACCGTAGTAGATGCCGCGATAGTGGATCTGTCCGTAGTCGCCGGCGAGGTGGAGTGGCTTGAACGGCGCGACGACCGGCTCTTGCTGACCTTTCCAGTCCTTGAACTGATATGGCTCCCACGCGTGGTAGATCACGACCTGACCGGGGGCGACTCCGGGAAGGACCTCCGCGAGCGCCTCGAACGCGCCGGCGTCGTTGAACACGCGAATCCGGTCTCCGTCGGCGACGCCGCGTGCTCGCGCGTCCGCGACGGATACTCGTGCGGCAGGCTCGCCGCGCTGCAGCTGCAGCATCAACGGCGAGTCGCGCCAGATGGCGTGAATGCTCCAGCGCGTGTGTCCGCCCGTGAGAAACAACGGGTGGTCGCCACCGGCCATCGGCGGGTCCTTGTGCACGGGCAACGCTTCGCCCGCCTCTTCGAACCAGGGGTGTTCGATGAGGAACTGCTGTCGCCCCGAAAACGTCGGCCATGCGTTCTTCTCGACGACGAACCGCTCGTGGGGGAAGACCGTGCGGCCCGGACGGTATCTCGTCCCGAGGGCGTAGAGCGGCGCCGGCGCGCCGTCCGCTCGCACGATCGGAAGCAGTCCGGTCTTCGCGGCCTCGTCACGACCCCTTCGCCCGGTGGTCTCGTTGTTCGCGAGGATCGCATCGAGTGCCGCGCCCGGATTCGTCTCGTGATGAGAGCCGTCGAGAGTCCAGTCGTCGTACAGCCGCGAGAGGTCCGCGTCTCCCTTCCCGGCGGCGTTTCTCACCTTCGAAACACCGCGAGCACGCGCCCGCTCTTGAATCTTCTTCGCGAGAAGCCCCGAGATTTCCCATTCGGACTTCGACTCGCCGAGGGGCTCGACCGCCTTTCCGTTCAGCACGAGATACGGGATGTAGGCCTGCGTGTACTTGATGAGGTCGCGTTCATACCAGCCGGCTGCGGGAAGCACGATGTCGCTCCACGCAGACGAGGTGCTCATCCGCGTGTTGACGCTCACGATGAGTGAGAGTTTCGGCCAGAGATGCTCGCGAGCGACCTGCGGCGCAGGCCAGCGACGCAGTGGATTCACGCCGGTGAAGTAATAGATCTTCGGGTCTTTCTCGGGCAGCGGTCGCACGGGGATCCAGCCCTTCTCGACCGCCTCCTGCACGTACGTGTCGAGCGATCGCGGCAGCGCGGGGTCGTGAATCTCCGGCCGGTTCCAGATCTCCGAATAGCCGGCGTGCGCGTACAGGAATGCCATCAGCGGGGTAGTGCCGCCGTGGCGACTCGCTCGTACGCCGAGATTCTCGAACTCTCGCCAGGAGAGCCCGCCGCCGACCTTCGTCTTGTAGAGGAGCCGCAGCCGCTCGTCGACCGACATCCACGACGGACCGGAGCCGTGCCGCGTCAGTGCTCGCTGGCCGTCCACTTCCCACCACGATGCCACGCGGAGTCCGCCACCCGAGCGCCCTTGATTTCCGGTGAGCGCCATGAGGAGAATCATCGCGCGCTGGACGAGATCGCTGTGGTAGTGCTTGCAGCTCCCGACCGACGCGAAAATCATCGCGGAGGGCGCCTTCGCGAGGTCGCGTGCGGTACGAAGGATCGTGTTCGCCGACACTCCCGTCCGCGGTTCGGCCTGCGCCGGCCGGTAGTGGGCATCGAGGTGGTCGCGCATGAAGTCGAGCAACGGCCGCACGCCGACGGTTGCTCCGTTCGCGAGCTTCACCTCGTGCCGACCGGCGAGCGCGGGGCGCACGTCGCCGAGCGCGATCGAGTTCGATCCCTCACCCTCGCATCCTCTCGCGACCGACAGTGCGCC
>CAZDHU010000253.1:0-12994 GCA_964505355.1 uncultured Myxococcaceae bacterium | reverse complement strand
ACGAGGCCGAAGAGCGCGAACAGTTGTTGACCATCGTGAGCCACGAACTTCGAACGCCGGTGACCGTGATCGCGGGCTACAACCGGCTCCTGCTCGGCGAGAAGGTCGGCCCGCTCAACGCCGAGCAGCAACGCTTTCTGCGCGAGAGCAACAAGAGCTGCCAGCGCCTCAGCTACTTCATCGGCAACCTGCTCGAGGCGGCACGCGAGATCTCCGGTGACGGCGTGCTCGAAGTCTGCGAGATGCCGATCGGCGCCACCATCGAGGGCGTCGTCACCAACCTCAAACCGCTGCTCGAAGAACACCGGCTCGGCATCACGCTCGCGCTCGATCCCGCACGTTCCTGCGCGCGATTCGATCCGCTGCGCATCGAGCAGGTGCTGACCAACCTGATCGGCAATGCGATCAAGTTCGCCGCCGCCGACAGCACGATCGAAATCGCGTCGCGCCCGGTCGCGAAAGAGGGCCGTGCGTTCGTCGAGGTCTCGGTGTCGGACCGCGGGCCGGGCGTCGATGCCGAGCACCGCGAGCGAATCTTCGAAGCCTACGTGCGGGTCGGTGAACGCAGCGGTGCAGGCGGGCTCGGACTCGGACTCGCGATCTGCCGGCGCATCGTGCTCGCGCACGGAGGAGAGATCCGGCACGAACCGCGCGAGGGCGGCGGGAGTCGATTCGTCTTCTTGCTGCCGGGGGCGGAACCGCCGGTGCTCGACGACCACGAGCGTGATCGATGACCGCGCGCAGCGAACGCGGCTCCGACGAAACGCTGCGGGCGCGCCGTGGCACTCTCGCGCGGTCGCGTGCGGCGAGCGCGCGCGACCGGCGCGAACGCGTGCTGGTGGTCGACGACTCCGAGGGCATCCGCAGCTACCTCGCGAGTCTGCTCGAACTGCGCGGCTACCAGGTCGACACCTGCGAAGACGGTCGCCGCGCGCTCGAACTGCTCGATGCGGGCGCAGCGCCGGAGGTGATCCTGCTCGACGTGATGATGCCGGGCATGGATGGCATCGAGACGCTGCGCCAGATCCGCGAGAAGCACCCGCAATCCGACGTGGTGATGCTCTCGGTGGTGGGACGCGCGCAGACCATCGTCGAGGCGATGCGACTCGGCGCGGCCGACTATCTGAACAAGCCCTTCGAAGCCGAAGACCTCGACGCGCGCCTGCGCGAGTTGCTGGAGCGCCGGCAGTTGCGCGCCGAGCGCGATCGACTGGCCATCGAACTGGCCGAATCGGCGGAGTCTCCCGTCTGGACGAGCCCCGCGCTGCAGCGGATTCGTCGCGTGATCGAGCAGATCGCCGACACCGACGTGAGCGTGCTGATCCGTGGCGAAAGCGGCACCGGCAAAGAAGTGGTGGCGCGCGACATTCACGAGCGCTCGACGCGGCGCCGCAAGCCCTTCGTCAAGGTCAACTGCGCCGCGTTGCCGGGAACGCTGCTCGAAAGCGAACTCTTCGGCTACGAGCGCGGTGCCTTCACCGGCGCCACCGGAAGAAAGCCCGGCAAATTCGAGCTGGCGGATCGAGGAACGATCTTTCTCGACGAAATCGGCGAGATGAGCCCGGGGCTGCAGGCGAAGCTGCTCCAGGTGCTGCAGGACGGAGCGTTCACGCGGCTCGGCGGCAATCAAGAGATTCGCGTCGACGTGCGCGTGGTCTGCGCGACGCATCGCGATCTCGAAAGGATGGTGGCCGAGGGCACCTTCCGCGAAGACCTCTACTTCCGTCTCAACGTGGTCACGCTGGCGGTACCGCCGCTGCGCGAACGACGCGACGAGATCCCGCTGCTCACCGAGACCTTTCTCGTCCGCTACGCGAGGCGCTACGGGCGGCCGAAACCCGAACTCTCGCCCGAACTGAAGCAGGCGATCGCGCGACATCGCTTCCCCGGCAACGTGCGCGAACTCGAGAACATGCTCAAGCGCATCGTCGTACTCGGCAACGAACGCGCGGCGCTGACCGAACTCGCCGCGGTGGCGCCGCGTCCGGCGCGCGCAGGCGCCCTCGATCGCGTGCTCGACGAACTCGAAAACACGGCGGGCGAAGTGCCGCTGCGCGAAGTCGCGGCGCGCGCATCGCAGGAGGCCGAACGGGAGGCGCTCGATCGCGTGCTCGGTGACACCGGCTGGAACCGCAAGAGCGCGGCCCGCCGTCTCGGCGTCAGTTACAAGACGCTGCTGCAGAAGATCAAAGAAACGGGCCTCGAAGAACCGGGTTGATCGCGCGTCGAGCGAGCGGAGGCGGCACGACGAACTCGCCCGATCGCCGAACATCGCCGCGCCGCGTTCGAAACGTATCCGGCGCCCGTGGCGAGTCGTTCTCGCCCGCTCACGAAGCCGCCGGTTACGCGCTTTCCGGGCGCTCGCCCGAGGCAACCCGTTGTCGGGCGGCACCGCGGACCTCGACGTAGTGCTCGACTTCGGGGAAGGGGTCGTAGAACGAGTGAAGAAGACTTCGCCAGCGATCGTACTCGCGCGACTTACGGAACCCCTCCGTATGACTCGCGAGAGAATCCCACCAGACGAGCAGGACGTAGCGGCGCGATGTTTCGAGGCACCGGCGAAGTTCGTGCCGTTCGAAGCCCGGCATGCTCGAGATGATCTGCTGCGCCTCGAGGAAGGCGGTCTCGAAGGCTTCGCTCTGACCCTCACGGACGTTCAGAATCGCGACTTCGAGCACCACGCCCGGGAAAGTAGCCGGTGTTGCCGGCGGGACGTCACGTTATTTTCGGCGACCCGGTGAGTCCGTGGTGACGTTCGAGGGTGATGAGAAAGACGAAGAAAGCGGGCGCTCGAAGAGCTGCATGCCGCCCTCGAAGTCACCGTCGCATCGGCCGTCACGCCCGACTACGTGGAACGACTCGCCGCCTTGATCGCGCGGCTCGAAATCTCGGCGAGCGGAGCCAGCGCGCGCCCGACTTCCACATTGCAGGCGCAGGGGACGAGAGAAACCTCGTGAACGAGAAAGCCCGCCGCTAGTCAGGCCTTGCGGGGGCCGCTTCCCCCGGGGTGGACGAGCGACGGGCTAACCGGATGATTGGCCGGACACCATAGGAAGGCGACCGAAAAGACGTGCTCACGCGAGAGTCCGCCGATCTCCCGAGCATGAGATGCGGCCGTTACTGTCGTGGTTGGATGAAAGAGCGCGGAGCAAATGAAGCTCCGCACGGGCGATCCGCGGCCGAAGAACGCGGGGCGCGTGAAGGGCACACCGAACCGCACCACGGCGGCGACGCGAAACACGATTCTGCAGGCGTTCGAGAGAGCCGGCGGCGTGCGGTATCTGGAGGGCGCCGCGGACGAAGCCCCTCGCACGCTCTGCACGCAGCTGGCAAAGTTGCTTCCTCACGAGATCCGGGCCGACGTGGCATCGAGCGAGATGATCATTTCGGCCATTCGCGAGGGACGGGAGCCTGCCGATCGCGGGCGGGCGCAGAGCGACACCCATCGTGGCGGAGCGCGCTCGAGAGTGCTCGCGTAGCGGCCGACACTTCTTCAACGGGCAAGCGTAGGCCCGACGATTTGCCCGAGGAGGGGGTATTCAGATCGTTGCCGGCGAGCCGTCGGGCGCGGGGGGCGGGTCCACGAAGGCGCGCCGCGACGACATGTTGCCGTTCCAGCGCGATGCCGAGGGCGAGTTCAGGCGGATCCTCGAATCGGATCAGGCGGCCGAGAACTATGCGCGGATGCCCGACACGCACGGGGGGAAAATTCTCGGCGTCGATCAGGCGCGGAATCTGTTCGCGGGCTACGCGGAGAGCCGGCAGGGGAGGATGCGCCACCTCGACAGCACGACGGCGCCGGCGTCCGAGTGGGTCGATCGCAGGTATCGGGAGATGCTCGAAGCTGAGCCGACCGGAGACGTGATCTTCATGGCCGGAGGCTCCGGCAGCGGCAAGACAACGACTTCGCTCGGCGCGCTCTCTCGTCTCGTCGATTCGGCAGAAATCGTCGTGGACGGCACGCTTCAGAGCCGCCGGAAGGCGGAAAAGAACATCAAGCGCGCCATTGCCAGCGGGCGACAGGCGCTCGTTGTATTCGTTCACCGCCCGATCGCCGACGCGGCATCTGCTGTTGCTTCTCGATTCACCCAGACCGGGCGGCTGGTCCCGAGCAGGGCGGTAATCGAGAATCATCCCGCGTCCCGGCGCGCGTTCCTGTTGCTCTCGGAGAGCTTCGCTACAAACGAGAACGTCGCGTTCAAGGCCTATGACAACTCGGGCGAAACCCCGGCTGAGATCGGCGTTGATGAGCTGCGCCGTGTCGACGATACTGCTCGTCGTGAGTCAGAAGGCACCCGAGCAGAAGTCGAATCGCGGCTCCGCGAAGTCGAGGCCGAGTACCGCGCCGAAGTCGAGCGCTTCGCGCACCATCACGCCGGAGCGGCGGGAGCAGTTCAAGCGGATGGTGGAGCAGTTTAACGAAGCGGCGCTCGAAGCCCTTCGAGATGTCCGGCGGACAGGTCCTCAACCGACGGCCTGAGCCCGCCAGACGGCGCCGGCACCGGCAAGCGCAACTTCGATCAGACCTCAAGTCCCACCGGTCGAGCCGCCGAGAGCCTCGCCGCCGCAACGCAGCGGTTCCGTCAGCGGGTCGATCTGGTCCTCGGCCGAGGCCCGCGCCTCAATTGTCCTGGCAGGCTGGTCGACGTGGCCGACGCGCCGCTCGTCCAGTCGCTGCTCGGTGTGAGGCGCCTTCCGCTGCGCATGACGCCGGCCGCGGTCCGTGAGGTCCTTCGCGGCGAGGATCACGAGCACGGGAAGCACGGCGACGCGATGCCGCGCGCTGTCTTCGATCGGCTGCCCGAGCTGCTCGCGGACCCGCTGATGATCGTCGAACCGAAGACGACGGCCGATTCGTGTCGCGCGGTGCTCGAAGCGAGAGACGGCGGCGATGCACAAAGGTTCGGGTGACGTCCGGTTCAACGAGCTCGCGAGCGCCTGCGGGAAGAACGATCCGAGATGGTTTTCGCGCGAGGCCAGTGCCGGCCGGCTGCGGTACGTCAATGACGAGAAAGCCCGCCGCTGGTCAGGCCTTGCGGGGGTCTACTTCCCCCGGGGTAAACCAGCGACAGGCTAAAGCCGATCTACTCTCAAAGACCGCGGCGGGCAAGCCAGGAACTGCACCGAGTCCGATCTCGTGCCGTGTAGTTCGGCCAGCCCGGCCGAGTTCCATATGGGCCGGCGCGCCCGGCTGCTCGGTCCGCGGCTCGATCCGCTTCGACCCCGAGCTGCGCGAAGTCGTGAAGCGCGTTCGCAACGGCACGCCGCGCCGCACGGTGAAGGGCCGCTGCTCGATCGGCGCGAATCTGCAGCTTCTCGTTTCCATGCTCGACGAGTAGTGCTTCGGCCGCGTTGCCGATCCTCGGCCGCACGCCTGAAGCCGCCGCGAAGAAGCACTTCGAAGCGTTCAACGCGCTCCTTCGAGCGACCCTCACGCAATCCCCGCTCGTCATGGTGAAACGTCCGAAGTCCCGCGGCGCTCCGCCGGAGTTTCATTCAGCCTTCTGCGGCAAGCGGGAGACGGTCGACGTCCCGCTGAAAACACGCTTCGGGACGGTCGGCCTCTCCGTCGGCCAGCGTTGCGGGATCGTGCGCGATAAGAAGACGCACCGTCTCTTCACGCTCGAATACCGCTACATGCTCACGCCCGAGGGTGCGGACCAGCCGCTTGGGCGGTGGGAGTACGTTCGCGAGCCCGAGACCACTGCTCGATGGTGCCGCGATCACTTGCCGGGCACGCCCGCGTTCGCGCTCGGGAAGCGTGCTGTCGCGTTGAACGTGCTTCACCTTCCCTCGGGCTTCGTGACGCTCGAAGAGGTTCTGCGCTGCTGCGTCGTCGATCTCGAGGTGAAGCCGCTCTCGCCGGCGTGGAACGAGAAGCTCGAAACGAGTGATCGGCGCTTCCAGGCCGACCGGAGCGATCGCGATGCTCTCGTCACGGGATGCGTAGACGGGGCGCCTGCGGGCGTGCAATCGCTCCGGTTGCTTGCGCTGCGCTCACCCGCGCGCAGACCGTCGCAGCGCGCCGAGGCGTAACTGTCTGAAAAACTGGAGCCGATGGCCGGATTCGAACCGGCGACCTGCTGATTACGAATCAGCTGCTCTACCAGCTGAGCTACATCGGCCAGGGCGTCGCGCGGGCGCGAAGCGGTCGGGAAGCTATCGGCTGATGCGGCCGCCGCCAACCCGGTCGAATCCCCGACATCGGGCGGAGGGCGCGGCGGCAGACCGGGCGGGCCGGGGCGGGCGCAGCGGATCGACCTTGCCCGCGCTGGCGCGTTCGTCCACTCTGCGAAAATGCCGACACTTCCTGTTTCGACGACGGTGGCCGGACGCCCGATGGGGCCGACCGGCAGCCCGAACCGCACGATCTGGCTCGATGGGCGTTTCGTGCCCTGGGCGGACGCGACGGTGCACGTGCTTTCGCACTCGATGCAGCGCGCGTCGCTGATCTTCGACTTTCTGTCGGTGCACGCGACGGCGCGGGGGGCGGCGATCTTTCGTCTGCCCGAGCACATCCGCCGTTTCATTCGTTCGGCCGAGCTGCTCGGTCTGCCGCTCGCGCACGACGAGAAGACGCTCTGCGATGCGTCGATCGAAACCGTGCGGGCCAATCCCGGCGCGACCTGCGGGAAGATCTGCGCGTATTTGCCGTCGATCGAGGCCGAGGTCGTGCCGGCCGACGATCGCATGTCGATCGCGATCGCGGCCTACGACACGCTCGAGGACGTCGTCGCCTTCAATGCCGGGAAGCCGTACTACAAGGCCGAGCTGCGGCTTCGGCTCGAGCGCGAGCGCCAGAAGATGCGGCCCGAGATTCTGCCGCCGGCCGCGAAGGTGTCCGCCAACTACACCTCGCCGATGGTGGCCAAGTGGGCGGCGCGCCGCGCGGGGTACGACGAGATCGTGCTGGTCGACGAGCGCGGATTCGTCGCCGAGGCCTCGACGGAAAACGTCTTCGTCGTCACGCGCGACGGTCGATTGTGCACGCCGGGCCTCGACTACGTGCTGCCCGGGGTGACGCGTGATTCGATTCTCGCCATCGCGAGGCACGACGGTCTCGTCGTCGAAGAACGGCCGATTCGCCCCGCCGAACTCTTCGAGGCGGCCGAGATCTTTCTCACCGCGACTTCGGTCGGCGTCTGGCCCGTGCTCTCGATCGACGATCGTCCGATCGGAAGCGGCGGCGTCGGTCCGGTCAGCCTCGCGCTCAAAGAACGCTTCGACGAGGTGGTCTCGGGCCGGGTCGCTGCGTTCGTGCCCTGGCTGACCTTCGTCGACGAGGCGCGCTGATCGATGCGGGTGCTTTCGGGCATCACGACGTCGGGCGTGCTGCACCTCGGCAACTATTTCGGCGCGCTTCGGCAGCACGTCGCGTTGCAGCGACAGGCGAACGAAGCGATTTACTTCCTCGCCGATTATCACTCCATGACGTCGGTGCGCGACGCGGCGCAGCGCCGCGAATCGCTGCACTCGATCGCGCTCGACTATCTCGCCTGCGGACTCGATCCCGCGCACGCGATTTTGTTTCGACAGTCGGACGTGCCGGAGGTCTGCGAGCTGCAGTGGATTCTTTCGACGCTGACGCCGATGGGCCTGCTCGAGCGAGGCCACGCCTACAAGGACAAGACGGCGCAGGGCCTGTCGATGGACCACGGTCTCTTCGCCTATCCCGTCCTGATGGCGGCCGACATTCTGCTCTACAACGCCGATTTGGTGCCGGTCGGGCACGATCAGAAACAGCATCTCGAGATGACGCGCGACATCGCCGCGCGCTTCAATCACGTTTATGGCGACGTGTTCGTCCTGCCCGAGCCGCACATTCTCGACGAGGTGGCGGTGGTGCCGGGCATCGACGGTCGCAAGATGAGCAAGTCGTACGACAACACGATCCGCATGTTCGACGACGAGAAGGCGCTGAAGAAGAGCGTGATGTCGATCGTCACCGATTCGACGCCGGTCGACGAACCGAAGGATCCCGGGGCCGTCGTCTTTCAGCTCTGGAATCTCTTCGCGACGACGGACGAACGGCGCGAGATGGCCGAGCGCGCGAAGCGCGGCGGTCTCGGCTACGGCGAGGTGAAGAAGGATCTGCTGGCGCGCGTGCTCGCGACGTTTGGACCGATGCGCGAACGGCGTGCAGCGCTCGCGCGACGCCCCGACGAGGTGGAAGACGTGCTCGCCGACGGCGCGCGCCGCGCCCGCGCGCTGGCTGCGCCGGTGCTCTCAGCCGCGCGCGACCGCGCGGGCCTCGGCCCGGCTGCGAAGCGATGATGCGATCCGCCGGGTGATCTCTCTCGCGACACCCTGCGGTGCCGCGTGCGTCGCCATCGAGCAGAAGACGCGAAGTCGTCGCTGCTTGGGCCGCGGCCTTCAGGTCAGGATCGCGAGCTGACGCGATTGGGCGAGCAGCACGCCGTGCGGGCTCCAGATGTCGCCGTCTTCTTCGAAAAATCCCTCGCGCACCGTGCGGCAGCGAAAGACGGCCAGCACGTGATCGTTCGGACGCAGGCCCTGGGCCGGGTTCGTGGTGCGGAAGTGGATCGTCAGATCGACCGTCGGCATTCCGCCGAGCGTCGTGCCCGGTGCCAGCGACGACATCACGGTCGGCGGCCATGCGTCGCTGATCGCGGAGAGCGCGAGCGCGTCGATCGGTCGTGGCGTCGCGAAGCGAATCCAGCCGCCGCAAAGCGCTTCGGGTGACGACGAATACGGCGGCCCGCCGACGGCCCAGCGGTAGTCGTACTGCTCGTGCAGCGGAAGCCCCGAGTTCGGGCGCGCAGCCGCCATGTTCGGGGCGTCGTCGGGTGCGACCACTTCGGGCATGCGCGCGTCGGCGATCTCCACGTGCGTCGGCCAGGGCGTCGAAAACGCGCCGAGGGCGAGCGCGAGCAGCCGATCGCCCTGGGTCATTCGTGCGGAAACGGTCGTCAGCGAGCGGCCGGTTCGTTCGATTCGTGTCTCGATCACGCACGGCCCTTCGGCTGGCGGCGCGGTGTAGTGGACGGTCAGCGAACGCACGGCACGCCGCGGGTCGTCGACCGCCAGCGTCATCGCGCGCAGAACGACGGCCGCGACGTAGCCGCCATTCGGGCCGCGCACGATCCACCAGCGACGCGACATCGAGGCCTCGAAGCGCCTGGTGCCGCCGGTCCCGACTCCGAAATCCTTCAGCGCGGTGTCCAGATCGAAGACATGTGTCGACATGCCGTCAGGGTAGGCAGACCGATCGGCGAACGAAACGGGTTCGGCGGGCGCCGGCGAGGCAACGCGCTGGCGAAAGCAGGGGTTCTTCGTGCTAACGATTCGGAAGCGAGGTGCCGACAGGCAGGCAGGGTGCAGGAGGCGCGATGGCGAAGCCCGTGATTCCGAATCCGCTCGAACGACGTCACGTACTCGAGCGCAAGCTCGACGCGGCGCGTGCGTCGAAGATCGCCGAAGCGTATCTGGCGGAAGATCGCGTGATCGAGTCGATCGCCTTCCTGCGCATCGCGGGTGCGAGCGATCGGCTCGACGCACTTCGACAGCGGGCGATCGACAGCGGCGATGCCTTTCTGCTGCGCGAGCTGACCCGAGGGCAATCCGGCGGGATCACGAGCGCCGAATGGGCGTCACTCGCCGACCATGCGGCCGCAGCGGGCAAGCGGCTGTACGAAGAAGACGCCCGGCGTCAGAGCGGGCGCGGGGAGGCCTGAGTCATGGCACTTCGATGCAGGGTCTTTCGCGGTCTCGTGAAAGAAGTGGAAGAGGAGATCGACAAGTTCCTCGCCACGGCTCCCGTGCAGCTCGTGCACGTGACGCAGAGCGAAACGGGCAATCACATCACGATCACGATCATCTTCGACGAGCCCCAGATCCTCTGACGATCGCCGGCGATCCGGGTGCGGGGCTCGATCGAGCATCGGGCGCAAGGGCAGAGCACCCGGGCCCGCCCGGTCGGTGTCGGAAAGCGCCGTTGCTTGCGGCCTGCCGTCGCCCGAGGGGGCTTCGTCGACCTCGGTTGACGTGTCAGTCAAGCCCCTTCTACAGTGCTCCCGACCTTCAGCGCATGAGGCTCCCCCGATGGCCCCGAATCCGCCCGCGCCGGTCGAGGCGGCTGCGGAGTGGCTCCGCAAGCACTTCGATCCCGACGCCGCCCGCGACACCCGCGTGACCTACGAACTCGATCTGACCGGGCCCGGTGGCGGGTGCCTCGTGATCGCGATCGACGACGGACGCCTCGCCTGCACGGCGACCGGCGCGCCCGGCGCGGCCGACGCCCGCTTTCGCGTGGCCGCGAGCGACTTCTTCGGCATCCTCGCAGGCACCGAGAACTCGGAGCTGCTGTTCATGGCCGGCCGGATCACGATCGACGGCGACCTTTCGAAAGCCATGCGATTCCGCAAGTTCTTCGCCCGGCGCGCGTGAGCGCCGCCCGCAACGCCGGCTTCCCGCGCACCCGTCGCGGACGCGGCCGATGAGCACGCGCGAAATCCGCATCGCCGGCGCGCGCTCCAACAATCTGCGCAACGTCTCGTGCCGCATTCCCCTGCGCAGCCTGACCGTCGTGACCGGGCCTTCCGGCTCGGGCAAGTCGACGCTCGCCTTCGAGACGCTCTACGCCGAAGGCCAGCGCCGCTACGTCGCGTCGCTCTCGACCTACGCGCGGCAGTTTCTCGAACGCCTCGCGCGGCCCGACGTCGATCTCGTCTCGCATCTGCCGCCCGCGATCGCGATCGAACAGCGAAATCGCGTCACGAACGCGCGCTCGACCGTCGGCAGCGCGACCGAAATCCTCGATCACGTGCGGATGCTCTTCGCAACGCTGGGCCGTGTGCGCTGTCCGGACTGCGACCGCGAGGTCGACGAGGGCACGGTGGCGCAGGTGGTCGAACGGGTGATCGAAACGCATGCGGGACGGCGGGTGCAACTCGCGGCCCCGATTGCGCTCGCGAAGGGCGAAACCTCCGCGACGTTGCGCGAGCGGTTGCTGCGCGAAGGCTGGACGCGCCTGCTCGGCGACGACGACCGGCCGCTCGACGTCGGAGAGCCGGGGGCGAAGGATCTCGGGCGATTGCGCGGCGCGGGCGAGTTGCTGCTGCTGATCGATCGACTCGCGATCGGCGACGGCGACGAATCGCGCACGCGTCTCGCCGAGGCGGTGGCGACCGCGTTCGAACGCGGCGATGGACACTGTCTGGTGTCGCCCGAAGGTGCGCCGCGCGAACGCTTTCGTCGCGGGCTCGTCTGCGATCGTTGCGGGCGCGGTTTCGCGAAGCCGACGCCGTCTCTCTTTTCGTTCGCCAGCCCGCTCGGCGCGTGCGAAACCTGCCAGGGCTTCGGACGCACCACCGGCATCGACTGGCGACGCGTGATTCCCGACCCCGCTCTTTCGCTCGCAAAGGGCGCGATTCTGCCCTTCACGACCGAAGGCGGGAAATCCTGCCAGCGCGATCTCGTGCGCGCATGCAAGCGTCTCGAGATTCCGCTCGACGTGTCGTTCAGCGCGCTCGACGCGACACAGCAGCGCATCGTGCGCGACGGCGACGAGGCGACGGGTGGCGACTGGTACGGCGTCAGGGGCTTCTTCGACTGGCTCGAGTCGCGGCGCTACCGGGTGCAGGCCCGCGTGCAACTCGCGCGCTATCGCAGCTACGACCGCTGCGACGCCTGCGAGGGAACGCGACTGCGCGCCGAAGCGCGCAGCGTCTTCGTCGGGGGCCGCCACATCGCCGACGTCTCACGCGAGACGATCGCGGGTTTGCACGAGTGGCTGGCGACGCTCGCGGCGGAAGTCGACGCGTCCGCCCGCGCCCGTGCCGGCCGCCTGCTCGAACTCACCCGTGCGCGTGTGAGGACGGCGCTCGAAGTGGGCCTCGGCTATCTCGCACTCGATCGGCAGACCCGCACGCTCTCGGGCGGCGAATCACAGCGGATCCAGCTCGCGACGGCTCTCGGCGGAACGCTGACCTCGACGCTCTACGTGCTCGACGAGCCCTCGATCGGGCTGCACGCATGCGACGTCGCACGAATGCTGCGCGTCCTGCACGCGATCCGTGATGGCGGTAACACGGTGGTCGTGGTCGAGCACGCGCCGGAAATCGTGGCGGCCGCGGATCACGTGATCGATCTCGGCCCGGGCGCCGGCAGGAACGGCGGCGAGATCGTGGTGGAGGGCGACGTCGCGACCGTCCGCGCGCATCCGACCTCGCTCACCGGTCGCGCGCTGCGCGGCGAACTGTCGCGCGCGCCGCGAAAGACACGCCCGCCGAGCGGTCGCCTGCGCATCGTCGGCGCGCGCGCGAACAACCTCGACGATCTCGACGTCGAGATTCCGCTCGGACAACTGGCGGTCGTGACGGGTGTGTCGGGGGCCGGCAAGACCACGCTGGTGCGCAGCGTGCTGGTCGGCCAGCTCACGAACGACCCCGATCGCGGCGCCTGTCGTCGCATCGAGGGCGCCGCGAGGATCGGCAGCGTCGTGGTGGTCGAACCCGTGCCGCCCGGCCGCAGCGCGCGTTCGAATCCCGCGACGGTCAGCAAGGCGTTCGAAGGCATCCGAAAACGTTTTGCCGCGACGCGCGAAGCAAAGGCGCTGGGCGCCGGTCCCGGCTGGTTCAGCTTCAACGTCGCGGGCGGACGCTGCGAGGCCTGCGAAGGATCCGGCGAAGTCGTCGTCGACATGCAGTTTCTCGACGACGTGCGCGTGCCGTGCGAGCAATGTGGCGGCACGCGCTATCGCAGCGAGGTACGACAGGTGTTGCTCGACGGTCGCAGCATCGTCGACGTGCTCGCCCTCACGATCGACGAAGCCGCGGTCGCCTTCGCCGACGACAAGCAGATCGCCGGCCGACTGCGACCGTTTCAGCGCGTCGGCCTCGGCTACCTCGCACTCGGCCAATCCATGTCGAGCCTCTCGGGCGGCGAATGCCAGCGCGTGCGGCTCGCCCTCGCACTGACCGAAGGCCCGGCCCGCGCGCTCTACGTGCTCGACGAACCGACCACCGGTTTGCAT
>CAZDHU010000252.1:0-6596 GCA_964505355.1 uncultured Myxococcaceae bacterium | reverse complement strand
TCGATCGGCACTTCCGGTGTGATCTGCTCGGGAAGCGGGGCACGAAAATCACCCACGTCGAGACGACGATGATCGATCAGGTCGCCGCCGATCGATTCGGCGGGATCGCCGTCCCAGGCGATGCAGGCGGGAAGCGAGATTTCGACGGCACGCGAAGGCAGCGCCATCGCCGTCGCCACACCCAGTACGAGCCCGCCGGACAGGAATCTTCGTCGCGGGCTGCGCGCAACTCGACTCGACGACCGCTGCGACGAACGAAGAAGCGGCGGCGGCGGGGCGCGCATCGAACGCAGCCTATGAGACCGACCCGACCCTCGCCACGCGCATCCTCGTCATCGCCTCATCCACACGGCGCGCCGCGCGGCCGGGTGAACCGCAAGGCGAGTCGTCTCGCATCCGCGACCGTGATCCGGCCATCCTCATCGAGATCCCGGCGCGGATCCACCGGCACGAGACGCATCGCCGCGAGCAGGGCATCGAGATCCGAGCGATCGACGCAGAGCTGGAGATCGAAGATCTCGGGGTCGTGATCCGACGAGCGCCAGGGAGTGGGCGTGTAGTAGGCCGGCGGATTGAACTCGGTGTCGTAGCCCAGCAGCGCGGGCTCGTCGGCGTTGATCGGAACCACTCGTGCCATCGCGACCTGGTTCCGCAGCGTCGGACTCGCGAACCCGTGATCGAGCGCACCCGCCTCGCCGGCGAAGACGTACGAATGTCGTCGATCACCTTCGAACGCGGCCACGAGGTCGACGAAGCCCGCGCGAACGAGCGCCTGCACGGGATCTTCGTACGCGTTCGCGTTGAAGTCTCCGAGCAGCAGCAGATCGGGGTCGCCACTCGACGTCGGATCTCGCGCCACCCAGTCGCGGAGCGCGAGCGCGAGATGGGTGCGCGTTCGATTGCAGTTGCCCTGCCCGTCTCCGAGATCGGGATCGACGGGTTCACCGGGTGCCCGCGCCACGTCGCAGCTCGATCCTTTCGACTTGAAATGGTTCACCACCACCGTCACGAGTTCTCCGCTCGCTCGTTCCCGAAAGGTCTGCGCGAGCGAAGGCCGATTGCGGGTCGAGATCGCCCGCGGATCGACGCGATCATCGAGCACGGCGAACGGCCCGTCGGGTGAAACAGCCGCCGTTCGGTAGGCGAGCCCCGGTTTGATCGCGTCACTGCCGATGATTCCAGTATCGACGAAGGCCCAGACTCCGGGGCCCTCGATCGCGTTCAACCCGCGGACCAGATCGGCGAGCGATGCGCCGGCGTCGTTTTCGAGTTCGACGAGACCGAGAATGTCCGCTTCGAGCGACGCGATCGCGGGAAGAATCTTTTCGCGCTGCCGGGCGAACTCCGCTGCGCTGTCCGCGCCGCGACAATCGAGCGTGCCCGTCGGGCCGCAGACGTTCGGCCCGTGGTCGATCGTCGTGAAGTAGTTGAGCACGTTGAAGCTCGCGACGCGCAGCCGCCCCGCACCGGCACGTGCGATCGGCAGCGCGGGCCGCGGGTTCGCGCGCGTGAAGTGTGGCGCCCGGGTGGGCTGAAGGCGGTAGCCGGGGCGTGGCGTCGCGGCGCCATCGACCCGGCCCTGATCGAGCACGCCGGCAAGCGACTCGACGCGGTCGCCGGCGCGAGGAACCGCCGGCGGCGCTTCGCCGGAAAAGGGGACGGGATCCGGATCGTCGCCCGCCGGATTCTCGTCCTGCCCGTCGTCGAGAACGAGTGTGCGTCGCGCGTTCTCGTCCGCGACCCCGCGAGCCGGCGGCCCGGGCCGTGCGATCTGCGTGGGTTGAAAGAGACGACCGGGATGGCCGCCACCGTCCGGGCCCGACAGCGTGAGCTGTCCGTATCGACCCAGAAAGTAGGCATCCGTCACCGTCATCGGAGACGCGACCTCGACCCGCATCCCCTCGTATCGTTCGAGTTCACCGTCCACGCGTTCGGGCAACGTGACCGGTACGGGATCGGGCAACGACGCGCGACCGAGCACCCGCACCGACGTCACGTCTTGAATCTGCGTGCGACCGACGTGCTCGCGCACCCGCCCCGTCACCTCGACGCGATCTCCCTCCGACACCGGCGGCCTGCGCAGCGCGACGAACACGCCGTCGGAGGACGCGGCGTCATCGTCGCCCACCGGATCCTGCAGAAAGAATCCGCCGAGGCGCGACGCCGACTGAAACGCCGCCACCACCACCCCGCCCGTCATCACGCGTGCCCCCTCGAACGGGGTCGATGCGCCGGTGCCCTGCAGGCGCGGGATCGCGATCGGTGTCACGAGCGCGATGCCGGTCGCCGGCGTCGGCGTCGCGAGCGGCCCGAGGTCGAAGGGTACGAACGTGAAGTCGTCCGCCCGATCGGTGTCGACCCCGCGAATGATTCGTTGTGCGCCCGCCGGAAAGAAGAGGCCCTCGGGTCCGAGCACGGGAGCACCGAAGTAGGACACATCACCGCTCCCGCCATCAAGGAGCGAAATCGCGTCGAGCACGACCTCTCGCCCGCTGACCCGGGCGCCGTCGAGACTCGCGGTGACGACCAGCGCGAGCGTCAGACTCGAGTTCTCGAATGCGTCGTCGTCGAGCGTACGATCGGGCACGACGCCGTAGTGATTCGCGAGCCCGATCGGGTTTCCGACCAGAAATGCGCCGTTGCGGCCGATCACGTCGCCGGCACCGAAGTCGATGCGCGTATCGATCGAACCCGGCGCTGCTGCGAGGTCGCCTTCGACGGCGATCAGCGACAGGCCGGCGAGCGAACGACCGGCCGACCCGAACAGTTCGACGAACTCCGTGTCGTCGACTCCGAGATGGCTGACCACCGCCTCGTCGATCCAGACCTGTGCGAGCGCGCTGCACGGCGCAAAGACGCTGCACGCGAGACTGGCGAGAAGCAGGCGGAGTCGAATCACGTCCGCCGGGGGGCTCTCCCGGCGCGCGCGCTCGAACCGCGGACGCTGCGCTCCTTGCAGCCCCCGCCCGCGTCTCGTTGCGCGCCGGCACAGCACCATCGCACCGACCAGAAGCGGCAGGCGCGCGTCCGGCTCGGGCACGACGGTCAGCCGACCGGTGGTGAACGACGCGTCGAGCGGCAGACCAAACGCGTCGGCGAACGCGACGCCCCCGGCGGGCCCGCGCAGCACGAGATCACTCGTGCCCGTCCCGACGGCGGCGAAGCGCACGACGAAGAGCGCGAACGATGCGGGCTGTCGCGCATCGAGCAGCTCCGGCGTTTCGAACGACACGCTGCTGGCGAAGAGCGCGCCTCGCTGTGCGAGATCCACGAGATCGAGGCTGCCGCGCACGCCGCCATCGAGCCCGTCGCCCGGCGTCACGTCGCGCGGTTCGAGAACGCTCGGGGCGAAGTCGAGTCGCAAGTCGAACGCGCCGAGAGACGGCGCGGCACCGGGCTCGAGCCCGGCGATCACGACCGACACCGCGACGACGTCGTGGATCGAGATTCGATCACCGGCCGTCGCCGCGACGCCGACCGTGATCGCGTGCGCATTCGGCGCGCACGACGCGATCAGGACGATTCCCCACCCGCTCGCGAACCGTGTCACCCGCGTTCTCATCGGCGTCTCCTTCCGTTCACGCACGACCCGCCACGCGAACGGGACGTGCTCCCGCAGCGCGCTGCGCCTCGCGAAATGCAGGAACGGGGCCGATCCAAACCGCGCACGAACCGCGCGACAGAGAACGTCGTCAGGAAACCGTCGTCACGTTCTCGCCGGCGCGCGCGCGATGTAGAGCGCGGTGCGCCGTACGCCAGGCGAGGAGGCCGCCGACCAGCAGGCCGACGCGCGAGAATCCGCGCGATCGCATCGCATGGGCGACGATGGTCGCGTCGACACCCGTCGTGCAAACGACGACGACGTTGCGCTCGCGCGGCACTCGGTCGAGGTGGCGTGTGAAGTCGAGGAACGGAATCTCGTGCGAGTTCGGCAGGCCCTTCATGAAGCGTCGTTCGATGCCGAGCCGCACGTCGAGCACGTAGTTTCGTTCGTCGTCGAGGAACGCGGCATCGACCCGGGCCGGCGCGATCAGCGAGATCGCCGGCGTTTCGCCGCGCACGAAACGACCGACTCGATCGACGACCCGCGCAACGTCGCGCTCCGAAATCTCCGTCGAGAGACTGAACCGAAGGCTCTCCCCCGCCTCTTCCGGAGACAGCCCGATCGCCGTCAGCACGTGCGAAGGTCTGCCGCCCTGCGCGCTGCACGCGGAGCCCGCCGAGACCGACACGCCGTGAAGGTCGAGCACCGCCAGCAGATCGGAGTTGCTGACGCCGGGAAAGCGGAGATTCAACGTGTTGGGAACGACCGACTCCAGCGGGCTGTTCACGACCAGATCAGGCACCTGCCGGCGCAACCCCGCGAGCAGCGCATCGCGCCGCGCGACGAGTGCGGGCACTCCGGCGAGCAGTTCAGGCAGGCGCGCAAAGGCCGCTCCGCAACCCGCGATGCCCACCGTGTTCTCGGTTCCCGCGCGGAGCCCGCGCTCCTGCCCGCCGCCCCGGATCCACCCGTCGAGCGCGACGCCCTCTCGAACGAAGAGAACGCCGACCCCTTTGGGTCCGTGGAGCTTGTGCGCCGAGAAGGTCGCGAAGTCGACCTCGAGCGCGCGCAGGTCGACCGGGATCTTCCCCGGCGCCTGCACGCAGTCGGCATGAAACAGCGCGCCGCGCCCGTGCGCGAGCTCCGCCAGTTCGCGCACGGGATTGAGCGTGCCGAGCTCGTTGTTCGCGAGCATGCAACTGACCAGCGCCACGGTTTCGTCGAGTGCGACCGCGAGCGTTTCGGGTCGAACGCGCCCGTGCCGATCGACGGGCAGCCAGCTCACGGCCATCCCTTCCGACTCGAGCGCCTCGGCCACCGCCCGCACCGACGAGTGTTCGGCCTTCGTCGTGAGCAGACGTCTGCGATCGGCCGGCGCGCGCGCCATCACCCGTCGAAGCACGTGGTTGTTGCCTTCGCTGCCTCCTCCCGTGAAGACGAGTTCCGAAGGATCGACGTTCAGCGCGTGCGCCACCTCGCGCCGCGCTCGCTCGACGACCGCGGCTGCCGCGCGTCCCTGCGCGTGGACCGCCGACGGATTGCCGGGGATTCGATCGATCACTTCGAGCATCCGGCGGCGAACGGCCGGGGCGATCGGAGTGGTCGCATTGGCGTCGAGATCGATCGCGCGAGATCGCCCAAACCGCATCCGCATCCTCCCGGCGCGAGCGATCGTCGCGCCCGATTTCACGACCACCAATCGGCGGCGCTCACGCGTTCCGAATCGAGATCAAGAGACCGATCGCGACCACGAGACTGGCGGTGAGAACGATCGCCGCTGCCCGTCGTTCGCGCCGCCGAACCCCCGACAGAAGGCTTCCCGTGACGACGAGAACCGGCAGCGCCGTCGAAACGAGGACCACGGCGAAGCCCCATGCGTTCGCGGCCGGTTCGCGCTTCCAGACGCCGCTCGCGTGATGAAGCCGATTGAGCAGCCCGGCAAGACTCGCCCGTTCTTCCGTCACGCGGACGAGTCCGCTCTCGCGCGTCACGAGAATCTGGTAGCGACGGCCCGGACGAACGACGCGCAGTTGCAGCGACTCCGCGCTGGCGCTGCGCTCGACGAGTTCTCCGCGCACGTCGTGCGCGGCACGCAGCGCTTCGTGCACGGCGACGGGATCGTCCGGCCGGTCCGCGAGCGTCGTCTCCCAGATGCGCGTCGTGGGTGCGCCGCCGGCAAAGCGCGGATGCGCCATCTGCAGCGCGCTCGTCGCGTAGAGCAGCGCGAATGGCGCGACGAACACGCCGAGTGCGAGGTGCAGTTCGCGCAACCACCGAACGCCCTTCACCACGAACTCCACGTGATCCAGCCGCAGCCCGCGCAAGCCGCGAGAAACGCCGTCCACGGCAACACGGCGCGCGGGCGCGTGGCGAGCCAGAGCACGAGCCCGGACGCAGCGAAGCCGCCGAGCGCGAGCATCGAGAGTTCGTTGTAGATCGACCAGAGCACGAGACGAAGATCTTCGTTCGATCCCGGTCGCGGCACCGTGTGCGCGTGGAGGTTCAGCAGAAAGCGGGCGAGATCGACCCGTTCGTCCGCAATCTCGACCCGGCCGGGCTGCGGCACGCGGAGATGTTGCATTCCGTTCGGCGAGTAGAGGCGGAAGGTGAGCGCACCATCCGCCGCGCGCTGCACGACCCAGTCGGGCGGCGGACGCGTGAGCGAGAGGGCGAGCTCGTGATGCAGCCGAAGTGCGAGCGCAACGTCGCTCTCGCCGTCACGAGGAACGTACGAACGCACCTCGACCCGACGCGCCGCTGCCGGCGCTTCGGGCCGCGCCTGCCAGGTCGCCGCCAGTCCGGCCACCCCGTACACCACGAGCGCCACCGCCGACTGAAGGCCCGCGAGCAGATGCAGCCAGCGCAGCCAGCCCAGCCAGCGCGACGAGACCCATCTCGATCTCACCCGAAATCCTCCGCGCTCGCACGTGTACCGCGCGGGGAGAGAGACTTCGAGAGCCGGCGAGAAGGGGAACGGACGCTGCGCGTCCGGCGGGCCAAAGCTGCCGCGCGGAGCGCAATTCGCCGCTGGCGAATTGCGTGGGGACGCGTT
>CAZDHU010000251.1:0-1945 GCA_964505355.1 uncultured Myxococcaceae bacterium | reverse complement strand
GGCGTCTCGACGCCCTGCGCCAACGCGGAATCGATCCATTCCCGGCGAACGTGCCCGCACACGAGTCGCTGGCCGTGGTTCGCGCCCGTCACGACTCCGACGACGAAGCCACGCTCGTGGCGGCACGGCCCGAGGTCGCGGTCTGCGGCCGCGTGATGTCGCAGCGCAGCTTCGGCAAGCTGCGCTTTTTCGACCTGCTCGAAAACGGCGTGCGCCTGCAGGCGAGCGCACGTCGCGGCGAAACGGCGGACGAGGTGCTCGATCTGCTCGACCAGATCGACGTGGGCGACTTCGTGCACCTCGACGGCGTGCTCTGGCGCACCCGCACGGGCGAGCTGACGCTGGCCACGCGCACGGCCCGCCTGCTCTGCAAGAGCCTGCGCTCGCTGCCCGAGAAATGGCACGGGCTGGCCGATGTCGAGCTGCGCTTCCGGCAACGACACCTCGACCTGCTGGTCAACGACGAGGCGCGCCGAATCGCACTGATCCGCAGCCGAACCGTGACCGCGATGCGCGCGTTTCTCGACGCGCGCGGATTCCTCGAAGTCGAAACCCCGGTGTTGCAGCCGCTCTACGGCGGCGCGGCCGCGCGGCCCTTCACCACGCACTACAACGCCTACGACCAGCAGGTCTTTCTTCGCGTCTCGGACGAGCTGTATCTGAAGCGGCTGGTGGTGGCCGGGCTCGATCGCGTCTACGAGATCGGGCGCGATTTCCGCAACGAGGGCATTTCGCGCAAGCACAATCCCGAGTTCACGATGATGGAGTGCTATCAGGCCTACGCGGACTACGGCGAGATGATGAATCTCGTCGAGGCGATGTTCGGCGCGATCGCGCAGACCGTGCTCGGAAGCCTGCGCGTCGCGGTGCAGGGGACGGAGATCGATTTCACGCCTCCGTGGCCGCGGATCTCGATGCACGACGCGATTCGTGCGGCCTGCGGGATCGACATCCTCGCGGCCACGACCAACGAGGCGCTGGTGGGCGAGATCCGGGCCCGTTCGCTCGACGTTCCGGCCGGACCGAGCTGGGGGCGCACGGTCGACGAGCTGTTCAGCGCACGGGTCGAGCCGACGTTGCAGCAGCCGACCTTCGTGATGGATCACCCCGTCGAACTCTCTCCGCTCGCCAAGCGAAGCGTGCGCGATCCGCGCCTCGTCGAGCGCTTCGAGTGCTTCGTCGCGGGCATGGAACTGGGCAACGCGTTCAGCGAACTGAACGATCCCGACGACCAGCGCGCGCGTTTCGAAGCCTCGCGGCGCGATGCGGCCGCCGGGGACGACGAAGCGCATCCGCTCGACGAATCGTTCCTGCGCGCCCTCGAGCACGGCATGCCGCCGACCGGAGGTCTCGGTGTCGGAGTCGACCGGCTCGCGATGGTGCTCGCCGATGCGCCGAGCCTGCGCGAGACGATTCTGTTTCCTCACATGAAGCCGGAGCGAAGCGAGTGACGGCACTCGCTGCCGCCACGTTCGATTTACTGGCGAACGCAGGGGGCACCCTCGCGCTCGGCTTCATCGTCGCGCTGGCGGTCGGCATCAACGCGATGACGCTGCTCTTTCTCGGCTCGGCCGTGATCGTGCTCGAACGGTTCGCGCGCGCCGCGCGAAGGCCGCTCACGATGCTCGGCTCGGCACTCGGGGTCGCGCTCGGCGCGGGGCTGCTGGTGGTCGGCCTGCAGGGCGCCGAGGCGGTGCCCGAGCAGCTCGACTGGAAATCGCGCTGGCTGCTCTTCGCCGGGCTGGTCGCAGCCGCGCAGCTCGTGCTCGTTCCGCTGTTGCGTGCGGCGCTGGTGACGATCGCGCCGGCGCGGGTCGCGCAGCTCGCGCTCGGCGGGCTCGGTGTCGCGGCCTCGCTCGCGGTCGGCGCCACGGGCCGATCCGAACTCGCAATTGCGCCGCCGGCCTTCGCACTGCTCTCCTTGCGCGGCGTTCGCGCGTGGCGG
>CAZDHU010000250.1:0-2251 GCA_964505355.1 uncultured Myxococcaceae bacterium | reverse complement strand
TCCATCTCACAGTTGAGCACGCCCGCGGCCTGCATCTCGCGGATCCGAAGATCGTGTTCGGGGGTCCAGAAGCCGCCGAAGCTCATCGATTCGAGCCCGCCGTTCGCACCCGCGATCGCATTGCGCGCGTAGAAGGCGTCGAACGACCAGGTGATGCCCGCGTGGTGTGGCGCGGAGCGAGTGCGGGCGGCGGTGAGCAGCGCGCGCACGAGTTCGTGATGGGCGATGGCCGGGTACTCGGGCCGGACATAGCTGCGCGAGGTGCCGTCTTCGCGGACTGCCCCCGTGCTGATCACCAGATCCCCGAGCTCGAGCCGGGGCGAAAGCCCTCCGCTGTTCCCGATCCGCAAGAATGTATGGGCGCCGAGCTTCGCGAGTTCTTCGAGCAGGATGGCCGTGCTCGGGGCGCCGATCCCGGTCGAGGCGGCGGTCAGGGCGATGCCGTCGTGTTCGCCGGTCACGACGAGGTATTCGCGTACGCGGCAGACCTCGCGGGTGCTCGTCCAGGTTCGTGTGATGCGGGCGATCCGGCCGGGATCTCCGCACAGGAAAACGTGCGGGGCGATCAGGCCAGGCCGGAGCCCCGTGATCGGCTGCGCGTCGCTCATGTCTCTCCTTCCGCGTCAGGAGGGCGCAACTTGCCGCGCTCGCGGCCTTCACTCAAGTTTTTTTCTCACTTCCCGACCCCGGGGTCGCGAGAGCCCGTGCGGTTTCCCGCTGCCGGCTCCGGCTCGACAGCCCGAAACCGCGGGGCTACCGGTCAGCGCCTCGGAGCGCCCCCGACCCCAGGGTGAGGAGAGACGGTTGGCGAAATCGCTCGTGATCACGGAAAAGCCGAGCGTTGCCCGCGACGTCGCCGCCGCTCTCGGGGGATGCGACGACCGCGACGGCTACTTCGAGAGCGATCGCTACGTGATCAGCTTCGCCGTCGGTCACCTCTTCGAGCTGCTCGAACCCGAAGAACTCGACCCGAAGTACAAGCGCTGGCTGCTGCAGGACCTGCCGATCGTTCCCGAGCGCTTCCAGCTCAAGCCGAAATCAGGCCAGAGCGACCGGATCCGAATCCTGCGCAAGCTGCTGCAGCGCCCGGACATCAGCGAGGTGGTCAACGCGTGCGACGCGGGGCGCGAGGGCGAGTTGATCTTCCGCGAGATCCTCGGCCACCTCGGGGTCGAAAAGCCGGTGCGCCGGCTCTGGCTGCAGTCGATGACGGAGGCCTCGATCCGGGGCGGTTTCGAGCAGATGCGCGAGGGGCGCGAGTTCGAAGGGCTCGGCGAGGCGGCCGAATGTCGGGCCTATTCGGACTGGCTGATCGGAATGAATGCGACGCGGGCGCTGACCAAGCGGCTCAAGAGCCGTAAGGAAACGACGGCGTGGTCGGCCGGGCGCGTGCAGACGCCGACCCTTGCGCTGCTCGTCGATCGCGAGATCGAGATCCTCGCCCATCGCGCGCGGCCGTACTGTCGCGTGCTCGCTCGCTTCCGGCACGAGGGCCACGAATGGCAGGGCGTCTTTTTCGATCCGGACTTCCGCGAGAACGAAGATGCCGAGCGGCGCGATGACCGGATCTTCGACGTCGCGCGTGCGCAGGCAATCGTCGATGCGATCGGCGCGGCGTCCGCGGGCGTCGCCGAAGAAACGCGCAAGCCTTCGCGCGAAACGGCACCGCCGCTCTTCGACCTGACCAGTTTGCAGCGCGAAGCCAATCGTCGATTCGGCTGGTCGGCCAAACGAACGCTCGGTGCGGCGCAACGCTGTTACGAGCAGCACAAGGTGCTGACCTACCCGCGCACGGATTCGCGCTGCCTGCCGACCGACTATCGCGGCGTGGTGGATGGCGTGCTGGAAGCGTTCTCCGCCCGCACGCCGGAAACCGCGGACTATCAGGCGGCCGCGCAGCGCCTGCGCCAGGACGGCCTGCAGAACGATGCGCGGATCTTCGACGACGCGGGGATCTCGGATCACTTCGCGATCATTCCGACCGGCGTTTTGCCCGGCCCGTCGGCGTCGAGCGACGATCGCCGCCTCTTCGATCTCGTGACGCGCCGATTTCTCGGAGCCTTCCACCCGCCCGCCGTCTGGGAGCAGGTCGAGCGCGTGGTGCGCGTCGGTGGTGAACGCTTTCGCACGCGCGCGCGCACGCTGACGACGCCGGGCTGGCGCGCGGTGCTCGCGACCGACGCCGAGAGCGACGAGCCGGTGGTCGCGCTGCCGCCGCTCGATCCGCGTGCCGCGTCGGCGAGTGACTCGT
>CAZDHU010000249.1:0-20836 GCA_964505355.1 uncultured Myxococcaceae bacterium | reverse complement strand
CATGAAGACGATCGAGTTGTGTCCGAGACCGGTACCGGGGCCGACGATCATGAAGAAGTCGGGAAATCCGGCGGTGGTGATGCCGAGATGAGTGGCCGCTCCGTCCTTCCACGCGTCTGCGAGCTCGACCCCGCCCTGCCCGAAGACCCTCATCGGCGCGAGAAACTCGGTCGCCGCGAAACCGGTCGCGAGGATCAACGTGTCGACTTCACGTTCGCATCCATCGCGCGTGACGATCCCGCGTGCCGTCACCCGCTCGATCGCTTCGCTCACCAGCTCGACGTTGTCGCGCTGCAGGGCCGGGTACCACTCGTTCGAAATCAGGATTCGCTTGCAGCCGATCGCGTAGTTCGGCGTCACCGCGCGCCGCAGCGCCGGATCGGCGACCGACTGGCGGAGAAACCTCCGGGCCTCGCGCTCGAAGAGGCTTCGCAGCCGCCCGTTGCCGAGGATCGCGAAGGCGCCGAGTTCCTGTCGCCAGTAGATCGTCCAGCGATGAAGTCGTTGCAGAAACGGCATGCGGCGATAGAGCGAGCGCTCGCGGCTCGAAATCGCGCGATCCCGGCGCGGCACCACCCAGGGCGCCGTGCGCTGGAAGACGTGGAGCTTCGCGACCCGCCGCGAGATCGCGGGCACAATCTGAATTGCGCTCGCGCCGGTACCCACCACGGCGACGCGCCGGCCCGCGAGGTCGTGATCGTGTCTCCAGCGCGCGGAATGAAAGACGGTCCCCTCGAACGATTCGAGGCCCGGCAGGGCGGGAATCGCGGGGCGAGAGAGCGGTCCGGTGGCACTGACGACGATGTCAGCGACGAAGCGTTCGCCCTCTGCGCTGAACAGCGTCCAGCGGCACGTCGCCTCGTCGAAACGAAGTTCGCGGATCTCGGTCCCGAACCGAATCTTCTTGCGAAGCGAGAGCCGGTCCGTCACGCGAACGAGGTAGCGCTCGATCTCCTCCTGCGGGGGGTAGACGCGGCTCCAATCGGGATCGGGCGCGAACGAGAACGAATAGAGATGCGAGGGGATGTCGCAGGCGCAGCCCGGGTAGGTGTTGTCGCGCCAGGTGCCGCCCACTTCCGCCGCGCGCTCGAAGATCGTGAAGTCGTGCCAGCCAGCGCGTTGCAGCCGCGCCGCCACGCAGAGCCCGGAAAACCCTGCGCCGAGGATCGCGATCCGCGGCGCGGCCGACCCGCGGCGGGCGCGGGAGACCGGCCCGCATCGAGGTTCGGCGCTTCCTTTGGGCATCGCGATTCTCCTGTGCGGACCGCAATCGGGGTCCGCGACCGCCCTCGCACGCGGTCGTCCGGGACGCTCGTGTTCGGCGTCGTGCGGGGGAGTCCACGAACGGCCGGGGCGGCCCTTTGCTTGTAGCCCGCGGACTTCTCGGTGCCTGGCTGCCCTGCGCGGGCGTCGCGGCCTCGCCACCTTCAATTTTTTGGCTTGAAAAATGACCGACCGGTTGGTCATAATGGCGACATGCCGCGAATCGCTGCCGCCCGACGCGACGAGTTCCATGCCGAACGCCGCAGCCAGATCCTCGACGCCGCCCTGCGCTGCTGGATCGCGAACGGGTTCGCGAGTACGCCGGTCGATGCGGTTGCTCGAGAGGCCGGGCTCGGCAAAGGCACGCTCTATCTCTATTTCCCGAGCAAGGAAGCGATGCTTCGCGGCGTTTTCGAGCAGTACTCGCTGCTGCCGGATCTCGTCGAGCTGACTGACGTGCTTCGGGATGCGCCGCCCGATCGCGCGATCCCGCAGATCGTCGAGGCGCTCTGGTCTCGACTCCGCGAACGTGCTCCGCTGGTGGGTGTTCTGCTGCGCGAACTCGCCGCTCGCCCGGCCGACGGCCTGCGCTTCGTCGAGACCGTGGTTCGCCCTGCGACGGGTCTTTTCGCCGGCTGGCTCGATCGCTTCGTCGCCGAAGGCGTCCTGCGCCCGCTCGATACGACGGTCGCCGCCAGGGCGCTGGTCGGCATGCTTCTCGTCTTCGTGCTTTCGCAAGAGCTGTTCGGCGGCTCGCAGATCCAGCCAATCGCCGACGCTTCGATCACCGGGACGGTTTCGGAGCTCTTTCTTCGGGGGGCGCTCTCCCCCGCCTCAACCGGACGCTGAAAAGGTCAACGCGATGGTCGAACTCTTCGTGCTCTTCCTGGTCTGGAGTTTCGTCGTGATCCGATGGCTCTTCCGCGGACGCGGGATGTCGTAGCCTGCGTCAGCGTGCCGCCGTCCGGACGTCCGCTTCGCGGGCCGCCGCATGCGATCGGCGGATTCGGTCGGCGAGACCGAGCACCGCGTCGATGTACGCGTCCGACCGGTTGTAGTGCCAGATCACCTGGCGCTGCTCCGCACGCGAAATGCCGCGACTCCATCCATTGGCGGCGAGGAACGTCGCCGCCGACGCCGCGGCGTCTTCGATCGTGAACAGGTCGATCACCCCGTCCCCGTTTCCGTCCGTACCGTGACGCAGATAGCTGGTGGGAAGAAACTGCGGGTTGCCGAACGCGCCGGACGCGGAGCCACGCAACTCGAGCGGATCGATCTGTAGCTCGTCTGCGATGCGAAACGTCGCGCGCACCTCGGGGTAGAACATTTCTTCGAGCTTCGCGGCGCGCGCGCGCACCTTCGCGGCCACTGCGTCGTCGATCTGCCCGTTCCGCGTCGCCGTGCGCACGACGTTCGCTTCCACGTTGGACGGCTCGTTCGCCATCGCGAGGCGCGCGAGGCCGAAGAGCACGATGCTGTCGCCGGTGTTGCGACCGCAACGCGTCTCGACGTGCAGGATCGCCGCCAGAACGTCGGCCGAGACTCCCTGGCGCCGCTCGGCCTCGTCGAACGCGGACGCGAACTCGTCCCGGCAGGCGATCGCCGTCGCGACACTGCGCGGTGTCAGCACCTGGCGATACATCGAATGCGGCTCACGTGGCTCGACCCGGAAGTAGAGGCCGTCGAACGCCGGAACGCGCGGATCGGCGAACGATTCGGCCGCGCGCCTCGGCTCGACGCCGTCCGCGGCCAGCTTCTCCACCAGCCACGCCCATCCCTTGCTGCCGGCGATTCGTGCCGGCACGAGCGCGGCATCGACGGGTGCGGCCGGTGACGGCGGCGGCGACGGTGCCTGCGCGCAGCCGGCAGCCGCCAGCAGCAGCCACGAAATCACCGTGAACGGTCCGCCGCGGATGCGCAGGGCGCTTGCAGCCGACGTCACAGTCGCGCGTCGCGGCGTACCGTTTCGTGTCGTCATGCCGTCCCTGCGACGTCGCTCTCGCATCCGAACCCACCTCCGACACGGGCGCACGCATCGCCACGACACGATCCCGCCGCAACCGCACTATCGGAAGCCTGCGGATCCGACAAGAGACTCGGCTCGCCTGCGCCGGCGGTTCGGCTCAGCGCGCCTTCAGCGCATCACGAATCTCGGTCAGCAGCCGAACGTCGTCGGGGATCGGCGGCGGTGCCGGCGGCGGCGCGGCCTCTTTCGCGCGCGTCATTGCGTTGACCGCTTTCACCAGCAAGAAGACCGCAAAGGCGATGATCAGGAAGTCGATCACGGTGTTGATGAACGCGCCGTATTTCAGAATCACGGCTTCCCTGCCTTCTGCCTTCTCGACCAGCGTGAGGCCCAGGCTCGAAAAGTCGGCGCCTCCCAGCAGGACGCCGATCGGCGGCATCAGAACGTCCGCGACGAACGAACTCGTGATCTTTCCGAACGCACCGCCAACGACCACGCCGACGGCGAGATCGAGCACGTTGCCGCGCATCGCGAACTCTTTGAACTCCGAGACGAGTCCCATCGGATCCCTCCTCTGTCTGACGATCGCCGAAGAACGACGCGACGATCTCTCTCACCGCTGAACACGGCGAGTCCGCGACGCTCTCCGTCGAGCGGTCTGCCCCGATTCTCGAACGCGAACGCCCCCTGTCGAGTGGGGGATCTCCCTCTCGCGATCGATCACGCTCAGCGCTGGGATTCGAGGAGCGCGGACTCGCACCAGGCGGGGGCGCTGACGGGATTGCAGCGTCCGGGGGCGCCGCCCGGAATCGCGACCCGGTACGAGGTGAATCGCGGATCGGGCTCGGGATAGTCGCTGCTCACGTACTGGGCGCCGCTCGCCAGTGCGGCCTCGCGCATGCTCGTGTCGCCGCTTCGCGACTGGCGGGTGGCTTCGTCGGCGCGCGTACGAACGAGATAGCCGCGCCGGACGACGTCGCGGATCAGCCCGGGGTCGCTCTCGGGATCGTTGAGCTTGACGAACGCGGCATCGCTCTCGCCGGGAATCGAGTTGGTGAAGAGCATGCGTCCTTCGAGCGCGGGGCGCCCTGCGCGATAGACGTCGCGCAGGTTTCCCCCGTTGTCCATCAGGAAGATCACGCGTCCGCGCGCTTCGCCGAGCGTCAGCCAGCCGTCTTCGAGCACCGCCGTCTCCAGCGAAGCGCGCGGGCCGCGCACGTCGTCGGGAAGGATCACCTTCGCCGCGGGCAACACGGATCGAATCTCGGCATCGAGCGCGTCGAGGCCGGCCGCGGTGATCAACGGCGGCGTCACGAACTGCGGCACGGGAAGCAGCGGCGGATCGTCCTTCAGCTCGATCAGCACGGCGAGCGGGAGATGCCCGGGATGAGCGTCGGACCAGCTTCGAATCTGCTGCAAACACGACACGAACGAGAGGCAGGTGGACAAATAATCGAGGTCGGTGATGTGCAGCACCTTGAACCCCGGCCGATCGAGCTCGGGTTCGTTCGACGCCGAGGGCACACCGAGCAGCTCCAGCACACCGCGATTCGCGTAGAGCCCGCCCTGCGGATCGGCGTAGAGATCGAGCTCGATCTGGCGAACGCCCAGCGTCTCGAACTGCTCGGGCAGCGGCCGATGCGTGTACTGCAGCTCGGAGAACGAGCTGCTGAGGCCAAAGAGCGGCTGCATCACCGCGGGCGGCAACTCGATGTGATAGCTGTTGTGCGTTCCGAGCACCTGCACTTCGTTCATCCGCACACAGTTCTGAAGCTGCGTTCTCCGCTGCGACAAGAACGACCGAACGATCTGCCGAAACCAGATCGGGCCGCGAAGCAGCGCGCCCGAACGCAGCAGTTCTCGCTCGACGCGCGTGAGCGTCGTCGCGAGCGCGTCGGCGTGGCGGCAGACGGGCGTCGTACCGGCCGGGCCATGGCGACCGACCTCGACGGCGCGCGCAGACAGCGGCGCCCCGATGCCGAACCCGGAGACCAGCAGAAACGAGAGCAGCATCGAACGCAGGCGCATCCCGGAGCCTCCGCATCCTCGTCGCGAGGGGAGCCACGAGAATACGACGAACGGGGGTCCGTCCGGCGCGAAAAGTGTCCTCGAGCGCCGGTGGCGGAGTGGCGGTCAGAGCGCGAGCAGGCCGAGGACGTCGGCGAGGCCGGGCGTGGTCTGGTCTGTCGGCGATCGATCGAGACCCGCGACGAATCCTGCGTCGTGCTCGATCGCTCGCGAAACACGCTGCACGACGTCGACCAGTGCAGAGTCGAGGGCAGATTCCGCGACGGGCCCGGCCGGCGAGAGATCGGGATGCGCGAAGAGAAGGAAGCGAAGCACCGCCGAGCGGACGACGAAGCGGCGCACGTAGACGAGTGGACTCGCGGCGCGAATCCACGGCTCCTGCCAGAGATGATTCACCGCCCAGCGCGTCAGCAGGGCGTCGATGCGCGGGCCATGACGGGCAAGCAGGCGTTCGCGTCGGGCCGTGAGCGCGGCCAGCAGACCGTCGACGCCGGCCACGCCGATCCGCTCGCTCTCGAGCGCCAGCGATTGCAGCGCCCGCGCGACGAGCTCGCGAAGCCGCGGAGCCGACGCGTCCCCGAGCCGCTGGCGCAGGATCTGAAGAACCCGCGCGAGCGTGGGGGCGAGCGGTCGGTCGATCGTCTGCAGTTCGCGCTCGAAGGCAGCGCGCATCGGTGGCATCCCGACGCGTTCGATCTCGAGCGCGAGGCGCAGGGGATCGATGTCGGTCGCCTTCTCGTGAACGAAGTCCGAGAGATTTCGCCCGAGCCAGGCCGCCCGCGCGAACCGAATCCGAAGCGGATCCTCGCCGCTGCGCAGGATCGCCAGAAAGGCCGCTCGCACCGTCTCGAACGCGAGTGTGTACGGAATCTCGTCCCGAAACTCGACGAGCTGCTGGACATCGGGGCGCGGCAGACTCGCCCCGGTCGCATCGACGAGCTCGGTGCCATCTTCGTCGAGCAAGCACAATCGCGCGGCCTCGGGACACGACAGCATCGCCGAGACTTCGAACCGGTCGCCAATCAGCGCGATGGAGCGCGGATAGACGGCACAGCCGCTCGGTAGCCACGCCTCGCCAAAGCGCGCTTGAATCGAGCACAGCGCGTCGTCTCGCAGAAAGCTGCAGCGCGCCCCGCTGCGAAGCCGCATGCTCGCGACGCACTGCGGCGTTCGCCGCTCGGGCGGCATTCGTTCGACGCATTCGCGAAACAGCGCCCGGTCGGCGTCGGACCCCGCGAAGGCATCGCGCAGGCGTTCGTAGTCCTCGCCGTCGACCACGATTCGCCAGCCGAGACAGCACGACTCCGCGCACTCCGGTCCAATGCAGCGGAATCGCGTCACGGCGCGAAGCGCCTTCGATCCTTCCGGCGGCGCACCTTGCACGGGTTCGGACATCGTTCTCTCCGACGAGTACGGTGGCCGGAAACATCGTGCCGGCCCTCGCGCGCTGTCGGCCGACCCGGGAGTTTGCTTGAGGAGTTGCTCGCGGATTGCCCGCAGCGACGGCGCCCGGCGCACGCACCGTCCTCGCGAATCGGCCGAATCACGCTGGCGCCGCGACGCACCGCTCTTCTAGTTTCCGCCCATGTCGATCAACCCCGATTTCGCTCGTTTCGCCGGCACCGCCGGATACATCGCCTCTCGTCCGCTGGTCGATGCGGTCAACTGCGCGGTCGCGCTCGAACGCCCGCTGCTGCTCAAAGGCGAACCCGGCACCGGCAAGACCGTCCTCGCCCGGCACGTCGCCGAAGGCCTCGGCATGCCCATGCTCTCGTGGCACGTGAAATCGACGACGAAGGCCGCGGACGGCCTCTACGTCTACGACACCGTGCAGCGACTGAACGACAGCCGCTTCGGCACCGGCGACGTTTCGGACATCGGTCACTACATCAAGTTCGGCGCCCTCGGCCGGACGTTCTCGGCCACCGATCGGCACGTGCTGTTGATCGACGAGATCGACAAGGCCGATCTCGAGTTTCCCAACGACCTGCTGCGCGAGCTCGACGAGATGCGGTTTTCGGTGATCGAAACCGGCGAAGAGATCGTCGCGAAGCAGCGTCCGGTGGTGCTGATCACGTCGAACAACGAAAAGGAACTCCCCGACGCGTTTCTGCGTCGCTGTATCTTTCACTACATCGAGTTTCCCAACCCCGAGCTGATGCGCCGGATCGTCGCCGTTCATCACCCGCACCTCGATGCGAAGCTGCTCGATCAGGTGCTGATCAAGTTCTACTGGCTTCGCGAGCAAAGCGACCTGCGCAAGAAACCTTCGACCTCCGAGCTGATCGATTGGATTTCCGTGCTTCTGCGCTCCGGCATCACGAACGATCAGCTCGATCAACACATCCCGTTCGTCGGCGCATTGCTCAAGAAGGAACAGGACATCGATGCGCTTCGAGGTCACGACGAGCGCGACGGGCGCTACCCCACGCGCTGGGCCGATCTCGGGCCGCGCTACCAGAACTGAGACGGCGTGTTTCTCGATCTCTTCTACGGTCTGCGCGACGAAGGGGTTCCGGTCTCGTTGCAGGAATGGCGCGCGTTTCTCTCGGCGCTCGAACTCGGCCTGCACGGATCGGAGGTCGAGCGGTTCTATCACCTGGGACGCGCCTGCCTGGTGAAGAGCGAGACGTACTTCGACGCGTACGATCGCGTCTTCGGCAAGCTCTATCGCGGCCTCGAAGGCACGTTTCCCGAGGATGCGACCGAGAAGCTGCTCGACTGGCTGAAACAGGCGAAGGAACTCCCCGAGCTGACGGACGAGCAGCGCCGCATGCTGGAAGCGCTCGACTCCGACGAACTCATGCGGCGCTTCTTCGAGCGACTCGCGGAGCAGACGGAACGACACGATGGCGGCGATCGCTGGATCGGCACCGGAGGCCGCTCGCCGTTCGGACACGGCGGCACCCATCCGACGGGCATGCGCGTCGGCGGGCCGGGCAAGAGCCGATCCGCGATGAAGGTGTGGGAAGAACGGAAGTTTCGTGACTACCGCACCGACCAGACGCTCGACGTGCGGCAGTTGCGCGTCGCACTGCGCCGGCTGCGCCAGCTCGTGCGCACCGGCCCGCAGAACGAACTCGACCTCGACGAAACGATCGACGAGACCTGTCGCAACGCGGGCGAAATCGATCTCGTCTTTCGCGCGCCGCGCAAGAACGACGTGCGCCTGCTTCTGCTGATGGACGTGGGCGGCACGATGGACCCCTACTTCGAACCGGTCAGCCGGCTCCTCACTGCGCTGCACGAAGAACGCGGACTCCGCGAGTTTCGCGCCCACTACTTTCACAACTGCCTCTACGATCACGTCTACACACGCGCGCGACTCGGACGCGAAGACGCGACACCCACCGCCGACCTTCTGCGCCAGCTCGACGCACGCTGGAAAGTGATGTTCGTCGGCGACGCCGCCATGCACCCGAACGAACTCTTGCGCCCCTGGGGCGGCATCGATCCACGCACGACGACGCCCACGCCCGGTGTCACCTGGCTCCAGCGCATCGCCGACCACTTCGACCGCTGCGTCTGGGTCAACCCGGATCCGGCGGGCGCGTGGGACGGCTATCAAACCGTCCAAATCGTGCGCCGCCTGTTTCCAATGTTCCATCTCAGCGTCGATGGACTCGGCGACGCCGTGCAGGCACTGGTCGGCTCACGACAGTGAGCGGCGCGAGCGGTCCGTGCGGAACGAGCCGGGCGGCGAAGCGACGCGGGCGTTTACTGCTCGGCCTTCACTTCTTCTTCGTTCTCTCTCGTTCACGCCGAGAATGGGAAGGGGGCACGTGCGGCGGACGCAGCGACCGGCTCCCCTACAGCGCAGGAATTCCGATTTCCCGTCGACCGTCAGTCGTCCACCCGTCGGCCGCCGGCGGGGCGTATCCGCATGCGCCGGCGGCGCAGCCAGATGCTGCCGACGAGGAACGGAACGGCCTCAATCCCGAGGAAGCCGCAATAGGAACCGCCAGCACCGATCGGGAACTCCGTATTTCTGCTCGCATCGCCAAGACAGTCGGGGTCCGCGACATCGACGCGGCTGTCACCATCGTTGTCGATCCCGTCATTACAGACGGGGTTCTCCCTCAGCGCGACCGCATTGGCGCAGCCGGGATCGGTGGGGTAATCGATTCGTCCGTCGCCGTCGTTGTCGATGCCGTCGTCGCAGGGATTGCTGCCGCCCGGTTCGCGCTCGGAGGCGTCGGTCCGAGAGGTGCAGCCCGGATCGCGACGGAGGTCCACGCGGAAGTCGAAGAATCCATCGCCGTCGTTGTCGACGCCGTCGTCGCACGCGAGGCCAGGGTCGTGCTCTGACAGGTCCCCCGGACTCGTGCAACCAGGATCGGCCGGAAAGTCTGCTACGCCATCACCGTCGCTGTCGACGCCGTCACTGCACTGGGGAAAACACACCGACGGCGCGCCCGTGCACGAGTAGCCCGTCTCGACCGCGCAGGTTGCAGAGCATCCATCGCCGGCCGTGGTGTTTCCGTCGTCACAGGTCTCCGGCGGCATGGTCAGCCCGTCTCCACAGGCGAGCGTGCAGACGGACGGGGTCCCTGTGCAGTAGTAGCCAGCCTCGACGGTGCAGGTCGCCGAGCATCCATCCCCGCTCAGCTGGTTGCCGTCGTCGCAAGTCTCGCCATTCGTTGCGTCGATCGCAGCATCCCCGCAGAAAGACGTCGCTCCAGCGACCTGGTGACACGTGGCGTCGCATACGGTGCAGCCGACCTGGCCGTAGGCGCACGCCTCGGTGAGGTTGTTCCCGTCGTCGCAGAGTTCGAACGGGTCCGCGACCCCGTCACCGCATCCGAGGCTGTAGAGGTACCCCTGATAGCCGGTTGTGGTGGCGGCAGTCTTGCCATCGAGGGCAACCGAGCGCCCGCCTCCCGCGAGTGTCGCTTCCAGCGCCCAGCTCGCGCCGTTCCATTTGAAGAGATAGTCGGCAGAGCCACTCCCCGCCCCTATCAGAATCCGGTCTCCGGAGACCGACACGGAAGCCCCGAAAAAGTCGGCCAGGAGCGGTGATGGAGCGACGAGCTTTTGCTGCTGCGTCCACGAGGACGGCGTCACGCGGAACACGTAGGCCGATCCGTAGTCCGAGTTATTCGCCTGGTGGAGGTCATCAAACGGCGCTCCGACAACGACCACGCTCCCGGAAGCTCCGACACTCCATCCGAACCTCGTGTAGGTCGCAGGGTCCGAGGGAGCGAGTGTGCCGATGCTTGAATAGGTCGTTCCATTCCATTGCCGAAGATACGCCTGCCCGACGTCGTAGTTGCCGCCCGGCGTGGCGACGGGTGCTCCGTCGACCTCGAAATTCGAGTCCGGAGAGATTGCGACAGCGTGGCCGTCCCAGGCGGGAGACGTTGCGCCCGGAGATCCTCCGGCACTGACCCAGGTCGTCCCGTTATAGCGATAGAAGAACGTGTGACCGGCGACCGGACCCACGTAGGCAGGGCCATTGGGCTCTCCGACCGCGATCTTGTCCCCCTGAACGGCGACCGCGATCCCAAGTCTGTACGGGTTGTCGCCGCTCGGATTGAAGATCTTGTACTCCATGACCCAGGCGTTTCCGTTCCAGCGGAACACGTAGGCTGCCCCGTGATGGCTGTTGTGCTCCGGTGCACCGACCACCACGACATCGCCGGAGACCGCCACCGAAGCCCCGAACCAGTCGCCATTGGCGCCGTCTGGCGCGGATAGGTTCCATTGGCTCAACTGGCCGTTGTTCCACCGGGAGACGGTTGCAACCTCGAAGCCTTCGTAACCAGCGACGAAGGTCGGCCCCGACACCGCGACCGCATTCGCGTAATTGAAGTACAAGAGAGGTGTGATGTCGGCGCGTGCGCCGGTCGGTGCACATTGCATGAGCAGCACGACGGAGAAGATCGCGCGTAGTCGGCGCGCGGTGCTGTGTCGAAGAGAGAATCGATCGAAAAGCACGCTTTGCTCCTCTGCTTTGGTGGGCAACACGGGGCGTCCTCGCTGGTGTTCCTGCACCCGGTCGCAGTTCCCGTCACGGCAGCTCGTCTTCAGGGCAGATGTCGTCTGCCGTTTTGTAGATCCGGAGATGCTCGGACTGCGCCATGCTCGTGATTCTCGCGTTTTCGCCGGTCGCATCGGGCGCCCTTCGGGCCCCCGATGCGAGACCGGACACGGACTGCAAGGCAGGATCCGGATCAGACCCGGAACCACAGAATCAAGTCTTCGAGGGGTCCAATGTCCAATCACGAGCCGCCGCGGACGGCGCGAACGTAGTAGGCACCGGCCTTGGGGACCGCGTGCACGTAGCCGTCGTAAAAGACCACGCCCCACGCGTTCTGCGCACCGGACACGTTCGTGGACGACGAGTAGTAGAAACTCGCGTTGTAGAATCCCGACTGCGTACAGCTACAAGTCGGGAATGAGCAACCTGCGGAACACGGGGCGAAAAAGATGGGATGCATCGCAGGCTGATACCCTTCAAGGTTGACGATACTCTCCAGCTCTCTCCGATTCGGCAGCCGCCAGTCTGTATGCCCCGCGAAGCCACCGCCTCCGTTCAGCGTCACAATCTTCACAGAAAACGCATCCTGCCAGGTGTATGTGGTGTTGAAGTCATGGATGCTTCCGTCCGCTGACAGCTTCTCCCACATCAGGCCGGTGTTGTTGTCGGTGATCGTGCCGTCGCCGTTGTCAATATAGGAGAGCGTGGCGCCGAACTGCAGCTCACCGTCTTGCCTCGTTCCCGCACAGGCGATGGTGGTAATCGGAGTCGTAATATCCGCTGGATCCCAACAGGTCGTCTGACCGGTCGCCGGAAACGGGCTCGGGGGCAACGGCTCGATCGCACACAGGCTCGAGCAGCCGTCGCCGTTCGCAACGTTGCCGTCATCGCACGCTTCGGGTTCGATCGAGAAGCCGTCGCCGCAGACCACTTCGACCGCGCAGCTCGACGAGCAGCCGTCGCCGCTTGCCACGTTGCCGTCGTCGCAGGTCTCTGGGAAGCCGATCTCGGCGTCGCCGCATTCGGGTGCAAGGCCCTGGCAGTCTTCGATGCTGCCATCGCGCACCACCTTTGCCAGCTTCCCGCAAAGACCACCGGCGCCGCAGTCGCCGTTGCTCGTGCACGCCGTACCGAGTTCGAGCTCGTCGTTCGACGCCACGCAGGTCTCGTGCAGCGGATCGAGCACCGAGGCGATGTCGTCCGCCAGCGGATGCGTCTGCAACACGAGACCGTTCGCGAGGCAGCCGACGCCGCCCGGGTTCGCGTTGGTCGCGTCCGAGAGCTGCAGCTTGTTCGCCGGTGCCGGCGAGAAACCGAGGCCGATCGAGACGCTCGCGAGATCCACCCCCGCAGCGTCGAAACACTTCTTCTGCAGCGCCGCGTTGTAGGTGTTCATCGCCTTGATCAGTGCGGCCTTCGAGGTCGCAGCGAGCGCATCGGCGTGGGCGGCTGCACCCGTGCCCGTCAGCGATGCGCCCTCGTCGAGTTTCCCCACGGCGCATTTGCCCGTCCCGGGGCGCAGCAGACCGCGCCGGCAGGCGAGCGCCTTCTCTGCCGTCGACTGCTCGTCGCACTTCACAGTCGCGTCGAGGCAGTCGTTCACGGCCTTCGCCGTCGCGCTTGCAAACGCAGCGCCCTTCTTCGCGATCTCCGCCTGACACGCCTGCGTTGCCGCATTCACCTTCGTGCCCGTGTTCACGTCGTCGCCGCCGATGGCTCCCGCCGCCAGCGGCCACGTGCCGAGCAGCGTGACCCACAACACCGCCATCGCTTGCCGTCGCATGCCGATCTCCTTCGTTCATTCCGCGGTCGCCTGCTCCGCGCGCGATACACGCCGCACCCTCTCACACCCCGTTCTTCGTCGCTGTGAACTACTTCACAGATGAAGACGAATTCTCCGGGGGAGCCAGGGAAATGAGACACCGGGCTCGCAAGCCGACGGCACGGAGGGTCCGGCCACCGGAAATGCGCGCGTCAGCGGCTCTCGTGTGGATGAGCCCGGCTTCCATGGTCGAGCGAGGAATTCTCGACATCTCGCGGAGGCGACGTCACGCGGCAGCACCGGTTTCGCGCATCGAGGCGAGGGCGTGGAGCCGCTGTTGCGGACGACGAAGCCGCGCCATTCGGCTGGCATCACCTTCGGCCGCGAACTCGCGCGCTCGCGACTCGCGCCGTCCCGCCCTCACCCGCCGAGTTCGAACTCCACCGTGGCCACCACGCGGAGTGTTTTCGCGGGTTGTTCGGTTTCGGAGATGCCGGGGGCGCGGTCGCGGGGGAGGATTTCGAAGAGGCCCTGGTTCGCGCGGCGGATGGTGCCGAGCGGCGTACCGGCGTCGCGTGCGAACTCTTCCGCCGCCTTTCTCGCGCTCGCGGTGGCTTCGCTGATCATGGGCGGTTTGAACTCGTTCAGTTTCGTGAAGAGATAGGTCGGGCCGGACTGATAGCCGTCGGCTTCGGTGAGGATCACGCCCGCGTCGACCAGTTCGCCGACGCGCTGGCTCGCGTCGCGAATCTTCGCGGGTTCTTCGCTGCGCACCATCAGCTTCTGCCGAATCACGAAGCGCGAACTCGGCCTGCCGTCGCCGTACGCACTGGCGAGGCGGTCGGAAACGTCGAAGCGCTGCACCTCGACGGCCTTTGGGTCGATGCCGTTGCGCGCGAGAAAGGCGAGCACGGCTTCGCGGCTGCGCGCGATTTCGGTCTGGGCGAGCGCGAGGTCGTCGCTCGTCGCGCTGAACTGCAGCGGCCAGAGGGCGACGTTCGCATCGACGTCGCGCTCGGCGATTCCTTTCACGGTGACCGTTCGCTCCGGCGGTCGGATCTGCGGAAGAGCACGCCCGATCGCGAGGCCCGCGACCGAGATGCCCGCGGACAGCAAGAGTGACGGCAGCACGAGATGCGAGGCGGCCATGCGCTTCCTCCGAGACGCCCTCCGGACGTGTGGAGCTGCACGGTAGGCGACGCCGCCGTGCCCGACGATCGGTGGCACAGGGCCACGAGGCGGCCGCGCCTGCGATCCGCTCGGTCGTCGGCGCGCGCGCGATCGCTGGATCAGGGCGTCGCGGTGGCACAGGCCTGCGAGATCGTCGCGGTGGGCGGTGCGAGCAGTGCCCGTCGCACGATCACGACGTCGGCCGTCGTGCAGCCGGCCGTGCCGCCAACGTCGCAAAGATCGGGACGAGTCATCGTGGCCGTCGGCGGTGTCAGTTGCGCGCGCAGCATCCGCACGGCATCGACCGTCGTCACCCGCCCGTCGCCGTTCACATCTCCACACTGACACGCGTCGCCGATGCCGTCGGGCGGCGAGCCGGGGCCGACTCCGCCGAGGTCGGATTGGGCGGGATTCGCCCGCGTCGGGCAGTTGTCGCACACATCACCACGGCCGTCGGCGTCGGTGTCGGTCTGGGAAGCGTTCGCCTGCAAGAGGCAGTCGTCGCAGGCATCGCCCGCGCCGTCGCCGTCGGAATCGAGCTGCCCGGCGTTCGCGACGTCCGCGCAGTTGTCCGCGCCGTTCGTCACGCCGTCGCCGTCGCGATCGATCGCCATTCGCTGGCCCGAGCCGGGCGGCACGGCCAGAAACGTGACCTCCTGGCCCGGCGTCGTAGAGAGCGCCTTCAGCGCGGCCAGCGTGACGTTCGGGCTTCCGTCGTCCGGGCGATAGTCGGCACCGGTCGTCGCGTCTTTCACCCAGCCGCGCACGCGAGAACCGACGCGTGCATGCACCACCACGTCGTTCTCGGTGGCTCCCGCGCCGAGGATCTTCGAAGTGAAGGGAACGGACGAACGGGCGTGGATCAGATCGATCCGGGCATCGACGGCGCCCGCATTCGTGCTCGTTCGCGTCACCTGTTGCCCGACGATCGGAGCGAGATCGGTGTCGAACGCGAGCACGAACTGTTCGACGTTCCTGCGCTGCACGTCGCCGGCGGCGCCGAGACTGAAGCCGACGTTGCCGAGCGACGGCACGGGATTGTTGTTGTTGAACGAGAACACGTCGGCGCTGAGGAAGCGGAACAGGGTGTCGGTCGACCCGTCGTGCAGGAACCCGTACCCGCGAACCTGCGGGCCCTTGTGGGCACCGTCGCCCGGCAGGTTGAACGGCACGTTCGGCATGCCGAACATGCCGACTTTCTGATAGGCGTTTCGCAGATGCGCGATCTTGAAGATCTGTGTTTCGTTCTCGAAGCTCGACTCTTTCCCCGCACCGAAGAATCCCTGCGCGGGATCGAGTCGGTGGCAGCCTTCGCAGGTGAAGCCCAGCGACGCGACGTTGATGCCGTCCGCCTTGCCGGAATGCGGGCTCGGGAAGCCGTTCGAACCGACGACGCCCGTGTAGAGATTCTTTCCGGTCTGCTGCGCGGCGGTCAGCGAGCCGTCGAGGTTTCGCACGGGGTTCGGCGGCATCTGCACCGAAAGCTGGAAGTCCGCGAACTTCTGCATGTCGCTCGGAGCGATCAGCGTCTGGTTTCCGACCAGCCCCGGGAAGGCGACGATGAAGTTGCGGAACGAAAGATCCTCGCTCGTGGCGTGGATCCCGAAAAAGCCGTTCGAGCGATCACCACGCCAGTGCATCGCGCCCGAGTTCGACATGCCACGCAGCGTTTGCGTGGTCATCGGGCCCTTCATCGGGTGGAACTCCGTGTCCGACGCGCCGCCGTTCTGCGTGTTGCCCGCGCCGAGCAGCAGGTTGATCGTCATCGGGTTGCTCGCGACGCCGCCGTCCGGGTTACCGAGATCCCAGGCGAGCTGATCCATGTCGCCGAAGATGTGGCAGCTCGAGCACGACGCTTCGCCGTTGCCGGAGGTCGCGACGGCGTCGTAGAGGAAGCGGCGCCCCTGCAATACGGCCGGAGGCTCCGGGTTGTGCAGCGCGATCGACTGCATTTCCGATCGCGTCGCGAGATGGACGACCTTCACGGCATCGTCGAATCGGGTCAGCACGTAGAGCCGTCCGCGCGTTTCGTCGAGTGCGAGTCCGACCGGGCCGCCGCCCGAAACGTCGATGTAGTTCGCGCTCTCGACGGTCGGATCGAAGCTGTCGTTCTCCAGCGTCGCGGTGTCGAAGACACCGACCTTGCTCGAACCGAAGGCCGCGACGTAGAGCGTGCTGCCCGTCGAATCGATCGCGAGATCGGTCGGCGTCGCGAGCGAGTGCGCCTTTTGTCCTGCGGGATACGCGGGATTCGGATCGCCGTCGCACTCGATCGACAGCGTCGCGTAGTCGATGTGCTTGTTGAGATGACGGGCGAGCACGCTCGCCCCCGTCGCATCGGTCACGTCGGGCGCCGGCACAACGGAGATGCGCGAAAGCGCGAGCTTTCCGTTCACGGTGTTCGCGATGTTGCCGACGTCGTTCGGGCCGGGGCTGGCGAGGCCGGCACAACCCGGCCCTTCGAAACGCGTGAGATTGTTGGCGTCGGTGTTCGACACGTAGAGGTGCCCGTTCACGGGATTCACCGCGAGGTTGAACTGCGTCGTTCCGACCGAGGCGGTGAACGCGGTTTCGAGCAGCGTGTTCGCATCGATCGCGAACACGTCCTGATCCGGCAGATCGAAGCGAACGCCGTTGCTCCAGTTGCGACCGTCCTTGTCTCGATACTCACCGCTCGCCGGGTTCTGCTTCACGATCACCCCGGTTTCCGGCGCGAGCACGCCCGCGTTGTTCGAAGAAGGCGCGACGAGCCCTCCGGGCATCTGCCCGCCCGGCAGACCATTCGGCGAGGTCACGCCGTCACCGGCGCAGGGCGCACCGCCGAATCCGTTGCACACCAGACCTTCGCTGACGGTGGTCGTTCGGTTGCCCGATTGAAAAATGGCGGCGTACACCGTGGCGTCGGTCGCTCGCTGTCGAACGGCGAGCGCGCGCGGCGTGTCACCGAACAGTGTCACGATGCGAAGCGGTGTTCCGCCCGTCGTGCCACCGAGATTCGCCGTGTCGAACACCCAGACGTCGGCTCGATCGACGCCGGGGGTCGTGAGCTGCGGATCTCCCGCTCCGGGCACGGACGTGATCGAGGGATCGCTTCGATGCTGGCCGCGATGCGCGGTGGTGATGAACGCACGCTTCGCGAGCGGGCCGCTGCCATCGGGGTCGGCGAACACGATGTCGCGCGGTTCGTCTCCCACCAGCAGCGTGCGCGTGACGCGCGGGGGCACGGAGGCGACGTCGATCACGCTCACGCTGTCGGAGAGATGATTGACGACCCAGACTTCGTCGTCCGAGAATGCCGCGACGGCGACCGGTTCGAGACCGACCGGGACCGACGCTTCTCGCACCGCGCCGCCCGGGCCGAGCCGCAGGACTTCGAGCCGGCCGTCCGGCGTGTTGACCGCGAAAAGGCGCGCTCCGTTCGGCGCCAGCGCGAGCGGCCGAACGAGGCCGGACTCGAACTCGACGAAGCCAGGCAGCGCGCTCGCGGGCGCGACCTGCCCCGCCAGCACCAGCAGCGCACAGATTCCGCGGGTGATCCTTCGCATCCTCGACCTCCTCGGCGTGGCTCAGCGACAGTGCCTCGATTGCGCGGGCCGTCTGCGATCGCGCGTCGCGGGATTGTGCGCGGCGAAATCCGCCCGAAGCAAGACAATTCCTCGCCATCAAGTGGCTCGGAGCGGGCGCGCGGTGTCAACGCGATGCGAGCAGTTCGACTGCGAGTTGCAGCATCGCGCGATCGAACACGGCTTCCGAGAACCGGAGTGCACGTGTCCGGCAGGCCTCCGCGGCCGGGGTCTTCGTCTCCATCTGACGCAACGCGTCCTGCAGCGCCTCGACCGTCTGGCGCTCGAAGAAGATGCCGGTCGACTCGGTCACGATGTCGAGAGCGCCACCCGCCCGGTAGGCCACCACCGGGCAGCCCGTCGCCAGCGCCTCGACCGCGACGATTCCGAAGTCTTCGAGCTGCGGAAAGACGAGCGCGCGAGCGCGGCGATAAAGATCTCGCAGTTGCTCGTCGCCGACCCGCCCGAGCATCTCGACCGTCGGGCCGGCCAGCGCTCGCAGCGATCGCAGTTGCGAGCCGCTGCCCACCACCTTGAGCGGCAGTCGCCCGCGGTTGGCCGCTTCGATCACGAGATCCGTTCGTTTGTAGGGTTCGAGCGCAGCGACGACCAGCAAGAACTCTTCGCGCGGCGTCGTGGCGTCCGGCGTGAAGAACCCGGTGCGCACAGGCGGGTGCACGATCTCGGCCTCTCGGCCCCAGCAGCGGCGAATGCGTTCCGCGGTGTGGTGCGAGAGCGCGACGAAACGCGTCACCCGATCGGCGGTCCGGCGATCCCAGCGCGCAAACGCCTCTCGCATCGTCGAGAGACCCGCGCGGCGCAGCCAGCCCGTCGTGCCGCCGCCCGCGTAGTCCGCGGTTTGCTCCCACAAATAGCGGGCCGGCGAAAAGCAGTAGTCGAGATGAACCGCGCCGGGCGGCGGGCGAATCGATTTGATGACGGCGGAATGCGTCGAAACGAGCAGGTCGCAGGCCTCGACCTGCAGGCGATCGACCGCCCACGGATAGAGCGGCAGATACCAGCGGCGAAGGGCACCCGCGGCACCGGGCAGGTGCTGCAGCGGCGAGGTTCGCACGCGACACGCATCGATCGCGGCCGTCAGCGGACGGCCATCGCTGACGAGGACGTGCAGATCCGTCGGGCCGAAGAGCCGCGCCAGTCGATCGAGTACGAGTTCGCCGCCGCGCAGCCCGACCAGCCAGTCGTGGGCCAGCGCGATTCGCACGCCGCCGAGCGCGCGCCGGCGCTCGTCGTCCGTGATCTCCGCCGGGATTGTGGTGTCATCGAAAGACATCCCGCCTCCGGGATCGAAATCGCCGCGCACTCTACCGCCGTTGATCGCGTGCACTCGCGAACGGGCGGTGACGCGACGGCATGGCCGGGGCCCGCGCATCTCGGGGACCTCCCGAGTGGGGTTCCGAGCATCGGCCCGATTTACAGGACCGCGTTGGTCCTCTAAGGTCGACCGGGCCACCGAGACGCGCCCCGCGACCCGATTGAATGATTCGACGCGTCATTCGGCGATCGCGAACAGTCGGTACGGCGCGCCTGCGGGCGCTTCCGAGGTCTTCGGCGATGATCCGCATGAGCAAGCTCACCGACTACGGGATCGTGCTGCTGGCGCAGCTCGCAGAACGCAGCGGCGAGCTGCCGAGCACGGCCCGCGATCTCGCCGTCTCCACCCATCTACCGCTTCCCGTCGTCAGCAAGCTGCTGAAAGCGCTCGCGCGCGAGGGGATCCTCGACTCGCAGCGGGGTGCGCGAGGCGGCTATCGCCTCGCCCGCGACCCCGCGCGCCTCACCGTCGCCGAGATCATCCGTCTGCTCGAAGGCCCGATCGCGCTGACCGAATGCGGGGCCGATCCCGGCGCCTGTTCCACGGAGGGCGCCTGCGGAGTGCGCGCCCCCTGGCTGCGGATCAACGACGTGATTCAACGCGCGCTCGAGCGCGTGACGCTGGCCGAGCTGTGCACCGCCCCGGCGCAGGCGGGGACACTCGCCGCCGCCGGCGACCTGTCGCGGCTCGGCGCGGCGACGCCGGGAGGTCATCGATGAGCGAGTCGAACGACGCGCTGGAGCAACTGGCGAGCCGAGAGTACGAGTGGGGTTTCGTCACCGACGTCGAGGCCGACCAGGCGCCGCCCGGCCTCTCCGAAGACATCATTCGATTCATTTCGGCGAAGAAGAACGAGCCGGACTGGCTGCTCGATTTTCGACTCGGCGCCTACCGCCGCTGGCTCGAAATGCCCGAGCCCGCGTGGTCGGTCGTGCAGTTCCCGCCGATCGATTACCAGCAGATCGTCTACTACTCGGCCCCCAAGTCGACGACGCCGCTGGCGAGTCTCGACGAAGTCGATCCCGAGCTGCTGCGCACGTACGAGAAGCTCGGCATCCCGCTCGCGGAACAGAAGCGCCTTGCCGGCGTCGCCGTCGATGCCGTCTTCGACAGCGTCTCGGTCGCCACCACGTTCAAGAAAGAACTCGAGAAGCACGGGATCCTGTTTTGCTCGTTCAGTGAAGCGGTCCGGACGCATCCGGAACTCGTGCGCACCCATCTCGCGTCGGTCGTTCCATGCTCGGACAACAAGCACGCCTGTCTGAACAGCGCGGTCTTCACCGACGGCTCCTTCGTCTACGTGCCGAAGGGCGTGCGCTGCCCGATGGAACTCTCCACGTACTTTCGGATCAATGCCGCGAACACGGGACAGTTCGAACGCACGCTGATCATCGCCGACGAGGGCGCCTACGTTTCGTATCTCGAAGGATGCACGGCACCGAAGCGCGACGAGAATCAGCTTCACGCCGCGGTGGTCGAGCTGGTCGCGCTCGAGAACGCGGAGATCAAGTACTCGACCGTGCAGAACTGGTATCCCGGAGACGCCGAGGGCCGCGGCGGGATTTACAACTTCGTCACCAAGCGCGGCAAGTGCCTCGGCGCGCGTTCGAAGATCTCGTGGACGCAGGTCGAGACGGGTTCGGCGATCACCTGGAAGTATCCGAGCTGCATCCTGCAGGGCGACGAATGCGTGGGGGAGTTCCATTCGGTCGCGCTGACCGCAAACCGTCAGCAGGCCGATACCGGCACCAAGATGATCCACATCGGA
>CAZDHU010000248.1:0-1535 GCA_964505355.1 uncultured Myxococcaceae bacterium | reverse complement strand
GCGCTCTGCCTGGTAGTTTGCATCGTAGAGCGAGGCCCGCGTGCCGGTCATCGCGTCTGCAAGCGCATTCGCGTACGCGCCGCCGCCGCCATCGCCCACCGCATACTGCGAGTTGACGCGCTGCTCGGCCTCGTATCCCGCGCGCTTCGCCACCTCCGACAGCCACGGATTCGACGCCGGATCGAGATACCCACCAGAGACGGTCTTCTGCCACTCCTCCAGCGCGGAGCGCGGCACCTGCGAGCCGGCGCGCGCACCCGCGATGCCCTCGACCATCGACAGGCCGCGAGTCGTCGCAGGATCGAGCCCGGTGTACATCGTCGGGTACGCCTCGCCGGATCTCGCGGACCACAGGCTAGAGCCGCTGTTCGCGAGCGTCTGGAGCTGCCCTGAGTACCACGCGGGCAGCTCGATCCGCGTCGTCTTGCTCGCGCTCTGGCTCGTCATCGTCTTCGCGCCTCCGCTGCTACCCATTGTCCCCCCCGATCTCCTTCACCAGGACCGCGCCGCGCTCCGGGTATCCAGTCGCGCGCGCCCAGCCGCGCCGACCGTGTATCTGCACTTGATGGATGCCCTGCTGCGCGGCCCACTGCTCGAGCACCGGCAGCGCACTCAGCCAGAGATCCATCCGCTCACCGCCCATCAGCGCGAGATCGAGGACGCGCCGCCGCGGGTAGTCCATGATCTCCGTCACGAGCACAGCGACCACCTCCGGCTCGCCGTCCGCCGTGACCATCGCCCAGAGCTGCATCCCGCCCTCGCGCAGAAGATCAAGCACGTCGTCCGCGTTGAGCCTGCCAAGGCTCTCCGACAGTGCGGCCTCAACCATGTGCTTCACGGCGGGCCACGCGCTCTCGATCGCGGCGCGCTCGATCAGCCACGGCTTGCACGCGATACTCACGGCTGCATCTCCGCGAGCAGCGCGAAGCCGCGCAGGTTCGTCGCCCCCGATGCGTTGAGGATGAACGCATCACCGGCCGCGCGGCCCTTCATGATTGGCACCATGTTTGCGCCCCATGTCTTCTCCGCGCCTGCCGCGAAAGGCATCGCGCCGCTGATCGCAGTCGCTCCGCTCTTGATTGTCACGTCCACGCCCGCGCTCGACGCCAGCACGATGTAGAACACGACGAATCGCAGCCCGGCCGTAGTCGTGTGAATCGTCGCGTCACCGCTAGCCCCGGTCGTGCTGATCGGCACCGTGATCGCACGTCCCCATAGCTTGGAAGGGCTCTCTGCCGTGACGTCGCCGAAGCTCACCGCATGCCCTCCGGCTCGATGTCCGCATCGAAGCCAGACACCGTCCCGATGTCGCCGAGTGCGTAGAGCTCGAAGCGGTGGTAACGACCAGCCGAGCGCACTCCGGCGGATCCGCTCGCAGCGTCCGGCACAGACCATCCGCCATACGTCGCTGCGTCGCTGGGCCTGTTCCGCGCGCCGACGCGCATTCCAGAGATCCCCGCGAGCGTTGAGTGCGGCCTGATCCGACGCACGAAGGCGCGCCGCCCAGGCGCTGCCTCGAAGTCGCCGCAGACGAT
>CAZDHU010000247.1:0-13559 GCA_964505355.1 uncultured Myxococcaceae bacterium | reverse complement strand
GACGGATTCGATGCAGCCCTCGATGCCGGGCCAGAGCCGGCGCACGGACGCATCGAGCCGCTCCAGCAGCGCATCACCGTGCGCGAAGTCCGGATCGGGCGTGCAGATCGTGCCGATCAGTGCGCACTGCTTGCCCTCGGGCGCGAGCGTCGCGTCGTAACGGGAAGGGACGACGTTGAAGACCAGCAGCTCGTCGGGAAACCGGCCTTCTTTGATGTCGGCGAGGCGCGCGGCGTGCAGATAGTTCGCGTCCGAGAACGAGATGTACATGCCGTGCTCGAAGAAGGGTCGATCGAGGAAGTAGCGCAGGCCGATGATCGCCCACGACGGCACGAGACTGCGCACGCGCGTCAGGTGATCTCGCTCGAAGTGCGCTTCTCCCACGAGTTTCAGCACCGTCGGCTGGATGCCGGCGTTGCTGATCACGAGCGGCGCCTCGAACTGTCCCTGATCGGTGACCACTCCGGTGACGGCCCCGTTCGCGACCGTGATGCGTTCGACGCGCGTGCGCAGCAACACACGACCGCCGTGTTGCTCGACCGCCTTGCAGAACACCTCTGCCATGCGCCCGAAACCGCCCGAGTGATATCGCCCGGCTCCGCCACGCGCGAAATCCTGCATCGTGCGCACGGCCTCGCTGGCCGCGACGAGATCGAGCGGCACCACGAACACGATGTTGATCCACATGCCCCAGTAGCTGATCACGCTCTGCGGGAGCCGGTAGCGCGCGAGCAAATCGGCGAAGGAGATCTCGTCGAGCGCGTCGATCTCGTGTGACGGCATCGCGAGCAGCTCCATCATCACGCGCGCCGCCTCGGCGAACTCGCGTTCGTCGAGCGCGAGCAGTTCGAGCAGCGCCATCGGATTTGCGTCTTCGGGCCGGGCCGAACCGATGCTCTGCACGAGCGTGCCGTCGGCACGGCGATAGAGCAGCACACTCTGTTCTTTCGGAGCGAGAATTTCGACTTCGCTCGCGAGACCGAGCTCGTCGAGCACGCGCGAGAACTGCGAACCGATCGACGGCCCGCCGACGATCGGCCACAACTCGTAGCGGAAGCCGCGCTTCGAGAGCGTCATCGCCTTGCCACCGGGGACGGAGTTCTTGTCCACCACGAGAACGCGCAGACCGCGTTTCGCGAGCAGCGCCGCGCAGGTCGCGCCTCCGATTCCTGCCCCGACCACGATCGCGTCGTACCGCTCGGCCATCTCCGTCTCCTTCCCGGGCCAGCCCCGTCTTCTTCTTCTTCGAGGAACTGAGGACTTGCGCAGCATAAAGAATTTATTCATGGTCGCCGCAAGGGCTGCGGCCTGCGCCGGATCCCGCGAGGAGACCCCGATGAGCCCTCCCCGTCGCGCCCCGCTCCGCGTCGCCGGCTGCGACCTCGGCAAGTCCGCCGCAAAGCTGGTCGTGCTCTCGATCGAAGACGGACGCGCCAGCGTCGAGTCGCGTCACGCCGTCGAGCACGATGGCCGCCCTTCCGACGCGCTCTCGGCCTGGTATCTCGAACAGGGCATCGCGCGCTGCGCCGCGCTCGGCGCCACCGGCCTTCACGCCGACGAGCTGAGCCCGCCCGCGATCAGCGGTCTGCCCGAAGATGCATGCCTCGCGGCCGCGATCGAGGCGCTGCCCGAACTCGCGGGCCCGCTCAATCTCGTCAGCGTCGGCGCTCGCGGGTACAGCGTGCTGACGCGCGACCACACGGGACGCGTGCAGGCCGTCGGCAACGACAAGTGCTCCTCGGGAACCGGCGAGACGATGGTGCGAATCGCCGGCCGCTTCGGGCTTCGCGTCGAGCAGGCCGACGCGCTGGCGCGCGACGCGAGCGAAGTGATTCCGATCACCGCACGTTGCTCGGTTTTCGCCAAGAGCGAGATGACTCACTTCGGCAATCAGGGACGCCCGGCCGACGCGCTCTTTCGCGGATACTTCGGTTCGATCGCGCGCTACGTGGCCGCGCTTCTCGGACGCGCGCGGGTCGACGGTCCCGTCTACGCGATCGGCGGTTGTGCGCGCATTCACACGCTCGTCGGTGCACTGAGCGAATCGCTCGGCGTCGAAGTCCGCGTGCCCGAGTCGTTTCTGTTTCTCGAAGCCATCGGCGCCGCACTGCTCGCGGCGGAGCAGTGTCGGGGGGACGAGATCACGCGCCTGCCGGAGGATCCCGGCACGCTCTTCGAGCGCAGGCAGACACGCTTCACCGTGCTGCGACCGGCCAGCGAGTTCACGGAACGCGTCCGCCAGCTCACCGCGCCTCCGATTCCGGCCCACGCCGAACGCGAGCCGTCCGTGCTGGGCCTCGATCTCGGCTCGACCGGCAGCAAGGCCGTGCTCACCTCGCTCGCGACCGGCGAGATCGTGCTCGATCTCTACGACCGCACGCAGGGCAACCCGGTCGATGCGGTACAGCGGCTGGTGCGCGCCGTTCTCGACCGCACGACGCCCGACGTCCGCGCCGTCGCTCTCACCGGCTCGGGGCGCGAGGCCGCGGCCACCCTCGTCCGTGCCGCGTTCCCGCACGCGGCCGACCGCATCGTCACGCTGAACGAAATCGTCGCGCACGCGACCGCCGCGATCCGCTGCGACGAGCACGGCGGCGACAGCATCTCGGTGGTCGAGATCGGCGGCCAGGACGCGAAGTTCATCCAGATCGAGGGCGGCCGAATCGTCGAAAGCGACATGAACAAGGCCTGTTCGGCCGGCACGGGCTCGTTTCTCGAAGAACAGTCGGTCTTCTACGGCGAGACGGACATTCGCGAGTTCACGCGCCTCGCGATGACGGCGACGCGCCCGCCCGATCTCGGTCAGATGTGCACGGTCTTCGTCGCCGATGCCGCCGCCGAAGCACACAACGAGGGCTTTTCAGTCGCTGATCTCTTCGCCGGATTCCAGTACTCGGTGATTCACAACTACATCAACCGCGTGATGGGACAGCGCACCTTCGGGCAGCGCATCTTCTTTCAGGGCAAGCCGGCGTCGGGCATCTCGCTCGCGTGGACGCTGGCGGCGGTCACCGGACGCGAAGTCGTGGTACCGCCCGATCCCGGCGCGATGGGCGCGTGGGGCATCGGGCTCTGTGCGATCGACGAACTCGGTGCGAGCACACTCGGGCAGGCGTCGCGCTTCGATTTCGCGCTGCTGCTCGGCGCCGAAATCGTGGGCAAGAACGAGTTTCAGTGCCGCGACAGTCGCTGCGCCACGCTGTGCACGATTGCGCGCACCCGCGTCGCGGTGAGCGGTAGCGAACAGACCGTGCTCTCCGGTGGCGCATGCCCGAAGTACGAAGTCGCGTCGGCTGTGCGCGCCAAACTTCCCAAAGAGGCGCCGTCTGCGTTCGACGAGCGACAGGCGTTGCTGGCTCCGTGGCTCGAAGAACGTCCGGGGCGCGGCGTGGTCGGCATTCCGATCGCCGGTGCGTGCGCGGGGCTCGTACCCTGGCTCGTCGAGTTCGTCTCCAGTCTCGGTCTCGGCGTTCGCGTGCTCGCGCCGGATGCGAACTCGCTTTCGCGCGGCGAAGAGCGCTGTCATTCGTACGACGCCTGCGCGCCGGTGAAGGCCGCGCACGGCATCCTCGACGCCGACGTCGAGACCGTGTTCTTCCCGACGATCCTCTCCCTGCACGGCGAGGCCGGTGGCCGGGGCCGCACCTGCGCGATGGAGCAGGCCCAGCCCGAGATGGCGGCGTCGGCGCTGCGTGCACGCGGCAAGACGATCCGCGTGCTCCGTCCCGTGTTCTCGTTCGATGAGGGTCTGCGCGGCAAGGCGCTGGCCGCCGATCTGCTCGCCGCGGCGCGCGAACTGCTCGGCCACGAACCCGATCGCGCACGCGTGGCGGCCGCTGCGCGCGCCGCCGCCGAGGCGCAAACGAGGCACGACGACGAGCTGCTCGCGATCGGTCACCGCACGCTCGAATACGCGCAGGCGACGGACCTTCCCGTGGTGCCCGTGCTCGGCCCGCTGCACGTGATTCACGATCCCGTGATCAATGCCGGCATTCCGCGTCTGCTGCGCGAGAACGGCGTGTTGCCGATTCCGATGGATTGCTTCCCGATTCCGCCGGACACGCATCCCGTCCCCCGCGTCCCATGGTCCGACGCGCGAAACGCGCTGCGTGCCGCACTCGCCGCACGCGCGCGCGGCAACGCCTATCCCCTGCTCCTTTCGTCGTTCGGCTGCAATCCCGCGTCCTTCGGCGAACAGTTCTTCACCGCGCTGCTCGAAGGCCATCCCCACACCACGCTCGAGAGCGACGGACACGGCGGGACGGCGGGCTACACGACGCGGGTGCAGGCGTTCTTGCACACCGTTCGGCGCCACGACGGCCGGCCCACGCCCGTCGCGCCGGCGCGCCTGCGCATGCTCGAGCCGCTACCGAACGAGACGATCACGGCCGGCGACACCCGCCAGTTCGTCACACCGGCGATCGGCGAACCGTACGCGCGCGTGATGGCCGCGAACTTTCGCGCGTTTGGGATCGACGGCGTCGCGCCGGCACGATCCGACGCCGAACGGCTGCGCATTGGACGGCGCGATTGCTCGGGCAAGGAGTGCATTCCCTATCAACTCTTCTGGGGATCGTTCCGCGATCACCTCGAACGCAACGACGACGGCCGCGAACGCGTGCTGGTACAGGTGACGGGACAGGGCGTCTGTCGCAATTGCGTCTTCTCGGTGAAGGATCAGCTCTCGCTCGAACGACTCGGACTCTCGGATCGCGTGCGCATGCGCGACATCCAGGGCGAACACGGCCTCGGCCCGTCGTTCCTCACTCGCACCGGCCTCTCGTCGACGGTGAGTGACATTCTCTGCCAGCTCGTCGCGTATCACCGCCCTCTGGAGACCACCGAGGGCGAGGTCGATCGCCTGCACGAAGGGCTGGTCGAAGAGTTCGAGAAGATCTGCGAGTCGCCCGTCTTTCGCGGCGCCTTCGCGGGATTTCGCGACACCTCGCGCCACGCCCGCGCCCTCGGCGAGTTTCTGGAGCGGGCGTCCGAGGCCTATGCCGCGATCGCCGCGCGCGCGCCGCGCAACACGCAGCGCCGCACCGTGCTGCTGGCGGGCGACATCGCCGTCAAGACCAACGAGTTTTCGAATGGCGGCATCGTGCGCCTGCTCAATCAACGCGGCCTGCAGGTGGCGATCGAGCCGTCACAGACGCTGCTCGAGTACGCATCGACCGAGGCCCCCGGAGAGATCGCACGCACGAGCGAGGGCGGGCGCGGCCGCGCACTGGTCGCGATGGGCCTGCGGCGCATGCGTCGCAAGCAATACGATCGCGTGCGCAAACTGCATCCCTGGATCCCGGACGGCGCGGTGGCTCCGATTCTCGCCGAAAGCGATCGCGTGCTCGGCCGACACCCGCGCGGCGAGGCGCCGGTCACGGTCGGCAGCGTGCTCCACTACTGGAAACAGCGACTGTGCGACGGCGTGGTGGTGATCAGTCCCTGGGGCTGCGGGCCGGCGCTGGTCAGCGAAGCCATCCTGCGTCACCAGCCCGGCATCCCGCTGCTCTTCGTCTATCACGACGGTGCGCCGGTCGACGAGCGACGCCTGAACGCTTTCGCCTTCCGCCTCCGGCGCGAGCCTCCCCGCCGATGACGCGCCGCGGAACCACGCGACGAGAACCCGAGACGACGCGCGATCGACTGATCGAAGCCGCCGTCGACGTCTTTCTCGCCGTCGGATACGACGGCGCTCGCGTGCAGGACATCGCACAGAAGGCGGGCGTCACGACGGGCGCGATCTACGCACACTTTCGAGACAAGGCGGATCTGCTGGTCAAGGCCTTCGGCTCGCACGGTGTCGACGCGGTGGAATCCGCCCTGCTCAGCAACACCGACCTCCCGGTCGCGACCTTGCTGCGGGCCCTGAGCGAACTGGTCGTCGAAGGCGAACTCGATCCCGCGGAGATGCTGCTGCTCGACGCCACGGTGGCCGCACGACGCGAGCCCGAACTGCGCGAACAGATGAAGGGAGGCATCGAGCAGCGCACGACGTTGCTGATCGACATGATCGAACGCGCGCGACGCGAAGGCGTCGTCGCCGACGACGTTTCGACGGAAGCCGTCGTGCGCTTTCTGCTGATTCTCAGCTTCGGCTCGATCATCACGCGCGGCCTCGGCCTCGCGCCTCCGGCCCCGGCGGAGTGGCGGCGCCTGATCGGCCGCCTGCTGAGCGGCGTCGCGGGCAAGGACGTATAGGCCGAGCGATCGAGGAGTGCGGACGCAGCGCCCCGCGCCGGCGCTGCGCCCGAAATCGGCCCGGCCTCCGAGGCGGCGATTGCTCACGGCGGGCGCCGCAAGCCGCGCATTCCGCATGCAATCCCGCGCGCGCTGTGGCATTGGGATCACATGAACGGACTTCGAGCCCTCTTCTTCCCCGACCCTCCCCGCGATTTCGCGGGACGCCGCACGCTGAAGATCGGCTTGCGCGCCGCGCACGTCGTTTGTGTCGCACTTTTGCTCGGCAGCCACGCCTTCGACGCGCCGCTCGATCTGCGCACGCGATGGCTCGCCGCCGCCGCCCTCTCGGGATGCGCACTGCTGGCCCTCGACCTCCACGAAAGCGCCGTCTTCCTGCTGCAGGTGCGCGGCGCCGTGCTGATCGCGAAGCTACTCGCCCTGCGCTGGATCGCCGCGGACACCACGCCTCGCCCGTTCGCGCTCACCGCACTGATGATCGTCTCCGTGCTCTCGAGCCACGCCCCCGCGAGCGTTCGGTATCACGTCCTTCTCTGGCGTGATCGGGTGACGGCATCGGGGTCACGGGGATGAGGCGGGAGTCTCCGCGCTGACGTCGGTCGCAGATCAAACAGTGAGAGGATTCAACCAGCGCAATCCCGGAAACCTTGCAAAGTCAGCGTCGCTGGAACAGAGCAAGAGCCCGTGTTCCATCGCCAGCGCCGCCAGGTGCGCATCTGGCACCAGATTCGAGTGTATGGACGGCAGCGCCAGAAGAGAGCCCAGCAAATCCACGTGGCGCTCGGTCGGTTGAGGGATCCACGCCGTCTCACAATCGAGCCAGGCGAGGATCTGGCGCCACGCACCGTCCATCGATTCAGGCTGCTCGAATACGCGCGGATTCGTCACCAGCCGCAGGAAGGCGAGTACGCTCGCCCACGGTAAGCCCACCGGACTGGCACCGTTCAGTTGCTCATCGAGCCAATCCCGCGCTCGTCGTGCTGAACGCAACTACTCACATGCGCATAGACGAGGACATTGGCGTCGACGAGGATCACTTGAAGGACTCGCCTTCCGCGATGGCGAGCGCGTCGGCGGTGTTGCCGATGCTGCCGATCCTGCATTCGCCGAGCGAGACGACTCGCGTTTGGAAACGCTCACGCCGCCTGGGCCGGGCACGCATGTGCTTCAGCCCTTCGCGTAGCGCTTCGTTGACGACCTCCTTCAGGCTCGCGTCGCGCGTCTTGCGCAACCGTTCGAGCGCGGCCGCTACGTCGTCGTCGAGGCTCAGGGTCGTCCGCATGCATCGCAACATACGAAGGTTGATGTCTTGATGTCAAGCACGGGGCGCACCGTGACAAGCCCGGCGGAACGAGTCCAGTCTCGAGGTTCGACGTCGACCTGACCATCAGGCCACTGCCCGCTTCACCGCCGCTCGTTCCCCGCTCCGCGCATGGCGATAGCTGACGACGATCAGGACGAGGAAGGCCGACTGCAGGACGAAGACCGGCAGCATATTGTTCAACGGGACGATCCCCCGGGCGACGGCGTACAGCTCGACCAGGAAGTAAGAGACCACCACCGGGAGCAGGCAGAGGAGCACCCCCTTCCGCTCCAATGGCCTTCGGTCGGCCCAGAAGAGGAGAAGGGTCCACCCCAGCATCACCGGCGCGCCGTACAGGAGGGCCAGGTCGAAGCCGGCGCTTCGCTCCACCGCCGCGCCGGCGGAGGCGATGAAGAGGCCCGGGAAGACCATGCGCGCCGTTTCCACCGCGTCGGCGACGATGCCCCACCAGTAGGTGATCTTCAGCAGCGCGATTCGTTTGTCCGCCATTCCATTCACCACACACATCCGTAATTGCTCAGTGATCGATCCCGTACCCGGCCGACACCTGCAGGGCCATGAGGAAGTGAAGCGCCAGGATCCCCGGCGTGAGGCGAGGCGCGGCGCGCATCACCCAGGCGGCGAGCAGGATCACCGGCAGCTCAACGAAAAATCGCAGTGCGGTGACGCCGGCATCGAAGAAGAGCGGCTGCACGCAGTGTTGCAGCGCGAAGGCGGCAGTGGTCAGCGCGAACGCCCGCGCCGTCCCGCCAAGGAGCCGCTCCAGCTTCGGGAAGAAATACCCGAGGTACCAGGGAACCTCTGCCAGGGGCATCGTCGCCGGAAGCAGGATCGTGACCGAGACCCTCGCCCAGAAGGGGAGCGCCCCGCTCCGGACGAAGGCGGCGTTCGCCTGTAGCTGTTGATCGATCTGCCGCACCAGGAAAAAGGCGACCACTCCCAGCGTGCAGAGGATCGCGATGAAGAGGCCAGCGTCATACAGCAGGACCAGCGACCGACGCGCGTAGCGCCGCTCACGCAGCAGCGGGGCGAGCCTTCCGCCCCAGGCCCCCTCATCGAATGGGCGGAGATACACCCCCGCGAGAGGAATCCCGTCGTTCCGCGTCATCGGCACCAGGACGGCGAGGCACAGGCAGTTCGCCAGAATCATCTGGAAGGGCCACCAGGCGCGTGCGGCCTCCCAGGATCCCAGGAGGAGCGAGATCCCCGCTTGCGCCAGGAAGACCGCGGCGGGCCGCAGCATCATGACGGCGACGTTCACCGCCGCACTCGTTCCGAGCAGCACCCTCCATGAATCTCCCCGCCGCATGCGAGCAGCTCCCACTCTGCTTCTCCGGCTACCGGCGGTCTCGAGCGGTCATCGCGACCACTGCCCTTCGCCTCGTCGGATTCCCCTCTCGTCATCGCGTCCCCCATCTCGCGGATGGGGCCGACGCTCACGCAGTGCTCGCTGCCGGGGAAGACGGGTTGATTGATCGCTTACATCGCAACAGTTCGCGCGAACGCCTCCGAGGGTGTCAGCCACCCGAGGGTCTGTCGAGGCCGCCCGTTGAGTTCAGCGGCGACCTTGTCGAGGCGAGCCTGGCGATGGACGGAAAGGTCGGTCCCGTTCGGGAAGTACTGGCAGCAGGCCGTTGATGTTCTCGTTACTCGCTCGCTGCCACGGGCTGCGCGGATCGCAGAAATACACCTCGACGCCGGTGTCGACCGTGAACTGGACGTGTTCGGCCATCTCCTTGCCACGATCCCAGGTCAAGGACTTTCGAAGCTGCTCGGGGAGCTGGCGGATCTTGACCGCGAGAGCGTCCCTGACTTGTTCGGCGAGACGACCCTTGCGAAGGTCGAGCAGCATCACGAACCGAGATTGACGCTCGACTAACGTTCCAATCGCCGACTTCGAACCCCGGCCGATGATGAGGTCGCCTTCCCGGTGGCCGGGAACCGCCCGATCCTGGACTTCAGCCGGTCGGTCGCTGATGAGCACCATGTCGAGCAACTGGCCCCGTCCGCCCGCGCGGTGTTGCGGCCGCCGTTGAGCTCGTCCCGTCCGCAGGCATCGGATCAGATCCTTGCGAAACGCCCCGCGGCTTTGCACGAAGAGCGATTGATCGATCGTCTCGTGCGACACGCGCATCTCCGGATCATCGGGATAGTCGATGACGAGTCTCGCGGCGATCTGCTGCGGGGACCAGCGCTGCTCGAGGAGCCGTTGCACTTCGCGTCGTAGCCGAGGTAACGATGCCAGCCTGGCCCGCTTCGGGCGGCGAGCTCGGCGACGTGATCGTGACCGTCGCCAGCGTCGCCGACCTCGTCGCGATGAAGCAACGCGCGGGGCGCAGCGTCGATCGGGAGGACGTTCGGGCGCTCGAAGAGATCGAGGAAGAGCGATGGCGGGACGGCGATGACTGAACCCGAGCGAGATACAGGCGGGGCGGCATCAGGATGGGACGAACACCGTCGCGACCAGCGGCGCGCGTGGTTGCGTCTCGATCACCGGCAGCGCCTCCAATGGCTGGAGGAGGCCAGGCGGTTTGCCACGCGGGCGATTGCGGCCGCCCGCGCACGCCGCGAACGGGCTCGATCCGAGAGACCGCGCTGACACGAGACCCGTAGTACGCATCCGTGGAGCGACAGACGCGGAACGCGACGATCCCGATCCCCACTCGGTCACGACCAGAATCGTGGCGCATCGGTACCACGGACCAGCCGGCCGGGCGCGGCGCGCTCGACAGAAATGCCGACGCTGCGCCAGCGCGAGGCGCAGCCCCCGCCCCTACTCGTAAAACGTCTTCGCGATGCCCTGGCCGTAGAAGAGCAGCTTTTCGGGCGGGAGGCCGTAGACGGGGGGGACGAGGCACATCGAGTTGGCGACGGTCCAGCCGCGTTCGACGCGTGCGCGGACGGCGTCGGGCTTTCCGCAGAGGACGAAGGTCTTCACCATTTCGTCGGGGACGAGGTGGCCGGAGGCGAGCGCTTTGCCGCTCTTGACGGCCGCCTGCAGGCGGCGCGCTTCGTCGCCGAAACCATGCGCCTCGAAGAACGACTCGTACTGTTGCACGCCGCCGTAGAACGCCATCGTGGCGCGCGAGTCTTCGATCGCCTGCGCTTCGTCGGGATTGATCGCGACCCAGAGCCAGAGATTGAGATCGATGTCTTCGCGCTTGCGTCCGGCCTTTGCGAGGCCGGCACGCAGGTCGGGCTGGATGCGTTCGACCGCCCAGTCGATCGACCACATGGGATGGCCCATCACGCCCTGCCCGATTTCGGCGGCGAGGCGCACCAGCGGGCCGCGCAGCGCGGCGATCCAGATCGGAATCTCCTCGCGCACGGGAGGTGCGCTCGGCTGCAGCTCGCGGAAGCTCGCTCGGAAGTACTCGCCCTCGAAGGGCGCGAGGCCTTTGTGTGCGCCACGAATCACGTGTCGCACGGCCGCGACCGTTTCGCGCAGGTGCGCGAGCGGTTTGTGATCCGGTGCGCCGAAGACGTCGCGCGTCCACGAGAGTACGCTCGCGCCGAGGCCGAGTACGAATCGGCCGCCCGAGATGCGATCCATGTCCATCGCGGCCATCGCCGTCTCGAAGGGGCTGCGCGCGGCGGCGATCGCGATGCCGCTCGCCAGCAGCACGCGCTCGGTCACCATCGCGGCTGCGGCGAGAGGAACGAAGGGAGGGCCGTAGACCTGCGGCGCAAAGAGCCCCGTCAGTCCCTGCGCCTCGGCCTGCTTCGCCACCATCGACAACACAGGCGCGGGCATCGCATTGACGAAACCCCAGTAGCGTCGCTTCGAACCGGCCACTCTCGTCGCCCTCCCGCCGCGCGCAGGCGGCCTTCCCGGCGTTTTCGTCAGCTCACCTTCTGCACGTCGACGCGCACCGCGCGATCGGCCGGGATCGGCTGCCAGGACAGGATTCGGTAGTTCAAGTGCCCGTAGCCGCCCGCGAGACCCAGCGGTTTCACATGACCGGGTTCGAGGTCCGACTGACTCGACCAGCCCTCGTGCATGTAGGGCTCGAAGCCGTTGTACACGATCACCTGACCCGGCCGCACCGAGGGCGAGATTTTCGCGGCATAGCGCGCTTCGCCGGCATTGCTGACCAGCTTCACCTTCTCGCCGTTCGCGATACCGAGCGAATCGGCGTCCCGGTCGTTGAGGAAGACGAACGGCTCGCCGCGATGCGTGTTCAGCATCAGATCGTTGGTCATGTTCATGGAGTGGATGCTCCAGCGGTTGTGTCCGCTGGTCATCATGAAGCGCCGCTTCGCGCCTCCCTGCATCGGCGGCTCCTTGTGCGTCGGCAATCCTTCGCCCGATTCGAGGAACCACTCGTGATCGATGTAGTACTGCGCGCGCCGCACCACCGTGTCGTACGGAACCTTGTCCTCCGTGTGCCAGCGCAGCGGATTGTGAACTTCGTCGGGCTTGATGGTGGACGCCTGCGAGGTGCCGTGCAGCACGCTTCCCCACTTCGTCCAGCGCATGAAACCCTTCTCGCGCAACGTCTCCAGCGTCGTCCCTTTGGGCAGGATGCCGTAGACCGCATTGTCACGAATCGATTCGTCCACTCGCTTCTCTTCGTCGCGCAGCAGGCCCTTGTGGCTGATCCGATCGACGAAGCCGGCGAGCTTGCGCGTCTGACCACGCGCGTCGACGAACTCCGTGATGCCGCGTGCCGCGGCACGCTCTTCGATCTTTTCGAGGATGCGGAAGCCGATCTCGAGATCCGGCAGCGAATCGCCGAGCGGCGGCGCCGCGCGATCGCAGAGCACGTGATTGAGATGATGCACCGAGGGCATCGAGTGACCGAGCTTCTCGTAGTGCTGCGCGGCCGGAAGCACGTAGTCCGAGTGCAGGCCGGTCGTCGTCAGCCGGTAGTCGACCGAGACGATCAGGTCGAGCTTCGGCCACAGATGCTCGAGCAGCAGCTTCTGACCGCCGCGCTGCCGGCGCAGCACGTTGCCGCCGGCTTCGAAGAGAACGCGCGGCGTCACCTTCTGGTAGACCTTCGCGTAGCGCGCGTCCCACCAGCCCTTCTCGATCGCCTCGTTCATGTACTCGTCGAAGGTGCGCTTGTACGAGGGATCGTGATTCTCGGGATCGTTCCAGCGCTCTTTGTAGCCGTACTGGTAGTACCAGAGAAACGCGGGCGGCATGCTGAGGCCGGGCCCTTCGGGTAGATCGTTCGAGAGCGAAGTCATGCGGTTCTCGATCATCTCCAGCGTCATCGTCGGATCGCTGGCCGAGATCAGCCGTCGCATCGCGATCAGATTGGCGATTTGCTTCTGCGCGGCTTCCTGACCCGGTGCTTCCTTGCCGGCCATGAAGATCTCGCCGTCCATGCCCGAAATCGCCCACGAACGCGTACCGGTGCCCTTCTTGCCCCAGTTGCCGGTGAGTCCGAGCAGCAGCGCCATCGCGCGCTCCATCAGATCGCCGTGGTAGTACTTGCCCGAGTTCCAGCCGATGAAGATCTTGGTCCGTCGCGTCGCCACCTTTCGGGCGAGCTTGCGGATGTTCTCGGGATTCACCTCGCAGATCGCGGCCGCCTTCTCGGGCGTGTAGTCCTCGAGATGGCGGCGCAGCAGGGCGAAGACCGGCTCGACCTCGACGGTCTGCAGGTTCTTCAGCATCACCCGGAAGGTTCCCTCCAGCGCGGGGTCGACGCCGGTCGTCGCGAGCGTGTGACGCGGCGCGGGCGTGAGACTTCCCGAAAGCGAATCCCACCAGAAGAACTGATCGTCGCGGTCGCCCTCGGCGACGTCGGATCCGCGCAGGAAGCGGCCGGTGTCCTTGCGCACCAGCAGCGGTAGATCGGTCTGCTCCTGCACGAACTGCTTCTGGTACAGGCCGCCGTCGATGATCACCTTGCACATCGCGAGCGCGAGCGCGGCATCCGAACCGATCTTGACCGGCAGGTGATAGTCGGCGTGAATCGCCGAGGGGCTGAAGTCCGGCGCGATGGTGACGACTTCGCCGCCGTTGTATCGAGACTCTGCGACGTAGTGATACCAGTGAATGTTCGTGTAGACGGGATTCGCA
>CAZDHU010000246.1:0-8401 GCA_964505355.1 uncultured Myxococcaceae bacterium | reverse complement strand
GTTGCCCCGATGCCGCGGCGGCCGCCGAAATGGCGACGCGCATCGATGCCGCGCGCCGCCGGGGGGATTCACTCGGCGGCGTGGTCGAATGCGTCGCGCGGCGCGTTCCGGCGGGACTCGGCGAGCCGGTCTTCGACAAACTCGAAGCCGATCTCGCGCGTGCGCTGATGTCGCTTCCGGCCTCGCGCGGATTCGAGATCGGCAGCGGATTCGAAGGCACGCGCATGACGGGAATCGAGCACAACGACCCGTTCGTGCCCGGTTCGGATGGACGGCCGAGGACGACCACCAACCGCTCGGGCGGAATCCAGGGCGGGATCAGCAATGGCGAAGAGATCGTCCTGCGCGTCGCGTTCAAACCAACGGCCACCATCGCCGCCGCCCAGCAAACCGTCGACCGCTCGGGTCGCGCCGTCACGCTCGCGGCGGAGGGACGACACGACCCCTGCGTGCTGCCGCGCGCCGTTCCGCTGGTCGAAGCGATGGTCTGCCTCGTACTCGCCGACCACTGGCTTCGGCAGCGAGGCCAGGACGCCCTCCCGCGCTGACCGGGCGAGTTTTTCTCGACCGTCCATCAGGGAAGCAGCACGAGACCCGCGAGCGCAGCCGCGAGCGCCGCGGCGAACGCACCGAGCGCGAGCGCGCCATGCAGATCACGATCGCGGCTGCGCCCCTGCTCGAGCCGCCGCCCGGTGATCGCAACCGCGACGAAGGCTGCGGCGGCAATCACGCCGAGCAGTGCGTGCAGCGTCTCGAAGGGCGTCCGGTCGAGGCCGAAGAACATCGCGACAGGACCCGCCACCGCTCCGAGCCACACCGACGCGACGGCAACCTTCGCGGTTCGCGAGTGTCTCGCGCGCAGGACGCGGCGGTCGGCCGCCGGAACGACCGCTGTGCGTCGTCCCGATCGGAGCGCGAGCCCGCTGCGCAGCGCGAGCGCGACGATCGCGATCGCGAGAACCATCCACGCGGGATGCAGCCACGGCCCGACGCCCGTCGCGGACGGCGGCCCGGTCACTCGATCTTCTGCACCGCGCCCGCGGGCAATCTCGCCACCAGCGATGCGAGCGCGCCCTCGACCACGGCGGGATCACGCGACTCCAGTGTCACCTGCACCAGCCACTCCGCCGCACCCGTCCGCGGATACGAGCCCATCAGCAGACCCGGCCATTCCGCCAGCGTCGCGTTCAGATGTTCGGCGATCTCGCTCTCGCGCTGCCCGAGATAGACGCGCTTCAAAACGAAGGGCACGCCGCGGAATCGTTCGCGCACCGCTCGAAACTTGGTTTCGAGCAACTTCGGAATGCCCGGAAAGACGTGCACGTTCTCGATCACGATCACCGGCAACCAGAGGTCGCCGGCGTCGATCAGCAGCGCGCCGGTCGGAAGTCGGGCCATCTTGAGCTGCGTCTCGGACGGCGCATGCCCCTGCGCCCGCGTGATCCGATCGACCAGCCCCGCGTTGATCTCGAGCTCACGGCCGAAGCCGAGCGCGACACCGTCGAGTGTCAGGTCGTCGTGGGTGGGACCGACGCCGCCGGAGGTGAACACGAAGTCGTGCGCATCACTCAGCAGACGAACGTCGCGCGCGATCACGTCGATCACGTCGGGAACGACGACGATCCGTTCGACGTCGACGCCGATCTCGCGCAGCTCCCGGCACAGAAAGGCCGAGTTGGTATCGACCACCTTGCCGGAGAGGATCTCGTTGCCGATCACGAGGATGCCGGCGGTCGCCATCGCTCGAACCTATCGAAGCGCGGCCGAGCCCTGCAACGTGAGCGGTCAGCGGGGCCCGATCGGATCTGCGGCGGTCTTCGACGGGCGCGGCCCCTCACGTACACTGCGGCATCATGCCGACGGTCTCCTTCCTGCCCTCGCGACGCTCGGTCGAACTCGCCGTCGGCGGGACGCTGCACGAGGCCGCCCGGCAGGCGGGGCTGCCGATCGCGAGCGCCTGCGGGGCCGATGGCCTCTGCGCACGCTGCGGAGTCGAAGTTCTCGACGGGGCCGAGCATCTGCCCCCCGAAACGCCGGCCGAAACCCGCGCCAAACGGCGCAATCGCATCGCCTCGCATCTGCGCCTCGGTTGTCGCGCGGTGCCGCGCGGAGACGTCGTCGTCACCACGTCGTACTGGTGAGTTCACCCATCGGCAAGATGTCGCCGGCTGGCGACACGGAGGATCGACATGCACGGCATTCGCATCGGCGTCGGACTCGGCGAGCTCGCTCCGGGCGGCGTCGCACCGACCCTCGAAGGCACGATCGAGCAGTTCACGCGCGCCGAAGCGGCGGGCTTTCAGACCGCCTGGGTGGCCAACATCTTCGGCCTCGACGCGATGACGTTGATCTCGCTCGTCGGACGCGCGACGCGCACGCTCGAACTCGGAACCGCCGTGATTCCGACCTTCTCGCGCCATCCGCTCTACATGGCGCAGCAGGCGATGACGACCCAGCTCGCCTGCGGCGGTCGATTCGCGCTCGGCCTCGGACCGAGCCACCGGGTCGTGATCGAGAACATGCTCGGTCTCTCCTATCAAAAGATCGCGAAACACATCGAAGAGTACGTCACGGTCGTCCGCACGGTGATGGAGAGTGGCAAGGTCGCGTTCGACGGCGAGCACTATCGCGTGCACGGAAACCTGAACGTCGCCGGCGCATCGGCACCGCCGGTGTTGATCGGCGGCCTCGGGCCGCGCATGCGACGCATCGCCGGCGCCGTCGCGGACGGCACCATCACGTGGATGACCGGACCGCGCACGCTGGCCGAGGTGCTGGTGCCCGAAGTGACGAAGGCGGCGCACGATGCCGGACGCACACGACCGGCGCGCATCGTCTGCGGACTGCCGGTGGTGGTGACGAACGACCCGGACGGCGCACGCGCGGCGGCTTCGAAGGCGTTCGCGATCTACGGCCAGTTGCCCTCGTATCGCGCGATGCTCGATCTCGAGAAGGCGACCGGCCCCGGGGACGTGGCGATCGCGGGCGACGAACGAGCGGTCGAGCGCGCACTCGAGAATCTGGTCGCCGCGGGTGTCACGGATTTCAATGCAGCGATCTTTCCGTTCGGTGCCGATCGGACGGCGGCCGCGCAGCGCACCTTCGACCTGCTCTCGGAGCTGGCGCGGCGGTGAGCGAGCAGGCCCGACAGAGGTTCGAGACGCTGGCGATTCATGCGGGGCAGGCGCCCGATCCCGCGACCGGCGCGACCATCACGCCGGTTCATCAAACCGTCACCTTCACGCACGACGCGGTCGATCGAAATCGAGGCTTTTCGTACTCGCGCAGCGGAAACCCGACGCGACAGGCGCTCGAAGAATGCCTCGCCGCACTCGAAGGCGGCCGGCACGGACTCGCCTACGGCTCCGGGATGGCGGCCATCGCGGGCGCGATGCAGGCGGTGAAGGCCGGCGATCACGTCGTCGTCGCCGACGATCTCTACGGCGGCAGCTACCGGCTCTTCACGCAGGTGCTGCCACGCTACGGCGTGCAATTCGATTTCGTCGACGCGACCGATCCGGACCGCGTGGCGAAGGCGATGCGGACCTCGACGCGCGTCGTCTGGATCGAAAGCCCGACCAATCCGATGCTGCGCGTGATCGACATCGCGGCCTGCGCAGAGATCGCGCGGCGCGGCGGGGCGCTCTGCATCGTCGACAACACCTTCGCGACGCCCTACCTGCAGAATCCGCTCGCGCTCGGTGCTCACGTCGTCGTTCATTCGACGACCAAGTACGTGAGCGGGCATTCCGACGTGATTGGCGGAGCGATCGTGCTCGACGACGACGAGCTGCGCGAGGCGCTGGCCTTCGCGCGCAACGCGACCGGCGGCATCCCGGGGCCGTGGGATGCGTGGCTCGTGCTACGCGGCGTGAAGACGCTCGCCGTGCGCATGCGACAGCACGAAGCGAGCGCCGAACGCGTGGCCCGGTTTCTGCGCGACCACGCCGGCATCGCCGTCGTGCACTGGCCCGGCTTCGAGGATCATCCCGGTCATGCGCTCTCGACCCGCCAGTCACGGGGATTCGGCGGAATCGTGACGGTCGAACTGTCGGGTGGTGGAGCCGCGGCCCGCCGGTTTTGCGAATCGACGCACCTGTTCGCGCTGGGGGAGAGCCTCGGCGGCGTCGAGTCGCTGATCGGTTACCCGTGGTCGATGAGTCACGCAGCATTTCCGGCCGAGGAGAAACGTCGCAAAGGCATCCACGAAGGCGTCGTACGGCTCTCGATCGGACTCGAGCACGCGGACGATCTTTGCGAGGATCTCGACCGCGCACTCGCCGCGGCTCGCGACGCGTGACGCCGGATCCGATGCGACGCGCCGTCGTGTTGATCGATCACGGCAGCCGGCGTGACGAGGCCAACGCACAGCTCGACGCACTCGCCGCGCGGGTCGTCGAGCGACTTCCGGACTGGATCGTGCGCACGGCCCATCTCGAGCTGCTCGCTCCAACGCTCGGCGATGCGATCGACGACTGCGTGTCGCACGGCGCGAACGAGATCGTGATCCATCCCTTCTTTCTGACTCCGGGACGTCATGCGTCGGCCGACATCCCGCGCCTCGTCGCCGAGGCAGCGGCCCGTCACCCCGGTCTGTCGCTACGAACCTCCGACATCCTCGGCCTGCACGACGCGATCGTCGACGTGGTCCTCGAACGGATCGCGGCCGCCATCCCGGCGCTCGCCGGCACGACCAAACTCACCAGGGCAGCCGATCGAGATCGACGTTCCCGCCCGACAAGATGACGCCGACGTTCGTCATTCCGGGAAGCGCGCGAAACTCTTCCGACGACACTGCGGCCAGCGCGACCGCCGCGCTCGGCTCGACCACCAGCTTCGCGCGCTCGAACAGCCCGCGCATCGCGCGCACGATCTCGTCGTCGCCGACCGTCAGCACGCGTTCGACGAGATCCCGAAGCAGCGGCCAGGTGTGCCGTCCGAGACTCGTGAGCAAGCCGTCTGCAATCGTGTTCGGTGCGGTTTGCGGGATCCACCGGCCCGCGCGCTTCGATCGCGCGGCGTCGTCGGCGCCCAGCGGCTCGGCCGCGAAGACGCGAACCTGCGGGGCAACGCCGCGCACTGCGACCGCCGTTCCGCCGAGCAAGCCTCCGCCTCCGACCGGTGCGATCACGGCGTCGAGGTCGGGCACTTCTTCCAGCAGTTCGAGGACAGCCGTTCCCTGACCGGCGATCACGCGCGGATCATCGTAGGGATGAACGAAGCTGGCTCCGGTTTCGGCGATCACGGCCGCCGCGGTCGCCTCGCGCGCGTCGAGCGTCGGCTCGCACGAGACGACGCGCCCCCCGTACTCCTCGACCGCACGGCGTTTGACGGACGGTGCGCTGGCGGGCATCACGATGTGCGCTGCGATCCCTCGCAGCCGCGCAGCGAGCGCCAGCGCCTGCGCGTGGTTACCCGAGCTGTGCGTGACGACGCCGCGTGCCGCGACATCGACGGGCAACTGCGCGACCGCGTTCCATGCTCCTCGAAACTTGAACGCACCGACCCGCTGCAGGTTCTCGCACTTGAAGACGAGTCTGCGACCGGCGAGACGATCGAGCGCGGCGCAGCGCACGACGGGCGTTCGATGTGCGACGCCGGCGAGCCGCGTCGCAGCCGCATGCACGTCATCGAGCGTCACCAACGGCGGATCTTCCACACCCGGGCCCTCCACGGCGCGCGCCGGGCGGCCGCACCTCTTCCATGGTACTGATGAACGTCGAGTCCGCCGCGGAGCTCCGATGAAGTCCGTCGACCGCGCATTGATCCGAAAGATCGCCGCCGAGTTCGGTACGCCGTGTTACGTCTATTTCGCGGAGCGAATCCGTGAGCACGTGCGGCGACTGCGCACATTCGACGTGATCCGCTACGCACAGAAGGCGAACTCGAACGTTCACCTGCTGCGCCTGCTGCGCGAAGAGGGGGTTCGAATCGACGCCGTCTCGGCCGGCGAGATCGAACGTGCGCTGCGCGCCGGCTTTCGGCCCGGCGGAACGATCGATGCCGAGATCGTCTTCACCGCCGATCTTGCCGACCGCGCCACGCTGCGCCGGGTGATCGAGCTGGGCATTCCGATGAATGCCGGTTCGATCGACATGCTCGTGCAGCTCGGCGAACTTCGACGCGGACACCCCGTCTGGCTGCGGATCAATCCGGGATTTGGACATGGCCACAGCCGAAAGACGAACACGGGCGGGGAATCGAGCAAGCACGGCATCTGGCACGAGTCGCTCCCGGGAGCGCTGGCCGCGATCGACCGGTTCGGCCTCGACCTCGTCGGATTGCACATGCACATCGGTTCTGGCGCGGATCTCGAGCATCTGTCACGCGTGGGCGATGCGATGTGCGAGCAGGTCCGGCGCATCGGGCGCGACATTCGTGCGATCTCGGCGGGTGGCGGGCTGTCGATCCCCTACCGGGACACCGATCGAGCGGTCGATCTCGACGGTTATTTCCGGATCTGGAACGAGGCGCGCCGGCGCATCGAGTCGATGGTCGGGCATGCCGTCACACTCGAGATCGAACCCGGGCGGTTTCTGGTCGCAGCAGCCGGAATTCTCGTCGCGGAAGTTCGAGCGGTGAAGCAGCAAGGGTCGAATCGGTTCGCGCTCGCCGACGCGGGGTTCAACGATTTGATGCGCCCCGTACTCTACGGAAGTCACCACGAGATCAGCGTGGTACGTCGCGAGGCGGCGTCGTCGGAAGAGACCGATGAGGAAGCGCGTGAACCGCTGCTGGTCGGCGGCCCTCTCTGCGAATCGGGCGACGTCTTCACGCAGAGCGAAGGCGGTGTCGTGTTGCCGAGAGCGCTTCCGGCGCCCTCCGTCGGCGACCTGTTCGTGTTTCACGACGCGGGAGCCTACGGCGCGAGCATGGCGAGCAACTACAACAGCCGGCCGCACGCGCCGGAGGTGCTCGTCGAGAGCGACGGCGCGCTGCGGCTCGTGCGACGTCGCCAGCGGATCGAGGATCTGCTCGCTCTCGAAGACGTGTGAACGCTCGCCGGCGACCGGCGCGAGGGAGCCGAGCGCGCGTTCGGACGTGGTCAGTCGACGGGATCCGGGGCGCTCATCGACGGGGCTCGCCGCCGCCCGTTACCGGGGCATCGCCGTGCGCCCGAACGCTCAACTCGGCTTCGTCCGACGCCCGCACGCGCAGTCGCTCTCGCTGGTCGAAATGCTTCTCGCGAAGAGCGGTGAGTGCGCGATCCCGCTCCACCGGATTCGAGGCGAGCGACGTCGCGAGCAGCGCTTCGCGCTCGATCCGATAGGCATCGAGTCGCGCACGCCAGACGGCACGCTGCTCGTCGACCCGGGCGAGGCGCTCCGCGACCTCGGCACCGAACTCGCGCTCGCGCAGCGCGAAGACTTCCGCCTCGCTCGCCCCCTCCGCGCGCACGACGTCCACCAGATCGCGCATCGATTCGAGTGCCGACGGGGACGGTTCGCCGTTGTGAGGGCCGGCCGGCAGGGCCGGCGGCGCAGACGCCACGTCGGGGTTCGGCGGCGCCGTCGATGCGCGCGTAAACGGTTCGCTGCGCAGCCAGCGTCCGAACAAAGGAAGCGAGAGCGTGATTCCAACGAGGCCAACCAGCGCGAGCAATCCGCCCCGTCCGAGTCTGCGGCCCTCGATCCCGGAGGTGTGCGGTTGCAGGCCCCGGCCGAAGCGGTCACCCAGGCGGCGCATCGACGTGGAAACCTCCCCGCCTCGCGCACTCGCTCCGGCACGACGTCTCGGCCGGATCCGCGCGGTCGGCCGGCAGCATACCCTCGCGCCGCAGCGAACCGGCAAGTCTTTGCGGATCGCGCGCCGGATGATGGATCGCGCGGCGTTCGTCGGCCGCACGACAGCGCGGTCGGATCTACCGCCGAAGCGCGTGGGAACCTCATGCTTCTTTCACGTCGCAGCGTTCGTTGCAACTCGAAATGAACGCGCCCGGCAGGCCGCTCGCGAGTTGCGACCGCAGGAACCGGCAACCCGCGCGCAGCCGAGAGGCACCCTCGATGCATGCGTGGCCGCAACACCACCCCGTGCGCGCGAGCCGATCACGATCCGGTGATCGACGGAGCCCGATGCCGCCAATTCGGGGGCCGAATCCGGCACCTCGTTTGCAATCCGGTCGCCCCGAGCCTCGCGAGGAGAGGAAACGGGTGTAACGCAGACGCTGAGTCGGTGAGCCCGCGCAGGCCTGGCCGCATGCGGCGAGCGACGGCTCGCTGATTCAGACAGAGATCGAGCTCTCACGGACGGGAGCCAGTCTTCATCAAGGAGGATCGTCGGAGATGGGTCTTCGAGTCAACAACAACATCGCATCGATCAACGCCCAGCGGAACCTGGTGAACTCGACGGACCGATTGCAGCGCTCGCTGGAGCGCCTGTCGTCGGGTCTTCGAATCACCCG
>CAZDHU010000245.1:0-32279 GCA_964505355.1 uncultured Myxococcaceae bacterium | reverse complement strand
AACTGCCGATTCGACGAGCGCGATCCGACGACCGGTCGCTGCACGGACGCCTCGGTGCGCGCGTGGGTGAACGAGTACTACGGCAAGGGCGTGCGGCACGCCTTCCCGATCCACAACTTCGACAACGCGTTCGGCTCGCCCGCCACCTGGCAGGATCCGATCAACGTCGGCAATCGCGGCATCGAGGGTCGCTGGTGGGAAGCCGAGGATTGTCCGGGCGAAGCGTATGGCTTCAAGCTCAACGACGGCGTCTTCACCGTGTTCTTCAACTGGATCATGTCGCAGTTCGGCTTCGACGTGGTCGACCTCGCGCCGCCGCACTTCGGCGACGCGAGCTGCAACGCCCTCGGCCTTGCACCGCTCGGGGTGACCCTCGTCGATCAGATGATCCAGCGCGGCATGATCATCGACGTCGATCACATGTCGAACAAAGCGCTCGATCAGACGCTCTCGATCGCCGAGGCCGCACAGGCCCCCGTCGTCGCGAGCCACGTTCAGTTCTTCGATCTCAACGTGGAGTCGATCCGTCACGAGCGGATGCGCACGTACGAGCAGCTCTACCGGATCCGCAAAGCCGGCGGCATGGTGGCCGCGATGCTGAAGGACGATCAGCAGGACACGGATGGCATCGGTCAGAAGTTCAACATCCCCTACGGGCCCGTCGTGGACGACTGCCGCCACTCCTCGAAGACGTGGGCACAGGCGTATCGCTACGCCGTCGATGTGATGGGCGGTCCGGTGGCGTTCGGCAGCGACTTCAACGGCGCCGCCGGTCACGTCGGCCCGCGCTTCGGCAGCGAGAGCTGCGGCGGCGAGCCCACGATCCTCGCGCCCGAGCGCAACGACCGCCTCGCCGAGCGGCGCTCGCAGATCGCCCACTCGTCGATGCTCGGCTACCCGTTCACGATTCCGGGGTTCGGTTCGTTCGATCGTCAGACGACGGGACAGCGAACCTTCGACTTCAACTTCGATGGCCTCGCCCACATCGGTCTGCTGCCCGACTTGATCGCCGACCTCGGCACGGTCGGTCTCTCGCAGAACGATCTCGATCCCCTCTTCCAGTCCGCCGAGGCCTACGTCGCGGTATGGGAGCGCGCCGTGGCCGCGTCCGCCTGTCCGTCCGGGCCGGGCTACGACTACGACGGCGACGGGATCGGCGACGCCTGCGACAACTGCCCCTTCGCCGCGAACCCCGATCAGGCCGACAACGGCGGGCTCGGTGTGAGCGGCAATCCCGACGGCATCGGCGACGTCTGCCAGTGCGGGGACGTCTCGGGCGACGGTCGAGTCTCGGTGGCGGATGCCGTGATCATCACGCGCTCGCTGCTGACACCACCCACGGCGACCCGTGCGAGACCCGAACGCTGCGACGTCGGCGGCTCGCCCAATCCCGCGACACAAAACTGCTCCGTGTCCGACGCCGTCATCATCCGTCGCTCGCTGCTGTCGCCGCCGACGGCAACGATCCAGCAGGTGTGCGCGCCGGCGAATCCGTAGGCGGGCGATCGTTCACGAGCAGGTTCGATCGCTGCCGGCGGTCTGCGTCGGACGTGCGCGAGATCGACGCGCCCTTCGACGACCTCATGTGCGTCGCACACGCAGCGAGGCGAACGAAGTGCCGGGATCGGCGGCGTTCGGCCCGATTGTGATGGCGGAAGCGTTTATTCTTTCTCGATGATTATTTCCGCTCGGAATCGTTGACAGCACGACCCGCGCCGGACGTATCATGGGGCTCCAATCACGAGGTCCGCCGATCGGAACGCGAGACGTGGCGCTGCACGGACCCAAACGGGCCGACCGGCAGCGAGTTGTCGAGGATGGTTGCCGGTCCGGGCCGGGTGCGTCCTCGAGAAGGAGAGCCCGGGTGCGATTTCGTTTCGTGGTCTTCGCGGTCGCCCTGCTGGCGGCATCGGCCGCCCACTCGGCCGATGGAGTGATCGAGATCAACCAGGCTCGCGCGCTCTCGGGCGGCGTCACCGCGGACGACAAGCCGGGATTTCCGGTGACGATCTCGACCCCGGGCAGCTACTTGTTGACGAGCGACCTCGACGTGACGAGCACGACGGCGTACGCGATCGACGTGACCGCCGACCACGTGACGATCGACCTCGGCGGCTTCACGATCGCGGGCCCCGTGACCTGCACGGGATACGGATCGGCCGTCACCTGTACACCCGCGGCGGGCAACCGCGGGATCAGCGCTTCCTCGCAGGTCGGCATTCGGATCGAACGCGGGAACATTCGAGGATTTGGCGGCCATGCCGTTTACGTCGGCGATCAGTCTCGGCTCACCGGGCTCACCGTCGAATTCAGCGGAAGTGGGATTCGCGCCGGTTCGAACGCCGAGGTACGCGATTGCATCACGCAACGGAATCGCAACCAGGGAATCGAAGTTTCGGCCGACTCGGTCGTGACGCACAACGTGTCGAGATCGAACGGCCAGGACGGGATCCTCGCGAGCTATGGAGCCGCGGTGATCGGGAACAGTTCCGCGGACAACGGCGGTCGAGGCCTGTTCGCCTACACCGGCTGCGTCGTGCGAGACAACGCCACCCGCGCGAACGAGGGGACGGGAATCGATACCGGATCGGGTTGCGTCGTCAGCGACAACGCCACGGCCGACAACCTCGGAAACGGGATCTACGCAAACACCGGGTCGACGGTCCAGCGCAACACCGCCTTCAGGAACACGGGAACGGGCATCATGCTCGGCACGAACGCCGGATACCGCGAGAACGTGATCAACCTGAACACCGGCGGCACCGTGAGCGGCGGCGTGAGCATGGGAAACAACCTCTGCAACGGATCGTCGACCTGTCCGTAGGACGTGGTCGAGAATCGACGCCGCTCGCGGCAGGAGACAGAAGATGCGGATGCGAAAGTCTTTCGGGGTGGTTCTCGTCTGTTTCCTCGCCGCACCGGCGGCCCGGGCCGCCGACGGGGTGATCGAAATCAACCAGACTCGCGCGCTTGCGGGCGGCGTGACGGCCAGCGACACGCCCGGGTTTCCCGTCACGATCTCGACGCCGGGCAGCTTCGTGCTGACGAGCGATTTGACGGTCTCGAGCACGTCGGCGAACGGCATCGAGGTACTGGTGAGCGACGTTTCGATCGACCTCGGCGGTTTCACCATCGCGGGCCCCGTCACCTGCACCGGACTCGGCTCGGCCTTGACCTGCACGCCCGCGGCGTCCAACCGCGGAATCACCGGTTCCGGCGCGGAACGCATACGGGTCGAGCACGGCAACGTTCGCGGCTTCGGCAGCTACGGCATCTACATCGGAGCGAACTCTTCGATCCGCTCCGTGGTCGCAGCGTCGAACGGGTCGAGCGGAATCCGGACCTCTCAGAACTCCGAATTGCTGGACTGCCAGACCGTCCAGAACCACAGCACGGGAATCACCACCGCGGGAACCACCATCGTCTCGCGCAGCGTGTCGAAGTCGAACTTCTCGCACGGAATGTACGGCTCCGGATACGGCGTCTCGTTCACCGACAACATCGCCGAAGGCAACGGCGGTAGCGGCATCGTCACCACGCTTCAGGCCACCATACGCAACAACCTCGCGCGCGCGAACGGGACGAACGGCATCGACGTTTCGTCCGGCAGCCTCGTTCACGACAACCTCGCGAGCGACAACGCCGTGAACGGGATCGTGACCGGCAGCGGATCGAGCGTGCAGCACAACAACGTCTATTCGAACTCCGCGACGGGAATGGTGCTCGGCACGGGCACCGGCTACCGCGAGAACGTGATCCACGGGAACACGACCGCGACGGTCAGCGGTGGCGTGAGCATGGGCAACAACCTCTGCGATGGGACGTCGACCTGCCCGTAGCGGGTCGATCGATGCTTCGTCCGAGGCGCATGGAAGCAGAACGATGACGTCGTGCAGTCCGACCGTGATGGCCATACGGGGCGTGCCCGGCGCACGTGTGGCGTGGAGATCGGACGAGGCGATCGCGATCCACGAGGCCGGCAGGCGCTCGGGCAACACCGCGGTCGGCGAATGGCAGGAGGCCCGGTGACGCGCAGGTTTCTTTCCTTGCTCGCGGCCTTCTGTTTCGTCTCGCTCTCGACGGCTCGCGCGTCCGTCTTCGTGGCGGACGCGAGCGGCACGTCGAGCGCTGCCGGCAGCGCCGTTCCCGTGGTCGGCGGCCTGGATTGCGACACCTGGCTCGAGAATGGCCCGAAGCAATTCGCAACGGCGAAGGCGTGTCTCCAGAACTACGGTCGCCGGTGCCGCGTCTGGGGTGCGACCGGCTGGTCCCGCTTCACGCACGCGACGGGCGACGAGGTGCTTCCGTGGTCGACCTTCGGAATCGAATCGAGCGCAGGCGCGAAAGCGATGGAAGAGACGTGCTATCCGGATGTGACGAACGTCCATGCATCCGCCAGCGCGGGGTTCTCGGCTGAAATCTCACTCGACGTGCCGACGCGCGTGCGTGTGTTCGGTCTGACGAACGGAGGCTCGGCCTCGCTCAATCTTCCCGGCGGCTCGATTCCGCAGAACCAGTCCTTCGACTTTTCGGTGCTGGTGGACCCGCCGGGATTCACCATTTCGGGAGGCGGGAGCGCCAGCGCGAGTTCGTCGTCCATGATGATGGACGAAGACATCGAGGCCGTGAACCTCGGCTTCGAGTTCACCGAGCCGCCGCCGCGCCGGCCGCTGGTGCTGGTGCCCGGCATCGGCGGCACCTACGCCGCGAACCTCGCCGACGACGGGCCCTGGCTGCTCTCGCGCGGCATCGGACCGGGCGCGACGCAGGTCGACCCGCTCGCGGGTGCGTACGACGATCTGCTGCAGACGCTGCGCAACGTCGGCTACGTCGACGGCAAAGATCTCTTCGTCGTGAAGTACGACTGGCGGCTTCCGCCCGGCCCGTCCGACGGCAGCTTCGACGGCGTGATCGCGGGCATCACCGCACCCTCGATCAGCGACACGAACTTCACGTACGCCGTCGATTATCTCGGACTCGTCCTGCGCGAGGCGACCGAACGCTGGGCGCTCGATCACAACGGCGAAGCGCTCGACGTGGTCGACGTGGTCGCGCACAGCACCGGCGGTCTCGTCACGCGCGCCTATCTACAGAGCCCCGCCTACAAAGGGGCAGTGAACCCGACCCTCACACTGCCGGGGGTTCGCAACTTTTTCCTCGTCGGGGTGCCCAATCGCGGCGCCTCGAAGGCGTGGAACGCGCTGCAGAACAACTGGATCGCCGACCCCGCTTACGTGCTCGTACTCTCCAAGATTCTCGATCGGGTCTATCAGAAGCTGCCGAACGGTGCGCTGGTCTCTGGACCACAAACGATTTCGCAGACGTCGATTCTCGACCCCGGGACCGGACAGCCCGACCCGATTCGGTTCATCCACCAGTACGTGCCGACGGTCCGCTCGCTGCTCGCGACCTACGACTTTCTCGATCTGGGAGGCGGCCTGCAACACGTCAACGGCGATCCGGCCGTTCGCAACGACGTGCTGCTCGATCTGAATGCGGGCTTCGATCTGCAGCCGACGGCCGACCCCGTGCCATTCGCGAGCCTCTGCGACGCGACCGTCATCTACGGCACCAACGTCGCGACTCCGACCACGGTCACCCGGCGCGTCGGCCCTCGCGGTAACGGACTTTCGATCGCCGCGTTTTCCGATTTCATCCCGCGCGCACCAATCGCCGGCGAGCAGTGGTTCGAGGACCGGATGGCGCCCCTCAACGGAGACGGCACGGTGCCGATCGATTCGTCGGCCGGCCTCTTCTTCGGCGATCCCCGCGTGACGCTCGCCGGGTTCACGCAGGGCGGAAACACGTCGGGATCGGTCTCCCACCTCGCACTGATGTTCAACCATGACGTGCAGAAGCTGATCCTCGACACGCTCGGCGCCGCGTACCGGCCCTCCGACATCTCGACCTCGCTGCATCAAAGCGATGCCGAATCGCTCTGGTCCGGACGGAGCATCATCAACACCGCCGCACTCGTCGCGCTGCTCGATCCGGTGGACGGGTTCGTGCGCGACGGCGCCGGGCGGCGGCTCGGCTTCACCGCAGCGACCGGAGCGCTGACCGAGATCCCGGGCAGCCGCTGGATCGGTGCAGGTGACGGCTTCGGCTTCGCGCTCGGCGGCTTCACGGCGCCGCTCGAGTTCGTCGTCGCGGGGCTCGGTGAGGGGCACTACGCCGGGATGGGCGCGCTCGCGAAAAGCGGCATCGGTCAGGTGATCGACGCGGGCTTGCTCGCAAACGGCGAATCGCGAACCACGCCGGCCGTGCTCACGCCGCTCGGGCCGGAGTGCGACAACGGTTTCGACGACGATGCGGACGGCTCGACCGATCTCGACGATCCGGGGTGCGCGAACGCTGCGGACGACAGCGAAATGCGCATCGATCCGCGCTGCAACGCCGGCGTCGACACCGATTCGGACGGAATCGACGATGCCTGTGACAACTGCCTCGACGTCTCGAACTGGGATCAACTCGATCGCGGCGGACTCGGCGTGGGCAACACGCCGGACGGCATCGGCGACGCCTGCCAGTGCGGTGACGTGTCGGGAGACGGTCGCATCACGGTCGCGGATGCCGTGATCATCACGCGCTCGCTGCTGACTCCGCCCACCGCAACGCCCGCGCGACCCGATCTCTGTGACGTCGGCGGTTCGCCCAGCCCGGCGACGCAGAACTGCTCGATGTCGGACGCGGTGATCATTCGTCGAGCGCTGCTCTCTCCGCCCACGGCAACGATCCAGCCGGTCTGCGTGCCCGGCGACGGTTCGCAGACGAACTTCTGAGGGGACCCACGATGTCGTCCATTCGTTCGTTTCTCGCACTTTCATTCGGCGTACTGCTCGTCGCACTCGTCTTGCCCGCGTCGTCGCTCGCAGCAGCCTTTTCCGTCCGCGCGTGCGTCATCCAGGATTTCAACATCTTCGGCAACCTCTGCGAATCCGACGAGGACGACTCTCTGGCCGTCGTCGATGCGATCCAGAACAACGGCGCCATCAGCCTGTATGCGGGTACCGCAGCGAGAGCCGGAGCGGTGACGGCGCAGAGCCGGTCGATCATGCGGAACATGACGGACTGGAGTTCCGGACACATCAGCGCGTACACGGATGCGACGCTCACCGAGATTGTGGATCCCAACTGGGCGGATTGGGCCGCTCGTGGCTATGGCTGGATGAACGATGTCGATCACTATGCATTCGATTTCCAGCTCGAGGTCAGCGGAAATCAGTCGGCGACCCATGGCGGCGCAGGGGCAGCGGACGCGAACTCGACGGTGAGTTACAGCTACGCGGTGGGCTGGACGTCGGGTTCAGGGTCCAAATCGACGTTTGCGAACGAGAACTACGGCCCGTGGGGCCTCATCAATGCTTCGTTTCTGATCGGCAAGGATCAGACGTACCTCCTTTCGCTGGCTGCGCACACGTGGACCGCCGGCTCGAAGACGTACCGGCCCGGGAGCGACGCTTCCATCGACGCGTCCGCGGATTTCAGCCACACCCTGCGCTGGATGGGCATCACCGGCATTCACGCCTTCGACGGTTCGGGGAACGAGATCGATCTGCCGGCCGACCTTCGCCTCGAACTGATCGGTCGAGACAGCGGATTCGACTACTGGAATGCCGCCGTCGCGCCCTCGATCCCCGAACCTTCGAGCGCGCTGCTGATCGGTTCTGGCCTGCTCGGCGTCGCGGAATGCGCAAGGCGAAGGTCCGCCGGGCGAAGCGCCGCTCCGAACGCGGCGGGTTGATCGACGCCGCGGTACTTCCCGGGCGGCTGCCGAAGCCGGATCGAGTCGTCCGGTGCGACGAGGAAACCGCGAATACCGTTTGTGTGAACGACGCGCAGGCGCGATCCGCGCCGGGCGTCTACTCGTCGCGCGAGCCGCGTCCGCGCTCGTCGAGCAGACCGCGCACGGCAGACGCGATGCCCGACGCATCGAGGCCGAACTCCGCAAGCTGCGCGGACGGGCTGCCGTGTTCGATCAGGCGATCGGGGATCGCGAGGCAGCGCACCGGAACCGACACGCCGCGCTCGGACAGCGCCTCCAGCACGGCGCTGCCGAAGCCGCCCGGAACGATCGACTCTTCAGCCGTCACGACGGCACGACAGCGCGTCGCGAGCGGCGCGATCCGCGAGACGTCGAGCGGCCTCGCGAAGCGTGCGTTCAGTACCGCGACCGAGATGCCCTCGGCCGCCAGCTCGGCGGCGGCCTCGAGCGCGGGATGTACCAGCGTGCCGAGCGCGATCACGAGCGCGTGATCGCCGTCGCGCAGCAGCTCGGCCTCGCCGATCGGCAGCGTCTTCGGCTCGGGATCCATCGGAACACCGAAACCACTGCCGCGCGGATAGCGCACCGCCGCCGGACCGGGATGCGCGATCGCCGTCGCGAGCATGTGCTGCAGCTCGTTTTCGTCCTTCGGCGCCATCACCACCATGTTCGGCAGCGTGCGCAGATAGGCGACGTCGTACAGGCCTTGATGCGTCGCCCCGTCCGCGCCCACGAGGCCCGCGCGATCGATCGCGAAGGTGACGTCGAGATTCTGCAGACAAACGTCGTGCACGACCTGATCGTAGGCACGCTGCAGAAACGTCGAATAAATCGCCGCGACGGGCTTCATGCCCTCGCAGGCGAGGCCGGCGGCGAACGTCACGGCGTGCTGCTCGGCGATGCCCACGTCGTAGAAGCGGTCGGGAAACTCGCGCTGGAAGCGATCGAGTCCGGTGCCGCCGGGCATGGCGGCCGTGATCGCGATGATGCGCGGATCTTCGTGCGCGAGACGCACCAGCGATTTCGCGAACACACCGGTGTACGACGGAGGGCCGGGTTTCGACGGCGCCATCCGTCCGGATTCGACCTCGAACGCGGTCACGCCGTGATACGTCAGCGGATCGCGCTCGGCGGGCTCGTAGCCGTAGCCCTTGGCCGTCAGCGCGTGCACCAGCACGGGACCGTCGCCCCGGGCCAGCATTTGACGGACGTTCTCGAACGTCTCCAGCAACACGTCGACCCGATGTCCCTGCACGGGGCCCACGTACTTGAAGGCGAGCGCTTCGAACAGAAGCCCGGGCGAGAAGAAGACCTTGAGTGATTCTTCGGCCTTCTGTGCCCAGTGCAGCATGTCGCCGGGCATCGATCCCAGGAACTCTTTCGCCCAGCCCTTCATCCGGCGCGCCATCGGCGCCGAGAGCTTGCGGGAGAGATACGACGAAAGAGCGCCGACGTTTTGCGAGATCGACATTTCGTTGTCGTTCAGCACCACGACGAGATTTCGCTGCTTCAGCGCGCCGGCGTGATTGAGCGCCTCGAAGGCCATGCCGGCCGTCATGCCGCCATCACCGATCAACGCGATCGCGACGTGGTCATCGCCCTTGTGCTGAAGCGCGCGCGCCATGCCGAGCGCGGCCGAGATCGAGGTCCCCGCGTGGCCGGCGCCAAAGGCATCGCAGGACGACTCGTTGCGTCGCAAGAACTTCGCGATGCCGTTCGGTTGCCCCATCTGGTCGAACGCCGTGCGCCGGCCAGTCAACATCTTGTGCGCATAGCCCTGATGGCCGACGTCGAGCACGAGACGATCGGCCGGTGTGTCGAAGACGTAGTGAATCGCGGTCAGCAGCTCGACCGCACCGAGACTCGACGCGAGGTGTCCGCCGGTGCGCGAAACCCGTTCGACGATCTCCTCGCGCAACTCTTCGGCGACCCGCTTCACCTGATCGCGCGGCAGTCGGCGCAGGTCGGCCGGTGCGTCGATGTCGTCGAGCAATCGCCGCGTCGTCGACGGCAGTTCTTTCATCGCCGCCTCCGCACCGCGAAGCGCGCGAGCTCTCGCAGCGTTTCGGCGCGGTCTCCCAGCGGCTCGATCCGTTCGAGCGCGTCGGCCAGCAGCGATTCCGCGCGGGCCTGCGCGCCGTCGGTGCCGAGGACGTCGACGAGCGAGCAGCCGTCTCCCTGTGCGCCGTCGAGCAAGTCGTCCGTGATCTGGAACGCGACTCCGGTCGCGGCCCCGAATGCGCGCAGCCGTTCGCGCGTGCGCTCGTCGGCACCGGCGAGCGTCGCGCCACCGACCACCGCGGCCGCGATCAACGCCGCCGCCTTCCGCCCGTGAATCGATTCGACCGCCGTCGCACTCGCCGGCCGCCCGCCCGTCACGGCGAGATCGTCGGCCTGGCCGCCGACGAGGCCGCGCGATCCCGACGCGGCCGCGAGCTCACGCACGGCGTCCATCAACGCATCGGGCGGAATCGTGTGGCCGGTGTTGATCAGCGTCTCGAAGGCGGCGGCGAGCAGCGCATCACCCGCCAGAACCGCCGTCGCTTCGTCGAATGCGACGTGCACGGTCGGCTGACCGCGCCGTTCGTCGTCGTCGTCCATGCAGGGCAGATCGTCGTGAATCAGCGAGTAGACGTGCACCAGCTCGACCGCGGCCGCCATCGGCAACGCGTGCGACCACGACGAACCCACCGCTTCGGCCGCAGCGAAGGCGAACGCGGGGCGCAGCCGTTTGCCGCCCGGAAAGAGCAGATGCCGCATCGCCGCGTGAAGGCGAACCGGCGGCGTCGACGAATCCGGCAGCGCGTGTTCGAGGAGTGCGTTGACCCGCGCCGCGCTTTCGAGCAGATACGCTTCGACGTCCACCTCAGTCCTCGTCCGCGACGCCGGCCGCGTCGAGCGCGCGCAGCGCGCCGCCGTCCTCGTCCCCGGTCAGCAGTTCGATGCGTCGCTCCGCCGCATCGAGCGTCTGCGCACAGCGGCGCGCGAGGGCGACTCCCTGCTCGAACGCGGCGAGCGACTCTTCGAGCGGCGCATCCCCCGCGTCGAGCCGCGCGACGATCCGGTCGAGCTTCACCAGCGTTTCGTCGAAACTCTCGGTCGGCCCATCGGCCACCGGGGCCGATTCGGCCGCGGCCGAGGCCGAGGCCGAGCCGGCCCGGACCGTCTCACGTCGAGCACTCACGGGATCGTCCGAGCGCCCTCACGCGAGCCTCCGGCGGGGTGCGCGGAGACGGTGAGAAGCGTTGCTGGCGAGCCTACTTGCGTCGTCTCCGAGCGTCAACGAGCGGGCCCCGGCAGGGGCTCGATCACCTGCGCGCGCAGCTCGCCCTCGGCAAGGCGCAGGCGCAACCGATCGCCGGCCGCGCACTCCGTCGCGCGGCGCACGACCTCGCCCCCCGGTTCGCGGCGCGCGATCGCGTAACCGCGCGAGAGCACCGCGAGCGGAGAGAGCGACTCGAGGCGCCCGGCCGCCGTCGCGAGTGCGCCCTGCGCCTGCGCGAGCCGCATCTGCATCGCGTGAAGCAACGCCGCGCGCATGGCATCGAGGCGCGCGCGGCGGGCGGCGAGGCGCGCGCGAGGCGAGCGCTGCACCAGCGCGTGAACGGAGTGCGCGAGGCGCGTGCGCCGGCGTTCGACCACGCGAGTCATCGCGCGCGCCAGTGCGCGACGCGACGACGAGAGCCTTGCGCCGAGCGCGATTCGATCGGGAATCACGGTCTCGGCCGCAGCGGATGGTGTCGGCGCACGCCAGTCGGCGGCGAGATCGGCGATGCTCAGATCAGTCTCGTGACCGACTCCGCTCACGACCGGGATCGGCATCGCGACGATCGCGCGCGCCACCACCTCGCTGTTGAAGCACTGCAAGTCTTCGAGCGATCCGCCGCCGCGCACCAGCAGCACGACGTCGATCGCCAGCCGCTCCGCACGCCGCCCGAGTCGTTCGAGTGCCGCGGCAATCTCGTGTTCTGCGCCCTCGCCCTGCACGCGGGTCGGCGCGATCACGAGCGGAATCGACGGAAAGCGCCGCCCGCTCACCTCGATCACGTCGCGCAGCGCGGCGGCCGAGGCCGACGTGACGATGCCGACCGCACGCGGAAACGCGGGCAGCGGGCGCTTGCGTGCGGGATCGAACAGCCCCTCGCGCTCGAGTCGCGCGCGCAGTTGCTCGAAGGCGAGCTGCAGCGCGCCGCGACCGCGCGGCTCGGCCGTTCTCACCACCAGTTGCAGCTCGCCGCGTGCGGCGTAGACGCTGCACTCCGCGCCGACGATCACCTCGAGACCATCTTCGAGTGCAAACCGCAGCCGCTGCGCATCGCCGCGAAACATCACACCGCGAATCTGCGCGAGATCGTCTTTCAGCGTGAAGTAGAGATGGCCGGATGCGGCAGGACGCAGATTGCTGATCTCGCCGGCCACCAGCACGCGACCGATTTCGTCTTCCACGATCTCTTTGAGCGATGCGACCAGCTCACTGACCGGGATCGCCGGACGCGGTGAAACGGGAGATCTGCCCGCGCCGGACGAAGACGCTCCGTCGTCACGGCCACTGGAATCTCGGGAGAAACCGGACGTCGTCATGAAAGACCTCGCTCCCGCCGAGCGTAAACGCGCGGGAGACCGGACGCTCTTGTTGCGCGGGGCGAGCGGACGCTTTCGCTTCGCTCCTCGAACGCTTCGCGTCCTGCGGTGCGCCGCTGTCGCGGGAGCGCAATTCGCCGCTGGCGAATTGCGCGGGAGACGCGATCGGCCTGCGGCCGATCGCTTAGAGATTCGGCGTCTCCGTCGCGGATTGGGGGGCGGCGGGAGCTTCCGCTCGGGCCGGCGGACCCTGCGGGCGGAACTCGGCCCAGTGGTGCAGGACGTCGAGGGCCTTCGCGAGCGCTTCGTCGGGCTTCTCCGCACCGGCGGTTGGTGCCTCGACGTCTTCCGGCTCCTCGTCCGAGGGTTCGACGTCCGGCGACGTCGTTTCCTGCGGCGACTGGCTCGCCGGCGCGTCGGGGCGGGTCTCACTCTGCGTGAAATGCCCTTCGAGATCCTTCTCGCGGAGCCGCCGGGCGGCTTCGTGTTGCGCCGTCTTCGAGGCCGGATCGAGTACGACGTCGGGCGCGATGCCAACCTCCTGAATCGAGCGGCCGCCGGGCGTGTAATAGAGCGCCGTGGTGAGGCGCAGCCCGGAACCGTCTTCGAGCGGGAAGACGGTCTGCACGGAGCCCTTGCCGAAGGTTTGTGAACCGACGACCACCGCGCGCTTCTGGTCCTGCAGCGCACCGGCGACGATCTCGGACGCGCTCGCGCTTCCGCCGTTGACCAGCACCACCAGCGGATACTCGGCTTCTCCCGCTTCCGCGCGCGCCGGAAACTCCTGTCGCTGGCTGTCGACGCGGCCCTTCGTGTACACGACGAGCCCGCCCGTCAGCCATTCGTCGGCGACGTGTACGGCCTGATCGAGCAACCCGCCGGGGTTGTCGCGCAGATCGAGCACGAGCCCCGAGAGCGTGCCGTGATTTTCCTTTCGCAGGCGATCGAGCGCCGCGCGAAGCTCCTTCTCGGTCCGCTCCTGGAAGGACCGGATCCGCACATACCCCGTCCCCGTCTCCAGCATGCGGCCGTCGACCGAACGAACCTTCACCACGTCGCGTACGACGGTGAACGACTTCGGCTTCTCGAAGCCCTCGCGATGGACGAGGATCCGGATGCTCGAACCGCGAGGCCCCCGCATCAGCTTCACCGCTTCAAAAAGCGCCATCGACCGGGTCGCACGGCAGTCCTCGGTCCAGTCTACGGGACGCGGCTCGGGGCAGATCGAAACGATCTGGTCGCGAGCGCGCAGTCCCGCCTTCGCGGCCGGCGTGCCGTCGATCGGCGAGACCACTTCGACCACGCCCTCGCGCTGCTTGGTGATCTCGATGCCGATACCAAAGAACTCGCCCCGCGTGTCGACCTGCATCTCGCGGTGCGCTTCGGGATCGAGGTACGAGGAGTGCGGATCGAGTTCCTGCAACATGCCGCGCACGGCGCCCTGCACGAGATTGCGCTCGTCGACCGGCTCGACGTAGCTCTTGCGAATCAGGTCGAGAACGTTCGTGAAGAGCGAGAGGTCTTCGTAGCGCGTCGCGGCCCGGGGCGCGCCCGGCCCGGCCACCCCGAAGAAGATCGCCGAGAAGGCGACACCGGCGACGAACGGCAACAGGCAACGAACTCCCGGCGAACGCATGGACTCACGACCCCCGCACGCACCACTGCGCCCGGCGGAGCGCCGGCCCGCGCATTGCACGCGTCCGGCAGTCTAGGAGGCGCAACCGATCGGGAGCAAGCCGCGCCGGAGGGGCGTGATCGGTCCAGCCCCGCGACGCGAAATGTGCATCGTGTCCGGCTATCCCGGCGCCCGGCCGAGCGCCTGCCGCCCGGGGCCGGGTTCGCGTTCTTCGGTCACCGAGAGAAACGACGCAGACCCGCCCGAAAATTATCCGTAAGTAATTCCAATCGCGCGTACGAACTCTGATAGGCTGCGCGCACTCGAACCCGTGATTGTGTGGAGCCGGATGATGCGGAGCAGAAGGGGCGCGCGAGTCTCGATCGTCTCGTTGTTCTGTGTTGCGGCGTTGTTCGGCTCGAAGCCGACGGGGACCACCTCACCCGCTGACGAGGCGCAACGCACGGGAACGCCGGTCTCGGCAACGCCGGCGTGGCGACTCCGATCGGATGCGAATCCCCGATTGATCCGGCGGGAGGTGTCCGCGCCGCCCGGCGCGCGGCAGAGAGACGAGAACCCCATTGCGGCCGCTTCTCGGCCGCTCGACCCGACATACGAACGGTTTGCGCGCGACGAACTCGCGCAGCGTCGGGGCCGGCGGCCGGACGAGAACTCCCCCGAAGCCCGATTCGAACACGTCGATGCGCGGAGGCTCGGCATTCTGCGCGCGTCGGGCGCACTCGCGACGTCACGCGAGCGTGCCACACCGGACGGCATGAAGAGTCTTCGACTGCTCGCGTTCAAGAAGGGACTGCGCGTCTTCGACCGTGGCGGCGTCGCCTCGACCCGGGAAGGAGAAGCGACCGAACTGCTGGGCTACGAGGGCGTGCCTCCCGTTGCTCCCGGCGGCTGGAAGGCCGCGCGCATCGATCGCGCTGGCGCGCTGCGCCGTGCGGTCGCCGCCGCAGGCGTGACACGACCCTCCGGTGAGCCGCGTTTCGAGCGCGGCTTCGCCGTGCGCGATCGAGCGACCGTTCCGGCCTGGCGCGTCACCCTGCCGTCGGCCTCGCCGCGCGCGCAGTTCATGGTCACGCTCGACGCGCGCACGGGCGAAACGCTCGGCGTCGTCGACCGGATGCGCGGCGTCACCGGGACCGGTCGCGTCCATCTGAAAGATCCGCTGCTCACACCGGCCACGTCGCTGGTGCCGCTCTACGACCTCGATGCGAGCCACACACTGAGCGGCCGCTATGTGCGCGTGGTCGATTCGTCGCAACCGCCCGGCCCGTGGACTCCGGTGACGCCTCCCCTCTTCGATGTGCCGCCGGGACATCGCGCCTTCGACCTGATCGCGCTCTATCGCAATCTGACCGATACCGCGCGGCTCGCCGTCGATGCGGGGCTTCGCGTGACGGGAGACGATCCCGCGACGCTCACGGTGACGGAAACGAACGCCGGCGAGTACGGCGGGCCGCTCCTCACGCTCGGCTTCGAGGAAGTCGACGGAGCGCCGTCCGACAATGCGGGCTACGAGCCCGGCTTCGTGCTCGACGTTCCCTACGTCGACGCGGGCGGAGTCCGGCGCACGGTGGAGCGCGTTGCCGATCCGCCGGTGCTTCATTTCGGCGCGGGCGACGGCATCGAAACCGTCAACCTCCAGACCGATTCCGACGTGGCGGCGCACGAACTCGGCCACCACATTTTCGAGAAGCTGGTCGATCCGCTCGGGGTGTCGGGCGCACCGGTGTCCGCGATGAGCGAAGGTCTGGCGGATGCGGTGGCGGCAATCGTGGAAGGCGATCCGCACATCGGCGAAGCCATTTTTACGCCGCCGACCGGGCGGCCGTGGATTCGTGATCTCTCGGCCGCCGCGACGCTTCCGCGGCCCGACGACGAACGCGACCCGCACGAGAACGGCATCGTGTACGGGGCCGTCTTCTGGTCGCTCTTCGGCGCATTCGGGCAGCGAGACACGATGCGACTGTTGATCGAAACGATGCGCGATCTTCCGTCCGCGGCGACGCCCGCCTCGTTCCAGACGGCGATTCGAACCGCGGAATCGCGGCTCTTCCATCCCTCGCGTCGTGCCGCAATCGATGCAGCGCTCGCCGCGCGCGGATTTCCGGGCTCCGGCCCGCCCGGCTTCGCGGGCTTCCTCGATTCGGCGCAGACGACCAATGGCCAGTACACGCGAAACGGCTATCGGCCGGCATGGAACGGATCGGGCGCGCGGCCGGAAGACGTCTGGATCTACTACCCGAACGCGCTCAGTCGCGCGTTCATGATCCACGTTGTTTCGACCTACGGCGACGTCGACGTCGACATCCGTCCGCTCAATGGTTCGATCCCGACGCTCACCAGCAACCTGCCCGGCGACGACGGCGCAATCGTCGAGGAAAACGACGTTCAGTGGTCGTACTGGAACGAATCGACGAACACTTCGGAAGATCGGCACTACGCGAAGACCGACGTGGTGCACACCGACGACGCCTGGGTGATCTCGATCTACGACTATCCGGACGGTCCCTATCTGTCTTCGAACTACCGGCTCGAAGTCTACGAAGACGTCGACGAGCCGCTCGGCGTGGCAACGCCCGCATCGCCGGCCGCGCCCGTCACCAGCGGACTGACGTACCCCGGCGAGCTGAAGCTGTTCACGATGGAGCTGCTGCCCTGTCAGATTCTCGCGGTCCGCGCGCGCGCGGCGGCCGGATCGGGCCTCGACCCCATGATTTCGGTGATCGATCTCGAGTCGGGAGAACTGCTCGCAGCCGACGACGACTCCGGCGATCTCGACCCATCGACCAGCGAAGACGACCTCGACGCGTTCGTGCGCGGCACGCTCGTGCCACGCACGCCGGTCCCCGACGGCACCGGCCGGCACCGCTCGCCGTCGTGCACGCAATCACCGGCGCAGCCGGGGCTGCCGTACGGCTCGACCGTGCGAAGAATCGGCGTCGGAGTTCAGGCGTTCAGCACGAGCGGGATCGTTCGCGCGGGCGATCCACCGCCTCCGGGCATGACGGGCGGCTTCACGATCAACGCCGGCGTCGCTCCGATTCGAAGTGTGTCGCTCGGATCGGACAGTCGCTGGAGCTTCACCGATCTCGCCGACGCCCCCATGCCGAACGCGGACGGCGACGAGCGGCCCGACGAGTTCGACGACGACGCCGACCAGGATCTCGTTCCCGACGAGGACGACGAATCGCCGCTCGATCCGCGCGGTTGCTTCGACCGCGACCTCGACGGCTGCGACGACTGCGCGATGCGCACGGTGCCGACACCGGCCGGGCAGGAGCCCTCGCTGCCCAACCCGCTGAACGACGGCCCGGATCGAGATGCAGACGGGGTCTGTGACGTTTCGGACGTCGATGCCGAAAACGACGGCGTGCCGGCGGCGCAGGACAACTGCCCGCTGGTCTCGAATCCGTCACAGGCCGATTCCGATCACGACGGCGTCGGCGACGCCTGCGATCTCGCCGACTCCGACGCCGACGGCCTGCTCGACTGGCAGGACAACTGTCCGTTCGAACCCAATCCCGCACAGACGGACACGGGCGGCATTGGGACGGGATCTCCGCCCGACGGCATCGGAAACGCCTGCCAGTGCGGCGACGTGAATGGCGACGGACAGGTGACGATCGCAGACGCCACGCTGATCAGCCGATCGTTGCTGATTCCGCCGGTCGCCTCGCTCGCGCAACCCGCGCTCTGTGACGCGGGCGGAAGCGCGGGCTGCACCACCGCCGACGCAACGATCGTGAAGCGCGCGCTGCTTCTCCCGCCGACGGCCACGATTCAGCAGGTCTGCGCTCCCGCGAGGCCGTGACGATCGATCGCGGTCGCGAGAAGGCCGCGAATCGACTCGCGCCTGAACGCGCCGCGCCGAAATGGCGACGGTGGACCGAGAGGGCGGCCGCGGCCGCCCCACCCCGAGACGAGAACGCTCGCGCGTGATCGACGCCGGAGCGCCGGCTCGATCGACGTCGCCGCACGCCGCCGGCGGTCGCCCCTTCCACGGTAGGCCGCTCGCGACGCTCGATCCGGCGAAACGGCAGTCGTCCCGGCGATACGCCTCGCCGCGTGGCCTCGCGCGCGTCCTACTCTGTCAGCGCGTACCAGCGGCCCGCCCACGAACCGGATGCGAGTTCGACGGCTCGCCGCGACTCTGAACCAGAGGGACTTCGTGACGAACGACGAACGAGCACCGCAGTGGATGGACCGACTGAGCCAGCCGTTTCTGCGCTTTCTCGCGCTCGAGTCCGCGAGCAGCCTGCTCTTGCTCGGGATGACGATCGTCGCGCTGATCGCCGCCAACTCGCCCCTCGCCGAAGCGTACGGCCAGGTACTGAAGCTGCCGCTCGCCGTGCGCATCGGCGGCTTCGAGCTCGCGCTCTCGTTCGGCCATTTCGTGAACGACGCCCTGATGGGCATCTTCTTTTTCGTCGTCGGCATGGAGATCAAACGCGAACTCGCGATCGGCGAACTTTCATCCCTGTCACGTGCGCTGTTGCCCGCGGTCGCGGCGCTCGGCGGGATGCTGATGCCCGCGGCGATTTATGCGGCGTTTCACTGGAACGAGCCGACGATTCGAGGCTGGGGCGTTCCGATGGCCACCGACATCGCCTTCGCGCTGGCCGCGCTGTCGATGCTCGGAACGCGCGTGCCGCCGGGACTGAAGGTCTTCTTGCTCGCCCTCGCGATCGGTGACGACATCGGCGCGGTGGCGGTGATCGCGATCTTCTACACGGCGAGCGTCTCCGTCGCGTGGCTCGCCTGCGCCGTCGCCGGACTCGCCGTGACGGTCTTGCTGAACGTCGCAGGCGTTCGCGCGTACAGCGTCTATTTCGTCGTCGGCGGACTGACCTGGCTGGCGATGCACGAATCGGGCGTTCACGCGACGATCGCAGGCGTCGCGATCGGCCTGCTCACGCCGGCGCGTCCGCTCGATCCGTCATCCGATCGGCCCGCGCTATCGCCGATCGACGAGCTCACCCATCTGCTCCATCCGTGGGTGGCGTTCGCCATCATGCCGCTGTTCGCGTTTTGCAACGCCGGTGTCGCGCTCGATCCCTCGTCGCTCTCCGAAGACGTCGCGGCGCGCGTGAGCCTCGGCATCGCACTCGGCCTGCTGCTCGGCAAACCGATCGGCATCACGCTCTTCGCCTGGCTCGCCGTTCGCACCGGACTGGCACAGCTCCCGCGCGGCGTCCGCTGGTCGCACATCGCATGGACCGGATTTCTCGCCGGCATCGGCTTCACGGTCGCACTCTTCGTCGCCTCGCTGGCGTTCTCCGATCCCGCCCACGGCGCCGCCGCGAAGGTCGGCATCCTGCTCGGCTCGGCCTGCGCGCTGGCGATCGGCGTCGCAGGACTCGCGCGCACATTGCCGCGCGCGGAAGCCTCCGCTTCGCTCGAACGCTGAAGCCTCGACGGGCCTCGCGCGCACGAGGACGCGAACACGCGTGTCAGCGCGTGCTCCCCGCGTCGAGCAGATGCCAGGCGATCAGTGAATCGGCCACGATCGCGGCCGCGAGGTCCTGACCGGCGTCGTTCCAGTGGTCGTCGAATCCACGAAAGTAGAGCGCGGCGCTTCCGCGGCGTGAGAACTCCGGAAACAGGTCGACGACCGGAACGCCATTGCGCGTCGCGATCTCCGCGATGATCGCGGTCAGCCTCTCGGGGCGATGCTCCGGATGGCGATCCGGGTCGATCGCACCCGTCGCGTGTCCGCCCACGTCGATCGGATGCGGAATCGCGATCAGCGCCAGCGGAACGCGACTCGCCGCGCACCGATCTTTCATCGCCGCGACGATCCGATCGAGCAGAGCGATTTTGTAGCGGGCCGACGGCGCGCCGGGCGTGAGGCTCACGTCCGCGTCGTAGTCGTCGAAGGCGAGATCGTGCACGACGTCGTCGCCGTGCTCGACGTACTGTTCCCATTCCAAAACGCGCCGCGCGAGAAACGCTTCCATCCGTTCGCCCGGCGACATTCGTGCGATGTCGGACGCCGGCGCCGAATGCCAGCCGATGCGCTCGCCGAGCACCGAGAGACCCTGTCCGATCAACCGCTTCAGCACCGATTCACGCCGGCCGAGACGGATGTCGCGCTCGAGGGCGGGATCGATCCGAACCGCGTTCTCCTGCAGCGCGCCGTTCGCATCGAGCCGCAACGACTTGTTTCGCAGCGGATCGCCGAAGTCGTTGCCGGAGAAGATCGCGACCAGCACGAGATCCGGCGCCAGAGCGCCGAGCTCGCGTTCCATCCGCCGCAACACCTGGTCCGGCCCGTACCCCGTCACGCCCGCATTGATCACCTCGACGTCGCGACCCGTTCGCTGCGCAAGATGCCGGTCGAGGCGCGCCACGAACGTGTTCGGCAGCGCCGAATAGTCGCCGTGCACGAACGAGTCACCGTAGACGACGATCCGAAACTCCGGCCGCGCCTCGAGCTCGTCGCCCCGAAACCCCTGTCGGTTGACCGCGCAGGTGATGCGATCTCCCCCGTTGGCCGGATCGCGAACGAAGCGGTGCACCGCGCCGGGCGCCAGCCGGTAGAGCAGCCGCGCATCGAACTCGTGTTCCGAGCGAAATCGCGCCGAGAACATCCGTTCGACCACACGGTCCGCGAACACGAAGGTCCCCAGCGTCGACGTCGCCAGCGCGAGCAGGCGCGCGTTCCATTCGAACGACAGCCTCGTCGCGACGCCGAGCACGAGGCCCACCGCGAGCAGAATCGCCTGCGCGGCACCGAACCCGAGACCACCGCCCAGCCAGAGATCGTCGGCGAAGGCGTAGACCACCAGCGCGGCAGAGAGCAGCGCGGAGAATCCGCGAACGAGCGCGCGAGCGGGTGATCGTTCTGCGAACCTCATCCGGCACCTTCGGCGTACACACACGCGTCCCGGTGATGAACTTCGCTCGATTTAGTTCGTTTCGCGACTTCGACGACGGGAATCGTTTGGCCGGGGGCCATCGGTGCGCGAACCGCGAGATCCTCCGCGCGCCGAGACATCGCCCGTCTCCAAACGCGCGTCCATTCGGCGTGATGCCGCGGGTCCTGATCAGCGATGCAGCCAGGCGGCGGGGTCGAGCGCTTCTTTGCCGCGGCGGAGTTCGAAGTAGAGCCGCGTGCCCGAGAGCGAACCGGTATCGCCGGCGCGGCCGATTTCCTGACCGGCGGCGACGCGATCGCCGGTCGCGACCGCGATTTCGTCGAGGTGACCGGCGACGGTGAAGTAGTCCTCGCCGTGATCGAGGATCACCGTCTTCCCGTAGCCGCGAAACCAGTCGGCGAAGCGAACGGTCCCCTCGGAAATGGCGCGCACGGACTGACCGCGGCGCGCCGCGTAGTCGACGCCCCTCGACAGGCTGGTGGTGCCGAATCGGGCGTCGACCGCGCGGCCAAAGCGCCGTGCGATCGGCGCGTCGACCGGCGGCAGCAACTGTCCCCGTAACGAAGCGAACGGCGTTGCCGCGTCGTCCGCGCGCGACGGTGCCGGCGACTCGCCCAGCGCTCCGAGTCGATCGTCCAGCGCCTGCGCCGCGCGTTCGAGTTCGCTCAGCAGCGCCGCCTCGCGCGCGCGATCGCTGCGCACGCCGGCGAGCAGTCGCTCGCGGGCCGTGCGCTCGTCCGCGAGGGCGAGCCGCTGCGTGCGCGCCGTCTCGCGAGCGTCGTGCCGCGCGGCGCGTGCGGCGTCGACCGCGGCCGTGGCCTCGCCGAGCGCGCGATCCGCAGCGCGATGGCGTTCGACGAGACGCCGATCGCGTGTCGCGAGCAACCCGAGCATCCGCACGCGTGACGCGCGATCGCGCAACGACCCCGGCGTGAAGAGGGCGCGCAGGATGCCGGTGTCGCCCTCGCGCTGCAGCGCGACGACACGCGTGGCGAGGGCTCGGGCCACCTCGTCGCGACGCTCTCCAGCCGCGGCCGCCTGCGCCTCGGCCTCGGCGAGGCGAACGCGGGCGACGCGCAGGGCGTTCCGCGTCTCGCGCAGCGCCACGCTCAGGTCGTCCGCCGCGCGATCGACTTCGTCCAGCGTTTCGAGCAGTCCGCTTTCGCGACGTTCGTAGGTCGCGATCCGAGCGCGACGCGCTTCGATGCGGCGCTGCAAATCCGTGAGACGACGCGCGGCGGAATCGGATGCGCCGGGTGCGAGCGGTACGCCGCTCTCCGCAGAAGTCGACGGCGGTTCCGCACCGAACGCCGGTTCGACACCGATCGGTGTCGCCCCGACGCCGATCCAGAGGCCGACGACGAGACTGCGCAGGCGGCCGCCCGGCACCGCAGGCCGGCGCCCGCGCCTGCCGCGCGCCGGCGAGTTCACTCGCGCCACCCCGCAATCAGCGAGAGTCCGGCGCCGACTCCGCCGAGGAGCGCTCCCGCGCCGACGAGCACGACACACTCGCTGGCACTCAGAAACCGCAACGCGAGCGGCCCCGCGAGCGACGCTGCACCCGCGGAGAGCGAGGGTTCGAAGAACCGGAACGCCGCCGCGACGACGAGCCAGGAGACGAAGCCGCCCGCGATGCCCTGCAACAGGCCCTCGAGCAGGTGCGGCCAGACGATGAAGCCCCGGCTCGCACCGACCAGCGAGAGGATCTCGATCTCGTGACGGCGCGCGAACAGTGCGAGCCGAACGGTATTGGCGACGATGAGCAGCGTCGCTGCCGCGAGCACGCCGCCGAGCGTCGCACCGGCCGTGCGCAGCAGGCCGAGCGCGCGCCCGTAGCCATCGATCCAGTCCTGCTCGTGCACGACGTCTTCGATGCCGGGCTCGCCCCGCAAGGCGACCGCCACGGCCTGCGCACCGGTCGCGGTCCGCGACGCCGGAAGCAGTGCGAGCTCGAGCGAGGCAGGGAGCGGGTTGTCGTCGAGGGCTTCGAGCATCGCGGCGCGCTCCGAGTCCGCGCGCGCGAAGCGCCGCCGCGCATCGTCCGGCGAGACGTACTCGACGGACGCGACCCCGGGCGTCTCGGCGAGCCGGCCGGCGAGTTCGCGCGCCGCGGTTTCGTCGAGATCGGCGGCCAGATACGCCGTCACCCGCACGTCCTCGCCGACGCGCTCGATCAGACCGTGCAGGTTGCGCAGCAACAACACGAATCCAGCCGCGAGCACGAGCGTGACCGCGATCGTGAGCAGCGCGGCAAGGCTGTTCCACGGCGTCGTACGCAGCCCGGCGAGTGCCGAGCGCACGATCCAGCGCACGCGAACGAGCAGACCGGCGGGAATCGGGTTCAACGGACACTCCGGCCCGGCGCTGGCAGATCGGAAACCACGCGACCGTTCTCGAGACGCAGCGTTCGGCGGCGATGGCGTTCGAGCACGGTCTGATCGTGCGTGGCGACGATGACCGTGGTGCCGCGCGTGGCCGCGCTCGCGATCAAGTCGAGGATCTCGACCGTGAGTTCGGGATCGAGGTTGCCGGTGGGCTCGTCGGCCAGCAGAAGCTCGGGTTCGTTCACCAGCGCACGCGCGAGCGCAACGCGCTGCTGTTCGCCGCCGGAAAGCGAGAGCGGCGCGTGATGCCGGCGATGTTGCAGACCGACCGACTTGAGCATCGCGAAGGTGCGTGCGCGCGCCTCGCGCGGCGGCACGCCCACCACGTCGAGCGCGAGCTGCACGTTCTGTTCGACGCTGTACCGGGGAAGCAACTTGAAGTCCTGGAACACGACGCCGATGCGGCGCCGAAACGGGGAGATCTCGCGCCGCCGCATCGCGCCGACGTCCTGCCCGAGGACGACGATTCGCCCCTCGCTCGGCCGTTCAGCCGCGAAGAGCAACCGCAGCAGCGTCGTCTTGCCCGCACCGCTCGATCCGGTCAGAAAGACGAGTTCACCGCGCTCGACCTCGAAGTGAACGTCGTGAAGCGCATAGCTCCCCGCGAGGTACGACTTCGACACGTGTTCGAGTCGAATGTGGGCCGCCACGCTGCGATCGATTTCGGCGTCCCGGGCGGTCGTGCGGGCAATCGACGCGAGCGCCTCGGTGCCGGGTGCCGCGAGCGCGTCGCTCACCGCGACGTCGCGCCACCGCGGCGCGCGCGGGCCACCAGCCAGTCGAGCACGAGTTCGTCGAGCGGGGCGTCGGGATCGATCGCGCCGGCTGCGGCCGCCGGAGACGAGGCCGCGACCGCCGGCGCCGGGACCGTGATCGGAGCCGGCGTCGCCGGCACGTCGATCCCTTCCGGCTGCGTCAGCGACGCCGCATCGCCGTCCGGTGCGAACTGCTCGGGGCCCAGCCGATCGGCGATCACCTTGTCGAGTTCGCTGCGGCGAAGGCGCAGCAACATCGCCTTGTGCTGCGACTCCATCTGGCGCCGCACTTCGCCCGCGAGATCTTCGGCGTCGAGGCGATCGGCGTAGCCGCGTTTCTCGGACGCGATGATCGTGCCGGCGTGAAAGAGATGGGTGATGACGTGCGGATGCGCGCGCCCGCTGTCCTCCGTCTGGACGTGGAACAGCACGCCGCGGTGGCGGATGTTGGTATTGAAGCCGGGCAGCACGCGCCCGCGTCCCCCTCTCGCTCGATCGGCTCCGGCGCAAACGCGCGCACGTCCGCCCCGATCCGTCGGATCGCGCGCAGTTTATCGGCTGTCGCTGCCGGTCGCTGAACCGGTCTGCCGGGCGACGGCGCTCGATCGGCGACTGGCCGGCCCTCCGCGGGCGCGCCCGACCGAGACCACCCGCTGGGTCTCGCGCAGAGGGAGCCCCGGCGAGCACTGTGCGCGCCGGGGCTCCGGAACGACGACCGCCCGGAAGGGGGAGGCAAGGGGTCGCCGCGAACAGACCGAGGGCTCAGGCCCCGCGCGGAACGATCCGGCGACGTCGCCGGCCGCCCGCGAGCAGCACGAGCCCCGAGGCCAGCAGGGCCCCGGGGCCCGGTTCGGGCACGGTGGCGAACGGCGCGGCCCCCGGGGTCGGCGTCGCCAGCTCGATGAAGTCGAGACTGTTGTCGTTCTGGTCGAGGTCGGCGAAGACGCGCGCGAGGCTCGACCCCGCGGGCGGGTCGGCCGCCGGCAGGCCTTCGCCTGCGAAGACCTCGCCCGCGCCGAAGACGCCGTATCCGAGCGCGTCGACGATCCCGCCGGCGTTTCGCAGCACCAGCGAGTCCGGACCGTTCTGCAGGTCGAAGTTGCGAAGCAGCGTCGCGCCGGGCACCGCCGTCACCCCGGCACTGCTCTCGTCGGCGACGACGAAGAGGCCGCTCGCCGGAATCAGGCCGGCGAGCGAGATCGTGCCCGCCGTCTGGCCGTCTCCACCGTTGACGTTCTCGAGCACGTAGCCGTCGAGGCTCGTGCCCGGCAGACCCGAGATCTCGATGAAGGAAAGGCCGTTGTCGGATCCGACGGCGTCGTAGAACACCTCCGAGATCAGCGGAAAGGCGCCAGCCTCGCCGGCGAAGAGCACGAGCAGGAGACCAGGCAACGGCAGGCGACGAAGATCAACGCTCATCGGACAGCACTCCTTCCGGGTTCGGGGATGAGTTCGCATCGGGCGCCGGGGCGCTCGCGTGGCGCGAGAACCAGCCGCCGGTCCACGCATCGAGCCCGGCGGCGAGTTCGTCGGCGCGAAGCCGCAATCGCTCGCGCTCGCCCCGCGCGGACGGGTCGAGCGACACGCGTTCGAGCAGCGTGCGCCGGCGTTCGAAGTAGAGCTGCGCGATTTCGTCGAGCACGTCGTCGCGGAGCTGAATCACCTGCCGCGATTCGCGCAGCAGATCGACCGCGTGCTCGGGATAGGCGAGGCCGCCGAGATCCCAGCTCAGCGCGATCTTCGCCTCGAGATCGGCGCCCCGGGTGCGATCGCTGTCGAACAGGTGTCGCGTGTCGCCCGAAACGAACGACTCATCGCGGTTCCAGCCGCGATGAAGAAACGATTCGCGACCGACGCCGATCGAGACGTCGGGCAGGAGTGCCCGCCGATCGACACCCCGACGCAGCGACCGCAGACGCGCAGGGCCGAGATCGAGCCAGCGCAGGGCGACGCGATAGACCTCCTGCACCGGGGGATCCACGAACCGATCGGCGGGCGCACGGTCGAGCGGCGAGAGGTCCGCCGTCCGCGGCGAAGCGCCTGTGCCGGTGGCGATCTCGAACAGGCCGTCGGACGTCCCGATCAATACGCGCCCGGCATCCGCCGCGAGCGCGTGAACCGGCGTCGTGCCGAGCGGAGTCGGTGCGCGCACGAAGATGCCGTCGAATGACGCCGCTTCGAGAAGCCCGCGATCACTGCCGACCAGCACCCGCTCGCCCGCGACGAGCAGGCGCGCAAGGCGCGCACCCGGCGGAAGCGAAGGCCGGATCTCACGCCAGCCCGCATCGCCTGCGACGTAGAGGCGATCGCCCGCAAGGACCACGACCGCATGCGTCTGCGGATCGCTCGACAGCTCGATCGACGGCGCAACGTCGTCGTCCCCGATCTCGGCCGTTCGCGGCAGCGAGACGCGTTGCGCGGATGCGATGCGCAGTGCGTCTCCGACCCGTTCGACGCGCGCGAATCGCACCTCGCCATCGACGGCCAGCCAGATCTCGGCTCCTGCCGGTGCGACGCGCAGCAGCACGGAGTCCACCGCGCCGGCCGGGACACCGCTCGTGACTTCCTGCCAGCGCTCGCCGTCGAGCGAGACGAAGGCCCCGGCCGGCCCGCCCACCGCGATCACGCCCGCAGCGGCGGAGACCGAATGGACGATGCGCGCGCGATCACCCGGCGCGGGCGAGGCGCTCCGAATGCGCCCGTCGAGGTCGATGCGCTGCAATCCCTCCGCGCTGCCCGCGAAGAGCGTGCCGTCTTCGGCGAAGGCCAGCGCAACGACTTCGTTCGCCGAAAGCACGTCGCGTTCGGCCGAGTCTGCCTCGCGCAGGTGCACGCGGCGCTCGTCGGCATACGCGATCCGCCCGCGCGGGGCGTCGACGGCGAGTGCGCGAACCGCACCGCCACCGCTCGCGCGACGCGGCGGCCCGAGCGGCGCCGATGCGGCATCGCCGGCCAGGAACACCGCGGCGAGAAGCGCGACGCACCCGGCGAGCGCAGATCGCGCCGGGGTGCTGCGTGCGCCGCGGCTTCCGTTTCCGGCCGGCGTGTCCGCGGGACGCGCGCCGCGGGGCAGAGTTCGGCGAGCCGGTTGATCGCGTTCGTCGCGTGTGGTCACGAACTCGGGATAGAGCAATCGACGTGCCATCGACGAGCGCGCGCGTCGATCGCGCAAGCCCTCGTCCGTGCACGGGTCGAGTGGCGTGAGCGCAGCGCCGGCGAGCACCCGCGGATACGCCCCGTCGACCGGCGATCACGCGCCGCCGCGTCCGGGTTGACTGCGTTCTCGCGCTTCAGAAGAATCGGCGCGATGCGATTTCCTCGACGCCTGCGGACGATCCCGATTCTCACCCTCGCCGCCGCAGGCGCCGCGTGGTTGCCGGCGGCCCGGCCTGCGAGCGCGCAGCAGAGTGCGCCGGTCATTTACCGCTGGATCGACGAGCAGGGCGTCGCCCACTACACCGCGAACCTCGACCGTGTTCCGCGATCGGTGCGCGGCCGGCTCGAAGCGGTGCAGCCCGAGGCGCCGGCGACGCCCGCGGCCGATCCCGCCTGGATCTCGCGAGACGCCGTGCCCTCCACGACGACGGCCGCCACGCATCGCAGCTCGGATCGCACCGAACCGGCTCCGGCCGAACGAACGACGGCGGCTGCAACGCGTTCCGGCGATCGAACCCCGTCCACGCCGCCGTCAGGCGTGGACGTCGCCTCGCTCGACGCACGCATCGCCTCGCTCACCGACGCCGTCGAGCGCGATGAAGAAGCGATCAAGGCGATGCTCTCCGAAACGCCGACCGAGAGTTCGCCGGGCCTCCGCGAGCGCGACGATTTTCGCACCATCGCGCAGCGGCTTCCTCGCCTGCAGGCGGACCTTCGCACCCTTCGCGACCAGCGCGATCGGCTCGACGGGCGCTGATGCCCCGGCGCGCGGCCGGGAGCCCGTCCGGCGCGGCGAGCGCGCTCGCACCGGCGCGCGGCGAAGGCACGGAACGACGCGGATCGCAGATCGGGCCGCTGGTCGCGCTCGCGGGCGGCGTCGGCGCCGCGCGCTTTCTGCGCGGACTGGTGCGAGTGATCGAGCCCGGCGAGCTGACGGTGATCGTCAACACGGGCGACGACCGGGAGTTCTACGGCGTCCACGTCTCGCCGGATCTCGACATCGTGACCTACACGCTGGCCCATCAAGTCGATCCCGAACGCGGCTACGGACTGGCGGGCGACACCTTTTCAGTGATCGACGGCCTCGGGCGTCTCGGACACGAAACCTGGTTCCGGCTCGGCGATCGCGACCTCGCGGTGTCGCTGCATCGCACGCTGCGGCTGCGGGCGGGCACCGGCCTCGCGGCGGTCACGGACGAGATCCGGCGCTCCTTTGGCGTTTCCACGAAAATCCTGCCCATGTCCGAAGATCCCTGTCCCACGCTGGTCGAGCTCGGCGGGGGACGCGTGGTGCACTTCGAGGAGTATCTCGCGCGAGACGGAGCGCCGGACGAGGTGCGCGCGGTCGATCTGTCGGCCGCGCGGCGCGCACGAATCGCGCCCGGCGCGGGCGAAGCGCTGCGCACGGCGCGGGCGATTCTCGTCTGCCCGAGCAACCCCGTGGTCTCGATCGGACCGATCCTCGCCGTTCACGGCGTGCGGCAGGCGATCGCCGCCTCGGGCGCGCCGGTGGTCGCGATCTCGCCGATCGTCGGCGGGCGTCCGGTCAAGGGACCGGCCGACCGACTGCTGCGCGGCACGGGGATCGAAGTCTCCGCGCGCGGCGTGGCCTCGATCTATCGCGGGCTCGTCCACGGCTTCGTGCTCGACGTGCAGGATGCGGCGCAGGAGACCGACGTGCGTGCGCTCGGCCTGCGAACACGCGTCGTCGACACGATCATGCGCGACGCGGACGCCGCCGCCGCGCTGGCCCGCGCGTCACTCGATCTGATCGGTGCGATCGCGTGATCGCCGCGCTGGTTCCGCTCAAGCGGCTCGATCTCGCGAAGTCGCGCCTCGCTCCGCTCGGCGATCGCGCGTTCACGCGCCGGCTCGCGCTCGCGATGCTCGGCGACGTACTCGAGCCGCTGGTCGCGTCGCCGCGGATCGGTGAAGTCGCCGTCGTCACCGAAGACGAAGCGGTGGCCGAGGCGGCGCGCGCGCACGGTGCGCGGGCGATCGTGGAAGCGGACGAAGGGCTCAACGCGTCGCTGCGCACGGCGCGCGACTCTCTCGCTCGCGAGGGCGCGCAGGCCGTGCTGATTCTGCTCGGGGACGTCGCGGGTGTGACGGCCGGCGACGTCGACGCGATGCTCGACGCGCTGGGCGAAATCGGCGGACGCGGCGTCGTGCTCGCGCCCGCGCGCGACGGCGGCACCACCGCGCTGCTCTGCGCGCCGCCGGATGCGATCGAGCCGTGTTTCGGTGGCGCCAGCGCGCAGGCCCATCGCGATGCCGCCCGCGAGCGCGGCGTCGCGCTGCGAGAAGTGACGCGCCCGGGGCTCGCCATCGACCTCGACGATCCCCGTGACGTCGCGCAATTCGTGCTCACCGCGGGTGGCGGCTCGCGAACGCGTGCCCTGCTCGCGCAGGACGGGGCGAACCGGCCGTGAGCCGCGAACTGCACCTGCAAGCGCTCGACGGAATCCCGCTGGTACGCGCAGGAGACGATCTCGCGCCGCTCGTGCTCGCTGCGGCCCGACACAGTGCGGTGTCGCTGCACGACGGCGTGCTCGTCGTTTGCCAGAAGATCGTGTCGAAGGCGGAAGGACGGATCGTGCCGCTCGCCGGAATCACACCGTCGGCGGAGGCGATTCGCTTCGCCACCGAAGACGGCAAGGATCCCCGTCACGTCGAAGTGGTGCTGCGCGAGAGCGCGCGCATCGTGCGACGCGGGCCGGGCGTCCTCATCTGCGAGACGCGCCACGGCTTCGTCTGCGCCAACGCCGGCGTCGATCTGTCGAACGCACCGGCCGAGGGCACGGCGGTGCTGCTGCCGGAAGATCCCGACGCTTCGGCCGCGCGACTGCGCGAGGCGCTGCTGGCGGCGGGCGCCGGCCCGCTCGGCGTGATCGTCTCCGACACCTTCGGCCGGCCCTGGCGCGAAGGACTGGTGGACGTGGCGCTCGGCTGCGCGGGCATCGAACCGATCGACGACCTGCGCGGCGGGCGCGACCTGATGGGACGACGGCTCGAAGTGACGGCCACCGCCACCGCCGATCAGCTCGCCGCCGCGGCGGGATTGTTGATGGTGAAACAGGCCGGCGTTCCGGCGGTCTGGATCCGCGGGCTGACACCGTTCGGTGTCGGTAGCGCACGCGCGCTGCTGCGAGATCGCGCGCGCGATCTCTTCCGCTGACGCGTCGCCGGGCGTGGCAGCCTGCACGCGAACGGCTCCTGGACTCGAACGGAAACTCGAACGGCGTGCGGGCGCTCCGCCTCGGTCCGTCGCTGCGCCTCAGCGAGCGTGCTCCGCGTCGGCGCGCGCCGTCGTCTGACGAACGAGCTTCATCTCCTTTCGTGCTTCGGCGATCCGCGCCGCGGCCGCGTCGAGGCACTGCCCGCGCCACCACTTCATCGGCACCGCCGCATCGCCGACCGACGTCGTCGCGAGCGAGAGCTGATGAAGGGCCTGGCCGAGCGCCTGATGCGCACCCACCGCGTGCAGATCGCCATCGAGCGGCGGCGCGTGCGGCATCCGCCCCTGCAGCAGACGAACGCGCGCGTCCCATTCTTCGGCAAAGAATCGGAACCGCCGCACGAGTTCGCGTTCTTCGCGCGAGGCCTCGGCCACATCCACGCCCGGTTCGCCGAAGCGCATCAGCCCGTCGCGAGCGCCCTGCAGCATGGCGTCGATTTCGTCGGCAAAGCTGCGCAGCGCGAGCAGATCGAGGATCGCGACGCGGTGCGGGACCGGCTGCTGTGCGACCACCAGAGCCGCGTCGGTGCGTCGGAACCAGGGCGCCGGGCGAAAGAGCGCGCGGCGGAGTTCCTCCCAGCGCGCCCGTGGTCCGTCGAGCGACGGCGTCGCGTAGCCCGCATCGGTGCTCGATTCGATCTCACTGCCGAAGAGGGCGAGATCGACGAGGGCACGCTTTCCGGCGAGCGGGCCGAGATCGGCGTAGAGCCGCTCGCCGAGCCGCATGGCGAGCGCACCCACCGTTTCCGGAGCATCGAACTCGGGTGTCTCTGGCCGGTAGAGCACGGCTTCGAGAGACTCGATGAGATCCCGGTAGGCGCCGGGATCGATCGTGCCCGCGGCGGCGCGCCGCGACGCCGTCTCGTTTCGCGCCACGTCTTCGCCGTCGTGCCCGTCGCTCGGGGCTTCGCGCGCCGTCAAGACCACGAATCCGTCCGGCAGGCAGAGAAACGCAACGCCGAGCAGCAGAAGAAGCAGCAGCGCGCTGCCGGTGCGACGCGACTCCGGCGGACGAGGCCGCGGTGATGCGTCCACCAGACAGGCCGGGCACCCGATCGCCGTTCGCCGGTCGTAGATCCGCCCGTGCGGCAGACAGCGCGCGCTTCGAGGCTCGAGTTGGTTCGCTCGCTCGGCCATCGTCCCGATGAATCGGCCGAACCGCCCGCGCACCCGAGCCCGCAGACGGCAGCGAGAAAGCGGTGCGCCCTGCCCTTGCGCCGCAGCTCAGAGCCGGCCGAGTAGCGCCTGCCAGAGCGCGTCGATGCCGAGCCCGCTCAGCGAGGAGGTCGTCACGATCTGCTCCGCGGGCATGCGGAGCGTGCGAGCGAGTGCGGCCGCGCGGCGCGCGCGCTGCATCGGCGCGAGCTTGTCCGCCCGGGTCAGCGCGAGCACCACGGGAATCGAGCGCGCTTCGAGCCACGCGAGCAGATCCAGCTCTTGATCGCGCGGATCGCGGCGCAGATCGAGCAGCAAGACGACCGCGCGCAGCGGCTCTCGATGTTCGAGATAGCTTTCGACCAGCCCTCGCCAGCTCTCGCGTTCCGTCTGCGATACCTGCGCGAAGCCGTAGCCGGGAAGGTCGACCAGCAACAGCGCGCGTTCGATCGGCTCGCGCGAATCGCCCGCGTGCGGCGCAGGCGCCAGCTCCGGGCCGCGCCTCGATGCCACGCGGTGCGGCGCATCGCGCGCTCCGATTCGGATGCGCAGGCGAAAAAAGTTGGCGAGGCGGGTCTTGCCCGGCGTCGCGCTCGTTCGCGCGAGCTGACGGCGCTGCGCGAGCCGATTGAGCAGGCTCGACTTCCCGCTGTTCGAGCGCCCGAGAAACGCGATCTCGGGCAGATCTCCCGGCGGAAACCCGCTGCGCCCCGCGGCGGTCGCGACGATGCCCG
>CAZDHU010000244.1:0-19365 GCA_964505355.1 uncultured Myxococcaceae bacterium | reverse complement strand
TGGCTCGCCGAGGCCTCTCGGCCGCGGCCGCGCGTGACTTCCGCTCCGCGTGGCCGTGGCCATTGCCGGCGCTGCGTCACGTGGCTTTCGATGACCCCGAGAGACGCGTGATCCGTCGGCCTCCCCTGTTTGACAGACTCTCGCAGTCGAGAAACATTCCTGTTCATGAGACGAGCCGCCGGTGATGGACGCGGGCCCGAGGGGCGAGGGCGAAACGGGCCGGTGCGTCGCCTTTCCCGCGCAACAGGGGTCGGGGCGAATGCACAGCCGCCCCGTCCTCCGGACGCCGGAGCGCTCGCCGCCCGGTTGCTCGACGAGTTGCGCGACGCCTGCCGCGTGCGCGGCATTCCGCTGACGGCGCAGCGCCGGGTGGTGCTCGCGACGCTCGCCGAACGATCCGACCATCCGACTCCGGATTCCGTCTACGAAGACGCGAGGTCTAGACTTCCCGGGATCTCTCGAGGAACGGTCTATCGGGTGCTCGAAGCGCTGCGCGAGATGGGGCTCGTGGTTCGGATCTCCCACTCCGGGACGGCGGTTCGTTTCGAGGCCCGTCGCGAACGACACCATCACGTTCATTGTGTCGACTGTGGTCGCGTCGAAGACGTGACGCTGCCGGCGCTCGATCGCATCGCGCCGCCACGCGCGAACGGATTCGAGATTCACGACCACGTCGTGCAATTCACCGGACGATGTCCGCAGTGCCGAAAGAAGCCGGCGGGTGGACGCGCGTGAGCCGGGCGATGTTCCGGAGCGGGGCCGCGTCCCGCGCATTCGCACCCGGCCGCGGAGTCGGCGTGAGAATTGGGAACCCGGGAGTGGCGACGTGAGATCGTCGCGAGAGAAGGAGAGTTCGTGATTCGACGTCGATCGACTTCCATCCTGCTGGCCGCGGCGTCTGCGGCGGCGATCTTCGGCCTCGCCTGTGCCCCCACCACGCCGGCCGGAAACGAGACGGCGCCCGCGGCGCCCGATCCCTCGGCCCTGCTCACCCGAGCGCGATCGGTGTTCGCCGCGTTGCCGGCCGAGGTGGCGCGATCGGGAGAACCGATCCGCGAGGCGGAGATCACGCTGGGGCGCATGCTGTACTACGAGCCGCGGCTCTCGCGAAGCCAGACGATTTCGTGCAACTCGTGCCACGCGCTCGACCGCTTCGGTGTCGATGGCGAGCGGACCTCGCCCGGGCATCGAGGGCAGCGAGGGAACCGCAACTCGCCGACCGTCTACAACGCGGGCCTGCACCTCGCCCAATTCTGGGACGGTCGCGCGGCGACGCTCGAAGACCAGGCGAAGGGCCCCGTGCTCAATCCCGTCGAGATGGCGATGAAGAGCGAAGCCGCAACGGTCGCGGTGCTCGCGTCGATTCCCGGCTATCGGACGGCGTTCCGCGCCGCTTTCCCGAACCAGAAGAACCCGGTGACCTACGACAACATGGCGAAGGCGATCGGCGCCTTCGAACGCCGCCTGCTCACGCCGTCCGCGTTCGATCGATTTCTGCAGGGAGACACGCGTGCGCTCGGATCGGCCGAACAGGAGGGCCTCGCGGCGTTCATGGATGCGGGCTGCATCACCTGCCACAACGGTGCGGCCGTGGGTGGCGGCATGTACCAAAAGCTCGGCGCGGTGAAGCCCTTCGAGACGAACGACAGAGGGCGTGAGAACGTCACGCAAAATGCCGCCGATCGCTTCGTGTTCAAGGTGCCTTCGCTGCGAAACATCGCGAAGACCGCGCCGTACTTTCACGATGGCAGCATCGCGACGCTCGACGAGGCCGTGCGGCTGATGGCCCGCCATCAGCTCGGGCGCGAACTGACGGACGGACAGGTGCGGTCGATCGGGGCCTTTCTCGGCGGACTCACGGGAGAGCCGCCCGCGGCGCTGATCGCGAAGCCCGAGCTTCCGAAAAGCGGGCCGAAGACACCGCGCCCCGACGCGAGCTGAGCGGGTATCCCGGGGCCGGGAGGCATCGAGCGCCGTGCTCGATGCCTCCCGGCGCTCAAGTCGGCCGACGCGTTCCGTCGATGACGAGACGAAGACCGGGCGGGGCGCGTCGCGACGCCGAGAACGAGCGTGCTCGCGCCGCCTGCGCGTCCACGGCCGAACGGAGGCACGGCATGGCGCTGATCCGAGATTCCGCGCTGATCCGTCTCCTGCGCGACGAACGGATCGACGAGTTCAACGTCGAGGCCGCGAAGGCGCCGCCCGATCTCACGAACGCCGATCTGCGCATGGTCGATCTGCGCCGTGCGGACTTGCATCGCGCGATTCTTCGCGGCGCATATCTGCGAAATGCGGATCTGCGCGGCGTCGATCTCTCCGACGCCGACCTTCACGGAGCGAGCCTTCACGACGCGCAGATCGGAGGCTGCCTGTTCCCGATCGAGCTCGCCGCCGACGAAGTCATGCTCTCGATCCAGTGGGGAACCCGCATGAGGATACAGCGCCGCTGATCGAAGCGAACGACTTCAGGCCGGTAGCGGACCGAGATCCCCGATCATGCACTTCACGCTTCCGCCTCCCTTCAGCAAAAACTCGGAAACGTCCACCACCACCGGGGTGACGCCGCGCTCGCGCACCTGGCCGAGCAGTCGATCCGAGACTCCGCCGGGCAAGACCAGAAAGGATTCGCCTTCGCGCGTGAACGTGAACGAGTTGGCCGCGTAGCGAGCTGCGTCGTCCCGTTCGAGCGTCACGATCGCGTCCGCACCGACGGCATCGAGCAAGCGATCCCACGAAGCAGTCGCGAGTGCCTCTCGATACACCAGCAAGTGTCGCCGTTCGGTCCCAAAGGCCGAGATCGCGGTGTCACCGTGATAGTGCGCCTCGCGAATCAGTTCGAGGCGCAACACCGGACGCGGCGCGACGATCTGCGCCAGCAGCGGCTCGACTCGCGCGTCGGTGCGAAATCCATAGACGCGTCGCCAGGGCGGGAAGGCGAACGCCGGAACGAAGCGCTGCCGCTCGATGCGCCCGTGCGTCAGCAGGTATCGATCGCCGGTCGGAAAGAAGTCGGCTTCCCCTTCGAAGCGAAACCGAGGATCGATGGCCGCGGTGCGCAGACCGAGAGACTCGAGCACGCGCGCGTAGTGAGGCCGTTCGCCGGCGCGCGTCGGCAGCAGATTCGCGAGGAAGAAAGTCTTGCTCGCCGGCGCGACCTCGGCGTCGACGTCCGATTGAAAGCCGGCGTTGGCGGGATAGACGAGGCCGGGATGTGCGGGATCGGGCGGTACCACGACCACGCGCACCCCGAGGTCGACGAGAACGTCGCGCAATCGGTTCCACTGCTCGATTGCGCGCGCGCGATCCGTCCGCCGCCGCGTGCCCCATCGCGTGCGCGTGTGCGGATTGGCGCCGCCCTGCACGCTGAAATGAGCCGGGTCTCCCATCAAGACGGTTCGCTGCCAGCGCGCCGGCGGGGTCATGGACGCGGCATCCCGGGCGGCAGTGTGGCCGGATCGAAGCCGCCGGAGTGTTCGAGATGGGACTGAACGAACGTGCAGTAGAGCGTCGAAAAGAGCCCCGCCGGTCGATCGTTGCCGCTGCGGCCTCGACCTCCGAACGGCAGCCGTCCACTGGCGCCGATCGTCCCGCGGTTCCAGTTGAGCAGACCCGTGCGAACCCGCCCGCGCGCGTGATCGAAGGCCGCTGCGTCGCGGGTGAAGACCGACGCGACGAGGCCGAAATCCGCGTCGTTCACCGCATCGATCGCCTGCGCGAGATCGTCGACCGCGTAGAGCGCGGCAGCCGGACCAAACCATTCGTCGCGCTGAGCGGGATGCGTCTGCGCGGTGTTCGAGAAGCGAACGAGGCCCGGAGCGGTGTACGGCGCCGGTAGTTCGATTTCGCCTCCGAGCAGCGTTTCGCCTCCTGCCTCGCGCGCGCGCGCACGAAACCGAGACAACTTCTCGTGCGCGCTGCACGAGACGAGCGGGCCCATGAAGACGCCGGGATCAAAGGGATGGCCGGCGCGCACCCCGCGAAGAACGCGCACCAGGCGATCGGTGAAGGGCTCTGCGATCTCGCGCGCGACGAAGATTCGGCTCGCGCACGAGCAGCGCTGCCCCGTGCTCGCGCAGATCGAAACCGCCGTCTCGGCGACGGCGAGTTCGAGATCGGCGTCGCGCAACACGACGACGGCGTTCTTCCCGCCGAGTTCGAGCGCGAGAATCTTGTCGGGTTGGTCGAGGTTCGCGGCCGTGATCGAGCGGCCCGCGGTCCATGACCCCGTGAAGAGCACACCATCGATGTCGCGATGCCCGGCGAGCAGGCGCCCGGTCTCCGCGCCTCCCTGGACGACGACGAGCACGTCGTCGGGAAGACCGGCTTCGGCCCAGCGGACGGCGATCCATTCCGCGACGGCCGGCGCGAGCTCGCTCGGCTTCCAGATCACGGCGTTTCCGGTGACCAGTGCTGGCGCGATGTGTCCGTTCGGAAGATGTGCGGGGAAGTTGAAGGGCCCGATCACGGCCAGCACACCGCGGGGGTGGAAGGTCGCACGCGCCCCGGCCGCCGCTTCGATCGGCGCGATGAGACGCAACCCGTCGGTGATCGTGAGTTCGATCTTCGCCGGAACGAGCGAGGCCTCCGCCCGCGCATCCCAGAGCGCCTTTCCCACCTCGCGAGCGATCAGGCGCGCCAGCTCGTCTTCTCGCTCGCGCACCCTCGCGGCAAACGCGCGCAGAATCCGTACGCGCGCCTCGATCGTCGTCTCGCGCCAGCGAGAAAAAGCAGCTCGAGAACGATCGGTCGCCGCATCGACCGCGGCCGCATCACACCGCGCGAACTCGCCGAGAACGTCGCCGGGATCGAACGGGGAGCGACTGACGAAGCGGTCGCTCATCGTGCACGGTTCCCGAACGCACGGCTCGTGTTCGCTCTCGAAGTCGCTCGCACGCCCGGTCGTCTCGTCATGGCAGCGGCGTCACCGCGACGCGATCGCCGCTCTTCACGCCGAGCGCCGTGCGGCATTCGTGCGAAACCAGTGGAGTTCCTTCCGCGTCGAGCGGAACGACGGTCGCCCGAAATCCGATCGCGGTTTCCGCCGAGACCAGAGCGATTCGCGCTTCGTCGTCGCCGTGCTCGGCTGCGGCGAGGGCAGGAAGCACGAGTTCGCGCCGTTCGCGCACCGAGGCGATCGCGTCACGCGCTGCACCGTAGTACGGGCCACCATCGAACGGGTCGACCTGATTCAAGAACCGGAACCCCGTGCGTTCGAGAATGCGGAGCGCGGCGCGCGCCGTACCTCCGGGCTCGCCGATCATCGCCTGCACGTGTGCCGGGAAGAGCGTCACGTACACGGGATCGCGCGGAAACAGGTCGGCGATGAATCCCTTGCTACGCGACGACATCCGGTCCGCCTCGCGAAACGACATCCCGGTGAAGTGCGCGCCGAACGCGTCCCAGAGGGCGTTGCGTCCGTCCGCTTCGAAGGGAGAGAGCATCTCCGCGATCACCTCGCGCTCGAATCGTTCGGGGTGAGCGGAGATGTACGCGAATCGCACCACCGAGAGCGCCTTTCCGCACTTGCGCGCATGACCGCGGTAGGCCGGGTCGAGCACGATGCCGCCGATCTCGGTCGGCCCGTCTTCGCTCGATCGCAAACGCAGCTTCGGATGCACGAATCGGCGCCCGAGATCGGTCGAGCTGCGTTCTTCGGTCGAGAGTTCGAGCCAGTAGTGCGGTGCTTCGGGCGATCCGTGCTTCGCGAGGATCATCGACGTTCCGACGACGCGATGTTGCGCCCTGTCTTCGAGTACGAAGACGTAACTCGCGCGGCAGCGATCGAGGGCGGGGTTCGAAAACGAGACGACCGAAGCCTCGATCCGTGCGGCCAGAAACTCGGGATCATCCGGCAGATTCATCGAGTCGAGGAGTGCCGCGAGACGCACGAGATCCGGTAGATCGTCGCGCTGCACGGGACGAAGCATCAGCACGGGAGAGCCCGTGCCTGCGCGACGCGTCCGAGCGCGCGTCCGAGCGCGGCGAATCCTTCGTCGAGCTCGTCCGGCGTCACGTTGACCGGTGGCAGCAGCCGGACACGCGCAGGCGATGCGCCCGCCGAAAAGACGAAAACCCCTTCCGCGAACGCCGCACGAATCACGGCCTGCACTGCGGCCGCGCTGCCGTCGAAGGGAACGAACGCGTGCATCGCGCCCGTGCCATCCGAATCGCCGACGGCGTCGGGCATGCGCGCGCGAAGCGCGTCGATTCGTGAGGCGATGTCGCGCCCCAGGCGGACGATGCGGCCGTTCTCTCCGAAGAATCCTTCCGACTCGAGTCGTTCGATGATGCGCGTGCCGACCGCCATGCCGACGGTCGCGCCCGCGTAGGTTCCGGCGACCAGTCCTTCTCGCGGTGCGAGCGACGCGCGGAAGAGGACGGCGCTGCCCTGCAGGATCTTGCCGGCGGTCGCGATGTCGACCCACTCCTCGAGCCCGAGCCGGCGGAAGGCGAAGAGTTCACCGGTTCGGGCGAAGGTCTGAACCTCGTCGACCCAGACCGAGAGTCGCGCGTCGCGACAGCGTTGCATCAGCGTCGCGAAGAACTCGCGCGGCGCGGGACGAATGCCGCCTTCGCCCTGCACCAGCTCGAAGAGCATCGCCGCGATTCGCCCTGGGAATCGAGCGAGATGTGCGTCGAGCGCGGTGAGACTTCGCGCCGTCGAGGACGGATCTCGCGGATCGAAGAACGGAACGTGCAGCACGTTTCCACGCAGCGGAAGACCGTCGCGATACGCGGGCTTGTCGGTCAGCTCCGCGAGGGTCGTCGTACGGCCTGCGAACGCGTGATCGAAGACGACGATGCGATCGGCGGGCGCATGGTGCTGCCAGATCATTTTCAGCGCGTTCTCGTTCGCGATCGCGCCACAGGTGCCGAGCCAGACGTGCGAGAGATGCGGGCCGGCGTGTCGCAGCAGCGCCTTCGAGAGGCGCAGATACTCGGAGCCCGGAGCGAGGTGCCCCTGAAAGACGACGTCACCGGCGGCCGCCACGACGGCCGCTTCGAGCAAATCGGGATCGGCGTGACCCATTCCGTAGACGCCGATCCCGCCGATGAAGTCGAGCAGTTCGCGACCATCGGCGAGTCGAACGCGGGCGCCCGATCCCGTGCCACCGAGAAGCGCGGGCAGAAAGAGTGGTCGCCCGCGCACGGTCGAAATCTCGCGAAGGGTGGCTTCGTAGTGCGTGGCGTCGAGCACCTGTCGTCGCGTCTGTTCGGCGACGGCGGTGATCAGCGCACGCGCCGCATCGCGAACGGCCGGCACGCTGGCGAGTGTGGCGAGCGGGTCGGGTGAATGCGTGCCGTGCATGGGAATCTCATCGGTCGATCGCGCCCGCCCCTTGCCCGAAGCCGGCGCCCTGCCGGTCACGGGGCGATCGGCAACGAGACGGCAACTGCACGGGCCCGCAACCGCGCGAGCGGCGGGCGGCATCGGCTACGCTCGATTCGAGGTGGTCGAAACAACCGATGCCGACGATTCGTGAACGCTGGAAGGCTCGCGCCGGAGATCGAGGGCGAACGAGGGGAACGCCGCAGCGGCCGGGTGCTGCGCGTTCGATCGTCGATTCCGACTCCGACCGGCCGCGCGAATTGTGCTTCGTCCGCGCTCCCGCTCAGCCGATCCGTCCCCCCGAGATGGGGCAAGCGTTCGAAGTCGCGACGTACAACGTGCATCGCTGGACGGGGCTCAACGGCCGGAGCACGCCGGATCCCGCCCGCGCGTGCTTCGTGATCTCGGAGCTCGCGGCCGACGTGATCGCGCTGCAAGAAGTGCTGCGCCCGGCGACCGGCGACGACCCGCTCGATCGACTCGCCGACGCACTCGGCCTGCACGTGGCGTTCGCCGCCACGCGACCCCACCGCCTCGGTGATCTCGGTAACGCGATCCTCTCGCGCTGGCCCATTCAGAGCATCTCGGTGCTCGATCTTTCGTTCTCGCGGATCGAAAAGCGCGTGGCGGTCGCCGTACGATTTCGTGACCAGACGATGCCGATCTCCGTGATCGCGACGCACCTCGCGCTCGTCGATCGAACGCGGCACCGGCAGGTGCGCGAGCTACTCGATCATTCGCATCTGCAACGCGGGCCGGCCGTGCTGGTCGGTGACATGAATGCCTGGCGAAGCTGTCGCGCGACGCGCGCGCTCGAAGGTGCGATGCAGGCGCACGGCAATCTCGCCTGGCCCGCGAGTTTTCCGGCCGCTGCCCCCGTGCTGGCGCTCGATCGCGTCTACGCACGCGGGTTGAAGATCCTCGGCGTGCGAGCGCATGCGTCGCCTGCGGCAAAACGGGCTTCCGACCATTTGCCCGTCGTCGCCCGCGTCGAGCTGATCGAAAACGCCTGATCGAACCGGCTTGCGGGCACGTTCTGCCCCGCGACAATGACGCGATGAGCGACCTGCGTGCCCGCCACCGTGTCGGCCTCGCCATCCTGCTGCTCGTCGCGAGCGGCTGCGCATCGTTCGAGGGAGCGCGGCTCTATCGATCGGGCACGGACGCCCTCGACCATGGACGACCCGAACTCGCGATCGAACGCCTCGAACGCGCCGCACAGCTCCTTCCCGACGCGTCCGAGATTCAGAACCATCTCGGCCTCGCGTATGCGCAGGCCGGCCGCCGGGAGGACGCGCGGACCGCGTTCCGTCGCGCACTCGCCCTCGATTGCGACAACGAGGCCGCCCGGTTCAATCTCGCCATCGCCGATCGCGAGGGGCGCGAGGCGATCACGGAGAGCACACGATGAGCGACGATCGCGAGGATCGACCGAAGCGTTCGTGGCGTGAGCGGGACGCGGCACGAAACCGCTCGCGTCACGTCGCGTCCGATGATCGCGGGCGCGGCGGAACCGGAGAGCGCTCGCGCGCGGCGACGGAGGCCTACAAGCGAAAGCTCGGCCTGTTGTTCAGTGGCGCGCCAGGCGGCGCCGCGGCCGAAGCGCTCGCCCGTGCCGTGCGTGACGCGCAGGGTACGCCGGGATTGGCGGCGGCCTGCGCGGCCTACCGGGATGCACTGGGAATGCCGCAGGATCCGTCGCTACTCGCCGTGTTTCTGGATGCCGGCGACCGGGTGCTCGTGCTGGCTGCGATTGCCGCACTGGCCGACGCGCATCGCGCCGGCGCCGCAACGGCCGCGCCGCCGGGGCTTCGCTCGCAACTCCGTCTGCTCGCCGACGGGCGGGACGACGAAATCGCCGAGGCGGCGGAAGACCTGATCTCGTTTCTTTGAGCCGACCGGAGCGCGGGCGGGCCCGGCGTCACGTTGATCGCCGAAGACGCGGGGGGTAAGGTCGGCAGATGCCCCACGAGATCGAGTACAAAGCGCTCGCGCGGTATCTCGACGCGAAGAAGCTCAAGCACACGCGCCAGCGCGAAGCGATTCTCGACGCGTTCTTGTCCGCGAAGGGACACGTCACCAGCGAAGAGCTCTACGAACGCATCAAGCGCACACACCCCGGCATCGGTTTCACCACCGTCTACAGGACGATGAAGCTGCTGTGCGAGGCAGGGCTCGCACACGAACGTCATTTCGACGGAGGGGTCACCCGGTACGAGATCCGCAGCGAGCATCACGACCATCTCGTGTGTCTGCGCTGCGGCACCATCATCGAGTTCGAATGTTCGATGATCGAGTCCGCGCAGGACGAGATCGCGGAACGCTACGGCTTTCGTCTGTTGCGACACCGACACGAGCTTTACGGTCACTGCGCGAACTGCGCGAAGAGCGATCACTGAGCGACGCGGCGCCGGCAGAATGCGATTCGCGCGGACGGCGAAGCCCGCGGCGGCCTCGCGTCCTGCGTGCGTCGATCCGCCGGCAGGCTCTCCGGTGGATGACGGCCATCGCGACGATCTCGACGACGACGGGGTTTGCACCGCAGGTCGCGCGCGCGGACGATCCGCCGCCGCGGCTCGTGCTGCTGATCTCGGTCGATCAGTTGCGACCGGAGCGCATCTCGCCCGCGCTTCCCGGCGGGCTCGGGCGTTTGCTGCGCGAGGGCCGCAGTTTCGCCGATGCCGCGCACGCGCACGCCGACACCGAAACGTGTCCCGGACACGCCGTCATGCTGACCGGCATGCATCCCGGTCACGCCGGCATTCCGGCCAACGACTCCATCGATGCCGAGAGCGGACGCACGGTGTATTGCGTCGAAGACGAGGCGCCGGACGCAGCGGTGATCGGCGCGCCGGCGCGGCCGGTGAGCCCGCCCCCCCCTCCGGCGACCGGAGTCACCGGGCGATCGCCGCGCCGCATGCGGGTCGACGCGCTCGGCGACTGGATGAAGCAGCGCTGGCCCGAGGCGCGCGTCTTCGCCGTATCGGGGAAAGATCGAGCGGCGATCGTGCTCGGCGGTCGACACCCCGACGCGGCGTACTGGCTCGATCGTGGGGCGCTCGGTTTCACGACCAGCCGCTACTACCACGACGCGCTTCCTGCGTGGATCTCACGCTGGCATGGTGACGGCGAAGGGCAGGGCGCGTTTCCCTCGCACGTACCCGAACGCTGGGATCACGCGACCGGATCTCCGCCCAATGGCGCGCGGCGAGATGATTTCGCCGGCGAGTCTTCACAGTTCTCGCGGACGAGCGGACACCCGATCCGCGGCGCCGATCGTCGCGCGACCCTCGAACGACTCGCGTTCACGCCGTGGCTCGACACACTGACCCTCTCGTTCGCGCGCGCCCTCTTTGACGCCGAATCATTGGGACGCGACGAGACTCCCGATCTGCTCGCCGTTTCTCTGTCCGCGACCGATCTGATCGGTCACGCCTATGGTCCGGGCAGCCAGGAAGCGCTGGACGCGCTGATTCGTCTCGACGACGAGCTCGGCGGGTTTCTCGATCATCTCGAAACGAGCGTCGGTGCCGGGCATCTGCTCGTCGCGCTGACCGCCGATCACGGCGTCCTCGAGCTGCCGGAGTGGATTCGCGAGACGGCGCACAGCGCGTGTCCGCTCGAATCCGGCCGGCAGGTGACGGGCGTACTGCGCGAGTCGCTCGCGGCCGCACTCGCCACCGCGCTTGGGGCTCCCGCCGACGGCGCACCGTGGATCTTCGATTCGGGATTCGCGCTGACGGTCAATCGCGCGCTCGCGCGATCGCGGGGCGTCCCGGAAGCGCGCGTGATCGAAGCGGCCAGAGCCTTCTTCGCCGCGCATCCTGGCGTCGAGCGCACATGGACACCCGAAGAAATCGAACGGGCTGCACAGGCCGGCGATCCGGTCGCCCGTCTCCATCGACATTCGCGCGATCCGGAACGCAGCGGCGACCTCGTCGTGCAGCCGCGCCGCGATTGTCTCTTTTCACCGTATCCGGCGGGGACCAGCCACGGCAGTCCGTGGCTCTACGACCGCGCGGTGCCGCTCGTCCTGCGCGGTCCAGGGGTGACGCCGGGCATCGTGCGCGGGCGAGCCGCTCCGGTCGATCTCGCGCCGACGCTGGCGCGATTGCTCGGCATCGAGGCGCCGCGAGACCTCGATGGCGAAGCGCTGACCACCAGCGACTGACCCCGGCGAATTCGGATCGAGCCAATAAATAGACGCGGATCGAGGGGAGACAGGCCGGGCCGGCACGGCGTGCCGGCGCCATCCGCGGCAACGCGCAGCCCTGTTGCACCCTGCCCGTTTGACACGGTCCACGTCCTCCGGGTAGCCTGTCTCTGCTTATGACTTCTATTTTCGTTTTCACCGACCACGATGCCTTTCGAGGAGGGCTCTGATGGCCTGGTACCGCTCGACTTCTTGTCGCCTGCTCGTGGTGGGGGGGCTGTTCGCTCTTGCGACCTCGCGCGGAACCGCGGCCGCCGAGCCGCCGCTTTCGCCTGCGGCGCAGACGGCGGCCGATGATCCGCGGGAGGCGCGGATCCGTGATCTCGAAAACAAGGTGGAGGCGCTCACCGACGAGTTGGCGTCGCTGCGCACGCAGGTCGCCGTGCCGGATGACACGGAGCTGAAGAGCGAATACGGGCTTGGCCCCGCAGCGTCGCGCATCTATGGCGTGCCGCGCGGCCTCTCGATCGGCGGCTACGCGGAAGGCTTCTACACCAACTACGTCGGCGACAAGACGGCGAGCGATCGGGATCGCGCGGATGCACTGCGACTCGTGCTCTACACGGGGTACAAGTTCACGGAAAGCATTCTCTTCAACGGCGAGATCGAGTTCGAACACGCGACGACCAGCGCGACCGAGTCGTCGAGTGGTGGCAGCGTGTCGGTCGAGTTCATGAACCTCGACTTCCTGCTGACCGAGTGGGCGAATGCGCGGGTCGGCATGATGCTGATGCCGATGGGATTCGTGAACGAGATCCACGAGCCGCCTTTTTACTATGGCGTGGCGCGCCCGGAGGTGGAGCGACGCCTGATTCCATCCACCTGGCGAGAAATGGGCGCGGGCCTGTTTGGTCGGATCGGAGAGTGGGGTGAGTACAGGGCGTACGTGACGACGGGCCTGAATGCGCGCGGTTTTCGGCCGACCGGGCTGCGCGATGCGCGCCAGAATGGAAACCGCGCCCTCGCCGAAGATCTCGCTTTCGTCGGCCGCGTCGACTTCACGCCACTCGAAGGTCTCGGCATCGGCACTTCCGTGTACCACGGTGAATCAGGGCAGGATTTCAGCGCCAACGTGACGGGCTTTGGATCCGTCAAGCTGCCAAAGACGCCGATCACACTCTGGGAGCTCCACTCCGAATACGAGTGGGAAGGCCTTGAGCTGCGCGGTCTCTTTGCGATGGCGCATCTCGGCGATGCGGGCCGTCTGACGCGTGCCCTGCGACCCGCCAGTGTGGGAGGGCTGGCCGAGATCGGTGCGAGCGACGTGATCGGCAGCGCCATGCTCGGCGGATATGGTGAAATCGCGTACGACGTCTGGCGCTGGATTTCGCCGGATTCGAACCTGCGACTCTCGCCCTTCTTTCGTTACGAATATCTCGACACGCAATGGGACACACCGTCCGGATTCGAATCGAACGGCGCGAATCTCGCGAAGATCATGACCACCGGGCTCTCGTTCAAACCGCATCCGAACGTGGTGCTGAAGACCGACTATCGGCAGTTCAATTTGGGGCGCGGTGAACAGGCCGACGAGGTGAATCTTGGGTTCGGACTTGCGTTTTAACCTCAACGCGCTCCGCCTGCGGCGGATCGCTCAGGCAATCGGCCTGGTGCTGGCCTGCGCGATGCCCGCGCCGGCCGGCGCGAAGGTCTACTTCAGCAAAGCAGAAGCGCTCGCGCTCGCCTTCCCCGACGCCGATCGCGTCGACACGCGCAGCGTGATCCTCGACGCTGCGCAGACGCAGGCGATCGAGCAGGCATCGCGGGCAAAGCTCGAGAGCCGGATCGTCACGTTGCATACCGGCTGGAAGGACGACGTGGTGCAGGGCTACGCGTTCATCGACGTCCAGGTCGTCCGTACGTTGCCAGAGGCATGCCTCATCGTGCTGACGCCCGACGGTGCGGTCCGCAGCCTGCGCGTCCTCGCGTTTCACGAACCCGCGGACTATCTCCCCACCGATCGCTGGCTGGGGCAGTTTGCGGGCCGCGCGCTGTCGCCGGATCTCGCCCTCGACCGCGGCGTCGACGGCATCGCCGGCGCAACCCTTTCGGCCGGAGCCATCACGAGCGGCGTTCGTCGCGCACTGGCTTTCTACGCCCATCTGGTTGCGCCACAAAATCTCGCCGGACACTGAGACGTGCGCTTCGTCATCACGGGTGAATGGAATCGAAACCGGCTGTTGCAGACGATCGTCGTGCTCTATTGCCTGTACGTGATCCTGCTCTGGCTGACGAACGCCGGGCTCTATTTCCAGAAGATGAGCCTCGCTCCCTCTTCGGTCGTCGATTACTACCTCGGCAGCGAAAGCTCCTTTCTCCCGCCGCGCAGCGCGCAGGGATTGCTCGAGGTATCGCACTTCCATCTCTTCGCGATGGGGATGCTGCTGCTGGTACTGACGCATCTCGTGCTCTTCGTTCCGCTGGCTGCACGGACGAAGGCGTGGCTGATCGTGATTCCCTTCGTGTCGGCGCTGGTGGACGAGGCTGCGGGATGGTTGGTGCGCTTTGTGTCGCCGCATTTCGCATGGCTCAAAGTGGGCGGGTTTCTGGCACTGCAGACGAGTCTTGCGCTGCTCGTCGGATTCTCGCTCTGGGCGGTCTGTCGGGGAACGCAGCGCAACTACGAAGGCTCGGAGCCGAATGCGGCTCCGCGTCCCGACCCTCCTGTGTGAGCCGCGTGGCACGCCCAATCGCATACACCGCTGCACGCCTCACGCTGCTCGTGCTCTCACTGGCGATTTCGGCTTGCACGCGTGCGACGGTTCCCTGGCACGAGGCGCCTCCTGCGCCGCTCGTGAGCGATGGTCGATACGCCATGGGCACCCTGCTCGAGATCACGCTCGTTGCAGCGCCCGCGGAGCGCGGCGAAAGCGATTTGGCGACGCGCCAGCTCGACACGCTTTACGAAGCCGTCGAATCCCTCGAAGCGAAGCTTTCGAACTGGCGGCCGGAGAGTGACGTCAGCCGGATCAACGCCGCGGCCGGCGGGCAACCCCTCGAGGTTGATCCGGCGGTTTCCGCGCTGCTCGCGCGCTGCGTGGAATGGACGCGCCTGACGCGAGGCACCTTCGATGTGACCGTCGGGCCACTGGTCGACCTCTGGCGCGAAGCAGGCCTTCGCGGGGCACTGCCAGGCGAGGCTGCACTCGCGGAAGCGCGTGGGCGCGTCGGTGCCACCGCGCTCCTGCGCGTCGACGAGCACGCATCGCGCGTGGCGCTCGTGCGCCCAGGCATGTCGATCGACGTCGGGGGCGTTGCCAAAGGACGCGCTCTCGACGTCGCGGCGGCGCAGCTCGCTCCCGGTGCGTCAGCGCTTCTCAGCTTTGGTCAGAGCAGTCTGCGCGCCGTGGGCGCACCGTCCGGCAAGGCGGGCTGGCGCGTGTTGTTGCGCCGGCCCGACGAAGGCTTTGCCGGCGTCGTCACGCTGCGCGATCAATCGCTGTCGGTTTCAGGCAGTCTTGGCCAGTGGACGGAGATTGCGGGACGCCGCTACGGACACGTGATCGATCCGCGCAGCGGCCGTCCACTCGAGCGTCGACTCGAAGCCGCTGTGGTCGCGCCGGATGCGACGCTCGCGGAGGCGCTGTCGAAAGCGCTGCTGCTGCTCGGTGAACAGGAAGGCATCGAGCTGCTCGAGTCGTTGCCGGGTGTCGAAGGATGGCTTGCAGACGATGCCGGTCGCGAGTGGGCTACACGCGGATGGTCGCGCGCAGTCGCGTGGGAACCCCTCGAAACCTGACCCGTCTCGCCCCGGCCCGTCTCGCCCTGACGCACGCGCCCGGCGGAGCGACTCCAACGCTCTGCGTCTCGTCATCCGCCGCAGACCGCGCGGCGGATGCGATCGAGCGGAATCTTCGGCGTGCGGTCCGCGAAGAGCAGACCGTTTGCTTCCTGATACGTGTCCGTGAGCTGCGTCCAGCAGAAGCCGGCGAGATGCGGGCTCGCGTGCACGGCCGCGAGCAGGCGTTCGAGCCATTCCGCCAACACGTCCGGGGTTTCGGCCCGCGCATAGCCCCAGCTGCCGGGCGCTTCTTGCTTCGCGTACGCAATCCCGCCGAGCTCGGACAGCAGCAGCGGTTGCCCGCGATAGCCGGGCTCGTCGAGCAGCAAGCGCTTCGTGCCGGGACGCTCGCGCGCGAGCAACGCCTCGACGCCGTCCTGCGCCTCGTAACGCTTCGCGAGGCTCGATGCATTCGTGTCGTAGTCGTGAATGCCAACGAGGTCGGTGTCGGCCATCTCCCAGCCGTCGTTGCAAAGCACCGGACGCGTGGGATCGAGCGTTCGCGTCAGGAAGTAAAGCGCGCGCAGCAGATGACGCTGCGCTGCGTTACCCGACAGATCGGGCACTCCCCACGATTCGTTCATCGGCACCCACGCGATGATCGAGGGGTGGCTCGCGTCGCGCTCGATCACGCGCATCCACTCGCGCAGCAGTCGCTCGACGCTGGACGACGTGAAGCGATACGCGCTCGGCAGCTCGGCGAAGACGAAGAGGCCGAGCCGATCGGCGAGTTGCAGGAAACGCGGATCTTCGATCTTCTGATGCTTGCGCACGCCGGTGAAACCCATCGCCCTGGTCAGTTCGACGTCGCGACGCAGGGCTTCGACACTCGGCGGTGTCATGCCCGACTCGGGCCAGTAGCCCTGATCGAGCACCAGTCGAAGCGTCTCGGGGTGGCCGTTCACGAACAGCCGATTCCCCTCGATCTTCACGCTGCGCAACGCGGTGTAGCTGGTGACGGTGTCGAGCACGCGACCGTCCGCGTCGAGCAGCGCGAGCTCGGCGTCGAAGCAGATCGGGAACAGCGGATGCCAGAGCAGGAGGCCGCGCTCGCCGTCGAGACCGGGATCCGGAATCGAAATGCGCCGCTCGACTTCGCCCTGCGCGATCGACCAGACGTCGTCCGCCAGCATGCGCTCGCCCGCCCGCAGTCGCACGCGCAGGCGCAACCCGTCACGGCGCATTCCCGCAACGCTCAGTGCGAGACCGATCTCGAAGCGCTCGACGTCCGGCGTCCAGCGCAGCCGTTCGATGTACGTCTCCGGCACACGTTCCCACCACACGCTCTGCCAGATCCCGGTGGTGCGCGGATACCAGATTGCATGCGGTTCCGGCTTCCAGTCCTGCTTGCCGCGGGGCTGCGTGAGATCGAGCGGATCGTCCTCGGCACGCACGACGATCTCGAGGGCGTTGCCCGCGCGTGCGAATGCCGTCACGTCCGCCTCGAAGGGCGTGTAGCCGCCGTCGTGTTGCGCGACGAGTCGGCCGTTCACAAACACCGAGGCCGACCAGTCGATGGCGCCGAAGTGCAGGTGCAAACGCTCGCCGGCCGCGAGCTTCGGCGCCGGCACGCGCCGTCGATACCAGCACGCGCGCGTGTAGGAGGTGTCGCCGATCCCCGAGAGCGGTGTTTCGGGAGCGAACGGCACGCGGATCCGGCGATCGAAGACGGGCTCGTCCGGCTCGCGCCAGCGTGCATCGCGATCGAAGGCGAACTCCCAATCACCGTCGAGAGACTCCCAGGAGCCGCGTACGAGCAGGGGTCGGGGATGCATCGGGCGGTCGGTCATCGCGGCACTCCTGCGCAGAGAGCGGATCCTTCCAGAGGCCGCGGCGTGGTACAACTCGCCTGCGCGACAGGGCGCCGGCGCGCCCCCCCCTCCACAACGGCCCGGATCAGGAGAACCCGCATGCGAGAGACCTGGGATGCAATCATCATTGGCTCCGGCCTCGGCGGCCTGGTCTGCGGGGCGTATCTCGCTGCGGCCGGCAAGCGCACGCTGGTGCTCGAGGCGCACTATGTGGCGGGCGGAAACTCGCAGGTCTTTCGCCGCGATGTCCGGGGCCGCCAGTACGAGTTCGACGTCGGCGTGCACTACATCGGCGAGTGTGGGCCCGACGGCATGATCACCGGGATCCTCGGGGGCGTCGGCCTCGCCGAGCGCATCGTCTTCCGGCCGCTCGACCCCGACGGTTTCTCGACCCTCGTCTTTCCCGATTTTCGGTTCCGTGTCCCCACCGGCTGGGATCGCTATCAGGCGCGCCTGATCGAGACATTCCCCGACGAGCGCGAGGCGATCGGAAACGTGATCCGCACCATGCGCCAGGTGGCGGGCGACCTGCGGCGAATGAACGCGGGCGAGTTCGGGCTGGCGCAGCTCGGGCAAGAGGCGCCGGTCTTCGCGCAATGGGGCCTGCGGCCGATTCCCGATCTCTTCCGTCACTTCGGACTTTCCGAGCGCGCGTCGGCCGTGCTGTTGGGAGAGCAGGGCGACTACGCCGTGCGCCCGTCGAAGACGCCGGTGGCAATGCAGGCGGGACTCACCGATCACTACATGCGCGGCGCGTTCTATCCCGAAGGCGGCGGTCAGGTGATTGCCGGCCGGCTCGTCGAAGCGATTCGCGCCTATGGCGGCGAGGTGCGCACGCGCGCGCCGGTGGCCCGTGTGCGCGTCGAGAACGGCCGCGCGGTGGGCGTCGTGCTGGAGAAGACGGGCGAAGAAATCGACGCGCCCGTCGTGATCTCGAACGCGGATCTGAAGCGCACCGTGCTGCAACTGGTCGGGCCCGAGCATTTCGCGCCGGCCACCGTCGAGCGCGTGCGTGCTTTCCGGATGTCGATCCCGCTCTTCGGGTTGTATCTCGGTCTCGACATCGATCTCGCGGCGCAGGGCATCCCGAACACGAACTATTTCATGTACAGCACCTACGACCTCGAAGGCCTCTACGCACAGATCGAAGCCGGCGAGATGCCGAAGGACGACTTCGCCTTCCTCACCTTCGCGACGCTCAAAGATCCGACGACGGCGCAGCTTGCACCGCGCGGCCACACCAACCTGCAGGTGATGACGGTGGTGCCGCGCGAATATTCCACGTGGGGCGTCGAGACGGGCCCTGCCGAGGGCGGTCGCTATCACCGCGATCCTGACTACCGCCACCGCAAGGCCGAAGTCGCCGAGCGACTCGTCCACGCGGCCGAGCGCGTGCTGCCGGGCATTCGCGAGCACATCGACTGGCAGGAGGCGGCCACGCCCGTGACACAGGAGCGGTTCACGCGCTCCACCGGCGGCACGTCCTACGGCATCGAGATGGCGACCGACCAGATCGGCCCCTTCCGCATGGGCCCGCGCACCGACATCGAGGGGCTCTATCTCTGCGGCGCCAGCACACCGTCCGGCCACGGCATCGGCGGCGCGATGCGCAGCGGCGTCGCGGCGGCGGGGGCAGTCCTCGACCTCGATCTGATGAAACTGATCCGCACCGGCGAAGTGCTCGGCGACCGCGCACTGCTGCCCGCACTGCGCGCAGACTGGGACGCCTGGCGCGAGAGCCACTGAGAAAGGGGACGGACCTACAAAGGGGACGGAAGGTCTGTGCGAAGCGGTCGAAGTCTTGAAGGCCTGTTGCGCCTGTGCGCCGACCTGAAAGAGCTCTCGAACGGTCGATCGTTCGAGCACGCGATCACGCAGGGCTCTCGCTCCGGTCTTCGGTCGCTTCGCTCACTGCGGTCCGGGGCTGCCGCCGGGAACGCGATGCGCCGAAGGTCGATCGTGTTCCCGGCGGCAGATTCTTCTCAATCGACGTTCTCGCGATGGGCTTCATGAGTTGGGTCCGGCCCGAGGATCTGCCCGATCGCGCGGCCGTCCGGCTCAGCGCTGCCAGTTTTCCAGTCGGAGGCCGAGGCGCTCGAACGCAGCGTCTGCCGTGACGACGATCAGCCCGAGCGCGATCGCGTGCGCGCCGATGGCGAGGTCGAAGTCGCTCATCCGCTTGCCGGCCCTCTCGAGGCGAGCCTTGCGCTCGCCGAAGGCTCGGCTGACG
>CAZDHU010000243.1:0-27163 GCA_964505355.1 uncultured Myxococcaceae bacterium | reverse complement strand
CGCCGCGCCCGACGAGGCGAGCAAACGATTCCTCGCCACCCAGACCCTCGACGAAGCACGTCACGTCGAGGTCTTCACACAGCGCCTCTACGACCTCGGCGTGAAGAGCACCGAGCTCGAAGACGTCGTGCAGCAGCACGCGAATCCGAACCTCGTCAACTTCGCCGAGATCCTGCTGGAGAAGGTCGACAAGAAGGATTTCGTGGCCGGAGTCGTCGGCCAAAACATCGTGCTCGAAGGGATGGCGTTCAGCGTTTTCGAGATGATGCACGCGGGAACGCAGGCGGTGAATCCGAAGTTCGCGCAAACGCTCTCCGGGACGATCGCGGACGAGCGGCGTCACGTCGGTTTCGGCGAGAACCGGATCGGCGCTCTGATTCGCGAGCATCCCGAACGCAAGGCCGACGTCGAGCGAATGCAGCGCGATCTCTCGTACTTCATGCTCGCGACCTTCGCCGATTCGTTTCGCGAGCGTCCGGCGCACAACGAAGTGATGAAGCTGCGCGAATCACACCCCGAGTTCGCGACGGGGCGCGTCGAGTGGCACGGCAAGGATCTGACGTCGATCGCCCCCGAGGAGATGGAACGACTGCTGGCGGACACCGTGCTCCGCGAGTTCAAGGTGCGCCTCGGCCGGATCGGTCTCGACTACCAGACGCCGCCCCGACCCTGATGGCGGGCCGCGAACGGGATCCGAAGCATGCATCCGTTCCGATGCCGCCGGCGGACGTGCACGCGCTGCCCCTCGGCGAGTTCATCGAACAGGTGCATTCGTTCGAGTTCTGGTTCGAATCCGTGCAGGGCTATCTCGCCGGGACGAGCTACGGACATCGACCGGAGACGGTCGATGTCCCGCTCGACCCCGGGAATCGCGAGCGTCTGATCACGGTGCTTTGCAACTACTGCGTCGGCGAAACGGCCGCGCTCGAGGGAGCGAGCGGCCTCGTCGCCATCGCCCCCGATCGCCTGACGCAGGTCTTCCTCTCGACCCAGGTGGTCGACGAAGGGCGACACCTCGAGGTGTTGCTGCACCGGCTGCGGGAGCTCGGCGTCGGCGACCCCGAACGCGAGATCGAAACGCGGGCCAGCCGGAGCCTGCTCGACTTCAAGCGCCGACTGTTGCAGCTCGTCGCGGGGCGCGACTGGGAAGCCGCGATCTTCGCGCAGAACGTGATCCTCGAAGCGATGGAGTTCACGACCTTTCAACAACACGCGCGCACGGCCGACCCGCGCACGCGCGAGGTCCTGCTCGGCATCGTGAAGGACGAGCGGCGACACATGGGATTCGGCGAGAACGAACTGGGGCGGCGACTGCACGCGTCGCCGCACATTCGGGCGCGGATCGGGGAGGTGAAGCGCGAACTCGACGAAAAGGTGCTGGAGTGCTTCGACGAAACACTCCGCGAACTCGGCGTCGCCGCGTCGGAACGCACCGAACTCGGCCGCCACTATCTCGAATCGGTCGCACGACTGGGGTTCGATTGATGGTCGATCCGCTCGAACAGGAAACCGACGGCGGCCCGGCTTCGCGCCAGCGGTTCGTGCTCGAAGACACGGGGTTCGACGAGGTTCCCGTCCGTTACCGCCGCTTCTATCGCAAGTGGCGCGGAGCGGGCGACGTGCTCGCGGTGAACGAAGCGATCTGCCCGATCTGCAAGGTGGTGATCCGCTCGACGCGCGAACTGCGCGAGGGCGACCGGGTCTACTGCATGCCCTGCATGTCGCGGCTGGTGATCGTCCGCAGCGCCTCCGGCGAGCTGGAAGCGCGCGTCGCCTACTGAAGCGGAGGATCGAACGGACGGCGCCGATCCTCCTTCGGCGTCAGAGAGCGCCGAGCACGCCGATCGACCGGGCAGCGATCACCCGCCGAAAGTGTGCTCGAATCAGGTCGCGACAGCGACCGATCTCGGCGAGCAGCGCCGCCCGGTCCGGTACTCCGAGAACCGCGGCCGTGAGATCGCCGGTCTCGCCGCTCGACTCGATCACTTCGAGCGCACGACCGCTCACCAGCCGGGCACGCGCCTCGATCACGCGCAGTCGTTCGAAGGCCGTGAGCAGCGGATCGAGCGGCGCAGCGGGGAGCACCGCACGAAGGAGCGCTTCGTTGCCGGGCAGCGCGGGCGATGGCCGACCGCCGCCGCATTCGAGCCATCCACCCGCGGCGAGAAAATCGACGTCCATCAATCCACCGGGACCCGTCTTCAGCGCGACGCGCCCCTCCCGTTCGTCGCCCCGCTCGCGCTCCACGCGAGCGCGCATCTCGGCGATGCCGTCCCAGGGATCGCCGATCCGCTCCAGCACTGCCGCGCGCGTCCGTCCGAGCCGGTGACTCGCCGTCTCGACGTCGCCCGCGACCGCTCGCGCGCGCACCAGCACGAGGTGCTCCCACAGCTGCGCCTCCGTGCGCTGATAGGCGTCGAAGGCATCGAATCGGGTGACCAGAACGCCCTGATTCCCCGAGGGCCGAAGCCGCGTGTCGACGGCGTAGGCGACACCGGTGCGTGTCATCGTGGTCAGGTAAGAGACCAGTCGCTGGCCGATCTTCGAGACGTGAACGACGTCTTCGGCGCCACCCTCGTAGAGAAAGAGAAGATCGAGATCGGAATGCAGGGTGAACTCGCGCCCCCCGATCTTCCCCATTCCGATCACCGAGAGGCCCGGCCCCGTTTCGGCGGAATGGGCCGCCAGTGCGAGAGAACGCCGAAGAATCGACTCCGCGAGCACCGAGAGAAAGCGAGAGACGTCACCGAACGCGACGACGCCACCGAGATCGAGACAGGAGACGAAGGCCGTCTCTTCGCGCCGCAGAAGACGCAGTCCGTCGAGCGATGCCTCGAGATCGTCGGCGCCCTCGGCCACTGCGCCGGCCAGTAACTCCGTACTTCGTGCAGCGAGTTCCCGCCGAGGGTCGCTGGCGCACGCGAGGCGTTCGATCAGCTCGGGGCGCGCGGCCAGCAACCGGGACGCTTCGCCGCTCGAACAAACGAGCCGCGCCACGCCGAGCAGTGTCGCCTCATCGAGTTTCTGCAGTGCGGCGTCACCGCCGCGACGCTCGAGAAAGGGCGCTGCGACGGTGCCGAGACGCGACGCCAGCAGCGGAGACCCGAGGACCTCGGTCAGCCGGGATTCGATCGCTCGCGTCATCCGTCGCCTCGTTCGCGCCGGCGACTCATCTCTCGTCGCCGATCAACAGTGCATCGAAGTGCGCGCGAACTCTCGACCGCATCGAGAGCCAGTCGTCGAGCAGCCGGTCGCGCGCGCGCGCACCCTCCGGATCCGCATAGCCCATCCGCCGCGCAAGTCCGAGCTGTCCGGCCGCTTCGCGCGGAAAGCGCTGCGTTTGACGTTCTTCCACCGCCTGGAGCGCGTGTTCGGCGCGACGCAACCACGTGTAGGCCTCGGTCAGATCGGCCGCGGCGACTTCGGGCAAGAGGCCGAGCGATGCGAGCCGGGCGAGCAACTCGAGCACGCTTCCGCTGCGAAGCCCGGGATGACGACCGCCGAACACGAGCTGAAAGGCCTGCACGAAAAACTCGACGTCGCGAATGCCCCCGGGCCCTTCCTTCAAATCCGCCCCCAGATCCCGCCCCGCACGAAGGCGCTCGTCTTCGATCCGAAGCTTCATCGCGCGCACGCCCCGGGTGACGCCGGGATCGAGCAACCGTCGAAACACGAACGGGCCGATGCCTTCGAGAAAGGCAGCGCCCGCCGCAACCTCGCCGCCGATGATGCGCAGGCGAATCAGCGCCTGCCGCTCCCAGTCGGCCCCAAATCCTTCGTAGTAGGAGAGCGCGGCATGGACCGAGTTCGCGAGCGCGCCCTGCCCTCCTTCCGGCCGCAGGTCGAGATCCACCCGATACGAAAACCCATCCTCGGCCGGCGTCTCGAGCCCGCGCTTGAACGCGCGAACGAACGGCGCGAGCGCGGCGTTGCGTGCGAGATCTTCGTCCTCGTCGCGTGCTCCGTAGACGAAGACGAGATCGACGTCGGACGAAAAGTTGAGTTCGCGCCCGCCGAGCTTTCCGAGCGCGAGCACGCACGGCACCGCCGTCTCGCATTCTCGCCGCGCGCACTCGAGCGCCGCGAGAAGGCATGAATCCGCGAGGTCCGAGAGCTCACGCGGGCTGTCGCCGAACGGCCGCCCGAGCAGGTCGCGCGCGGTGATTCGAAGCAGGCCGCGATACTTGAAGGCGCGGATCGCGGCCCACTCGGGGGCGGGCGCTCCCGGTGGCAGCGCGGCGGGAAGGCCTCCGAGCAGCTCGTCCACGAACGCGGGCTCTCGCACGAGCAGGCGCGCGAGCACGTTGCTGTTGCCGAGAATCGCACCGAGCACGGGCAGCGCGTCGTCCGCCAGCGCCCGCCCCGACACCGCACGGTGTCGGCCGGCGAGCAGAACGAGCTGCCCGGCGGCGAACCCCGGCCGTGCGGACGAGAGCAGGCCGGGCCCCCAGCGACCGAACCGGGTCGTGAGATCGGGGTGCGCGAAGGCCTCGCCGAGTGCCGCCGCGCTGCGCTCCGGCGCCTCGTCACCGAGCTGCGCGAGGAGTGCGGGATCGGGCGCTCCGCGTCGTAGCGTCTCCTCGAACCGTCGCAGCAGATCCTTCATCGACGCGCAGTCTCGCGCGCCGCCGCGTGGCGCGCGAGTCGCGCGACGGACCGAGATCGTCCACGCGCTCGCGTCTCGAGGGTCGAGAAGCGATCGGCAACGAGGCCCGCCCGCACCCGGTCGCTCACTCCGCGCGATCGGGATCCGAGTCGTCGTCGAGCAGCATCCGCTGCGCCGGACCTTCGGGATCTTCGAACTCGCCGCGTCGCGCGCTCCGCACGACGAGCGCCAGCAACACCAGCGAGAGCAGCAGCGTGGCGGGAATCGTGATGCCGAGAAAACTCATCCGCGGCGCTGCCAGCGCAGGAGTCGCACGGCGTTACCCACCACCACCAGCGACGAGAGACTCATCGCGATCGCCGCCGGCAGCGGTCGCAACCAGCCGGCCGCCGCCAGAGGAATGGCCACCGCGTTGTAGCCCACGGCGAGCGTCAGGTTCTCGCGCATGCGCCGCCTCGCCGAGCGGGCGAGTTCGATCGCGTCGGGCACGGCACCGAGTCGCGACGCCGTCACGACCAGATCGGCCGCATGCACCGTGACGTCGGCCCCCTCGGAAAATGCGACCCCGAGATCGGATGCGGCGAGCGCGGCCGCGTCGTTCACTCCATCGCCGGCGAAGAGCACCGGCCCCGCGGCGTTCCCGCGACGACATGCCTCGACCGCTTCGACCTTTCCTTCGGGTGTGACGCCGGCGGCGACCGCTTCGATGCCCGCGATTCGCGCGGCGCGAAGCGCGGCCTGCTCGTGGTCGCCGCTGACCAGCGCCACCGACGCGCCGAGATCGCGCAATCGAGCCACCGCCTGCCGCGCGTCTTCGCGCAGCGGATCGATCAACGAAAGCACGCCCGCCGCACGCAGCGCGCCCGTCGCATCGGCACCCGCGACGAAGGCCAGCGTCTCGCCGCGCGCTGCCGCCGCCGCCGCGCGATCGACGAGAGCGGAATCGATCGTCGCGCCGTGCGCGTGCAACCACTCCGCCGAACCGACGAGCAGGCGCCCGGCCCCCTCCCCCGCCAGCACGCCGCGCCCCGCCTCCAGCCGTCGCGGCGTTCGTTCGGCCATTTCGATTCCCCGCGCGTTCGCGAGCGCGCGCACGGCACGCGCCACGGGATGCGTCGATGACCCTTCCGCCGCGACCGCAAGCGCGATCAGCGCTCGATCCTCGACGCCCGGCGCAACCGCCAGCTCGCGCACTTCGTACTGGCCGCGAGTCAGCGTTCCCGTCTTGTCGAGCAACACGGAGCGAACGTTCGCGGCACGCTCCAGCGCTTCTCCGCTTCGGAAAAGCACGCCGAGGCCAGCGCCCCGGCCGATCGCCGCACTCACCGCGGCGGGCGTCGCGAGGCCGAGCGCGCAGGGGCAGGCGACGATCAACACGGCCGACGCCGTGAGCGCGACGTCGATCGCCGACGCGCCGGCGAGCGCCTGAGCGATCGCGGTCAGCAGCGTGATCACGAGCACGGTCGGCGCGAAGACGGCGGAGACGCGATCGACGAGACGCTGCACACGGGGACGCTCGCTTTGTGCGCGCTCGAGCAGTGCCGCCATTCGCGCGAGCGCGCCAGCCCCGGCGCGTGATTCGAGGACCACTTCGATCTCGGCGAGCACGTTGCGCGTGGCACCGATCACGCGTTCGCCCTCGCGGCGCACGACCGGTGCGGACTCTCCGGTGAGAAGCGCTTCGTCGACTTCGGTCTCGCCCCGGGCAATCCGCCCGTCGGCGGGAATCCGCTGCCCCGGCGGAACGATCACGAGATCGCCCACACGAAGCGCATCGACCGGCACCTCCTCCACGGCCTCCGCCGTGCGGCGCAGCGCGCGTTCGGGCGTCATCGCCACCAGGCGCTCCACCGCATCCGAAGCGCGCGCCCGCGCGCCGCGTTCGAGCGTGCGTCCGAGAAGCACGAGAAAGACGATCATGGCGGCCGAATCCGCGAACACGTGTGCCGTCCCGCTCAGCGTTCCCGCGATGCTCGCCACCAGCGCCGTCGAGATGCCGAGCACGACCGGCACATCGAGCGGCAGCTCACCGCGTCGCAGTCCCGCGATCGCGCCCTTCCAGAATGGCGCCGCGCAGTAGGTGACCGACGGAATCGAGAGCGCGATCGAGAGCCAGCGCAGCGCGACCCGCGTGGTCTCGTCCATCCCGCCGACGCCGCCGAAGCTGCCGTCGTCGACGCCGAAGTAGAGCGCGAGCGAGGTCAGCATCACGTTGCCCGCGAAAAAACTCGCCACCAGCAGGCGTACCAGCGCACGACGCGCCTCGTCGCGCGCGGGGCGCTCGAAGCGGCCGACGTCGTAGGGCGTCGCGGAGTAACCGAGCGATTCGACGAGCGCGACCAGTCGTTCCGCCGAACATCGTTCGGGATCGAGCCGCACCTGCGCGCGATGACTGGTGAAGCTGACGTGCGCTTCGATCACGCCGTCGGCCGCGCCGAGCGCCTTTTCGACACGCGCCACGCACGAGGCGCAACGAAGCCCGTCGAGGAAGAGACCGACCTCGAGCACCGCCGCATCACCGCCCGTCTCCACCCGGAGCCCCGGCCCGTCGCCGGCCGGTGTGATCGCGATCGGTCCTCCGAGGCTCATCGTCCCCCCCGCATCACGTCGAGGCGTTCGACCAGCGCCGCCCCGTCTCGCTCGGCAATCACCCAGAGCGTCCAGCGTCCGGACTGCGGCAGCGGCACCTCGGCGATCTGCGCTTCGCCTTCGGCCCGAGTCTCGAAGCGCGCATCGAATCCGCCGCGCGAAGGATGCTCTCGCTCGACGATCAACCGATCGGGCTCGATCCGCCGCCCCGCCGCGTCGCGCATCGACGCCTGCACGCGCATGCCGTCGGCCGTCGGATGCGCTCTCGCGTCGAGACGCCAGCCGTTCGCCTCGGCGCGCCTCGTCGACTGCATGGCGCGTTCCTGGGCGCGCGTCGACGCGAACGCATCGCCGGCAATCACCGCGTCGGGGTGGATCGCTGCGACGCGCGAAAACGCGAGCGAGACGCTGATCATCGCCAGCAGCAGCAGCGCGATCCCGACCGGCCAGGGCTCGACGGTGCGCGGCGATCGCGGGGGGGCGGGAACTCCGGAATCAGCGCGCACCGCCGATGCCTCCCGAGTTCGCCGACAGACCGAGAACGAGAAACCGCACGGTACGCTCGATCACGTTCGACGGCTCGTCCACCTGCTCGAGCACGAACCGCAGTTCGGCTCCCGCCCCCGTCGCTTCGCTTCCCTGATGCAGCACGAAGACGCGCGACTCCTGCGCCGTCGCCGCGGGAACCTGCACGGGATTCATGCCCGCGACCAGCTCGAAGCCATGCGGGGCTTCGAGCCGGACCCGATAGGCATGCGGCCGCAGATCGCGATTCTCGATCCGCAGCACGAACGCGTTGCTGGTGCGGCCGTCGGCGGTTTCGCCGAAGAGCGCGCCGACGTTGTGAACCACCTGGAATCCGATCGGGTGTCGCATCGCGAGGGCCGCGACGAACGCGACTCCAGCGATCGCGAGGCCCGCGCCGTAGGCCACGACGCGCGGCCGAACGAGTCGCACGCGACGGCGCCGCTCGAGACCGACCAGCGAGCGGTACCCGATCAGTCGCGGCGGCTTGCCGACCTGTTCCATCACCTCGTTGCAGGCGTCGATGCACTGCGTGCAGGCCACGCACTCGAGCTGAAGCCCCCGGCGAATGTCGATCCCGGAAGGACACACCGCGACGCAGAGTCCGCAGTCGACGCAATCGCCGGCCGATGCCCCACCGTCTCTCCGCTCGCGACGCGCGGCACCCCGCGCGCGCGGCTCACCGCGAGCGGGGTCGTAGGCTACGACCAGCGTGTCGCCGTCGAAGAGCACGCCCTGCAGGCGCGCGTAGGGACAGAGGTACTTGCAGAACGTCTGCCGCAGCACGACGAAGTCGACGTACGAGAGCACGGTCGCGACGGCGAAGAATCCGGTCTGCGTCGCGCTCGCCTCGCCGTTCCACAGGGCCGCCGCGAGTTCGCGCGGACCGACGAAATACGAAACGAGATGAAAACCGAGGACCGTCGAAACGCCAGCAAAGAGCAGGTACTTCAGCGCCATTCGGACGACCGACACGCGTCGTGGCCGGGCACTTCCGCTCCAGCCTTCGACGAATCGCGCGAGGCCCGCGTAGACGTCCGTCAGCACCGTCTGCGGGCAGGCCCATCCGCACCAGAGTCGCCCTGCGAGCGCGGTGAAGAAAAAGAGTGCCAGCACGAGGCCGATCACGATCAACCACAGGAAATAGAGCTCTTGTGGGAAGATCAGAAGTCCGAACACGTGAAACTTTCGCGCCGGAAGATCGAACCGCACCAGCGGTTCTCCTCCGCCGATCGTGATCCACGGCGTCACCAGCAGAATCGCGATCAGGATTCCGTCAGCGGCCCATCGAAGGCGCCGAAAGAACCCGCGCACGGGCCGCGCGTTCAGCATGCCTCGACTTGCTCCTCACGACGCCGCGGGCGCTGCGCGATTCACGCTCATGGATTGGCCGGCGCGGCCGGCGCCGCTGCAGCACCCGCCGCCGGAGCACCGACGCCCGGCTGATCGCTCTTCGGAAGCGTCTCGATGAAGGCGAGCACCTTCCAGGCTTTCTCGGTTCCGATCTGCTGGCCCCACGCCGGCATGCCGCCGGGTCGACCCTTCGTCACCGATTCGAGCAGCGCAGGGTCGTCCTTGCCGTACTTCCAGTAGGGATCGACGAGGCTCGGGCCGACGAGGCCGCTGCCATCGGGTTTGTGACAGGCCGCGCAGATCGAAGCGAAGACCTGCTGTCCTTCACCGATCGCCGCCGTGTTGCCACGAAACGGATTCGTCGTCGGGAGGCTCGCGAGCACTTTCGCCTGCGCCTCGTTCGCGGCGGCCACCTCGGCATCGTACTGGGCCTTCGACGACCAGCCGCCGAACGTGTAGTACGGGAAGTAAAGCACGGCGAAGACGACCGACGCCGCGAACGCGAGGTTGAACCAGAGCGGAATGGGATGGTCGTTTTCGCCGATGCCGTCCCGCTCTCCGCCGGCAGGCGTTTCGAACTCGGCGATCTCGGGCCCGCGATCGGCTTGATCGGTCACCCCTCGTCCTCCTCGAGCATGCGCCGCGCGGGCGCTTCGAGCCGTTCGGCGCGCGAACGCGCGAAGAGCCAGATTGCGATTCCCGCCAGCGAAAGGGCGAGCACGGCGAGCCGACCGAACTTGTAGAGACCGACCCACTCCGTCTCACTCACGTCAGCCTCCCTCTCCGACGAGGCCGTGGCCGGCCCTCGCCTGCGGAAGTGGCCTGGTGCGCCAGCCGAGGTCCATCCCGAGCCGCTGCAGATACGCGATCACCGCGATCGCTTCGCTGCGCGCCTGCACGTCGTCGAGCGCGACACCGTCCTTGCGCAATCGCTCGGCGATCTCGGCGGACTGTCGCTCGGCGTCGTCGACGGCCCCCGCGATCTCCGCGTCGGCGTAGGGATGCCCGAGACCGCGCAGCACCTCGAGCTTTCGTCGAGTGAGCGAGGTGTCGAGCGGTCGCCTCGTCAGGAACTCGAATGCCGGCATGTTCGACCGCGGCTCGATGTCGCGCGGATTCACCAGATGGATCCAGTGCCAGGAGTCCGGGTACTTGCCGCCGACGCGCTGAAGATCGGGTCCCGTCCGGCGCGATCCCCAGAGAAACGGACGGTCGTAGATCGTCTCGCCCGCGAGCGAGTACGGGCCGTACCGATCGGTCTCGGTCTTGAACGGACGCACCTGCTGGCTGTGGCAGTAGTTGCATCCTTCGCGGATGTAGAGATCTCGCCCTTCCTGTTCGAGTGCGCGGTAGGGCTTCACGCTCTCGATCACCGGAATCGTGCCCTGCAGGAAGTACGGCGGGATCAGCAGCACGAGTCCGCCGATCATCACCACCACCATGCTGAGCACGCTGAGCAGAAGCTGCTTCGCTTCGAGCCGTCGATGCCACCCGCGCGCCACGGCTCAGCGTCCTCCCGCCACGGCGAGCCGCGACGCGTCCGTCGGAAGAATCGGCGCGGGAGCGCGCCGCTCGCCCTGTCCGATCGTGCGCATCACGTTGTAGAGCATGACGAGTGCACCGGCGAGAAAGAGCGCCCCTCCGCCCGCGCGAATCACGTCGTAGATCCGGATCGCAGCCACGCTCTCGGAGAAGGTGTAGGTGAGACTGCCGTCGGCGTTCACCGCCCGCCACATCAAGCCCTGCGTGACGCCGCTGATCCACATCGGCGTCACGTAGAGCACCAGCCCGAGCGTCGCGATCCAGAAGTGCAGTTCGGCGAGACGCACGCTGTAGAGCGTCGTGTGCCAGAGCCTCGGTACCAGGTAATAGAGCGTTCCGAATCCGGTCAGCGCCACCCAGCCGAGCGCGCCGGAGTGCACGTGTCCGATCGTCCAGTTGGTGAAATGCGAAAGCGAGTTCACCGTCTTGATCGCCATCATCGGCCCTTCGAAGGTGCTCATGCCGTAAAACGTCAGCCCGACGACGAACATCTTGAGAATCGGATCCGTTCGAACCTTGTCCCATGCGCCGCTCAACGTGAGCAGGCCGTTCAGCATTCCTCCCCAGGACGGGATGATCAGCATGATCGAGAACGCCGTGCCGAGCGATTGCGCCCAGTCGGGGAGCGGGGAGTAGATGAGATGATGCGGACCGGCCCAGATGTACATGAAGATGAGAGCCCAGAAATGCAGGATCGAGAGCCGATGAGAGTAGATCGGCCGCCCCGCCTGTTTCGGCAGGAAGTAGTACATGAGCCCGAGGATCGGCGTCGTCAGCACGAAACCGACGGCGTTGTGTCCGTACCACCACTGGATGTTGGCGTCGTGCACGCCGCTGTAGATCGAATAGGACTTCCCGAGCGAGACGGGAACTTCGAGGTTGTTGAAGACGTAGAGCATGGCGATGGTGAGCACGGTGGAGATCCAGAACCAGAGCGCCGAGTACATCTGCCGCTCGCGCCGCCGCGCGAGCGGCCCGAAGAAGTTGACGGCGAAGACCACCCACATCACGACGATCGCGATGTCGAGCGGCCATTCGAGCTCGGCGTATTCCTTCGACGTGCTGTGACCCGCAGCGAGCGAAATCGCTCCGGCCACGAGGGTCGCGTTCCAGAGCCAGAGATGAAGGCGCGAGAGGCCGTCGCTGAACATGCGCACGCGACAGAGCCGCTGCGTCGCATAGTAAACGCCCGCGAAGATCACGCCGAGCGTGAAGCCGAAGATCACGGCGTTGGTGTGGATGGGCCGCAGGCGACCGAAGTGCAGCGGCCCCGTACCGAGCTGCGGCCACGCGAGCTGCAGCGCGACGAGAAGGCCGACCGACATCCCGACGATCGCCCAGACCAGCGCCGAGAGCGCGAATCCCCGCACGATGTCCATGTCGTAGGCGACCGGCAGCGCGCTCCCGCGATCCGTCTCGTCTTTGCTCAACTCGTTTCCCTCCTTCCGAAACACCGCCGCCCGCGAACCGGTCGCGTGGCGCCGTTCCTGTACCGCACCACGACTACCCGATCACGACGCCGGACACGAACCGCATCGCATCGCGCATGGACGATTCGCCACAGCGGCCGTCGCTTTCCTGTGTCGTTCGTGCGCACTCGCGCCTCGGTATCCTCGCTCTGCGCGTCCCCGTCACGCGCCGGCGGCGCGCGCCGAGAGGCCCGCCGCGTCGCGAACCGACCGGAAACTCGCGCGAATCGAGGATTCATGCACGCCCCCACCACGATTCCGACGAGGCGCGACCGGCGATGGCCCGCGACTTGCTCCGTCAGTCCGCTGGAGGAGAACTTACATGCTGCGTGCGAAGTGCAAGCTACCGGCGATCTCGCTGGCGTTCCTGCTGGGCGCCGGGTTCGCCGCGTCCGTGCAGGCCGAAGAATCGCGGAAGAACTGCGATTCGCTCTTTCCCGATTTTTCGTGCCCCGGACATTCGGGGCGCTACGAGGGGTTCGTGGCGCCGGCATCGGCCCCTTACCTCTTCGAGGACCCGTTCATCACCACGAACGTCTCGGCGTGGCACATCTGGCACGCGTTTCCGAACCGGATGGCGCTACAGGGCGGACACCTCAACGTCGTTGCCGTGCAGGCACGGCTCGCCATCACCGAACGAATCGGCTTCATCGCGACCGCGGACGGATTCACGTGGATCGATCCCGACCTGCCGCTGCTCAACCGGGGGGTCGGCCTCAACGACATCGCAGCCGGGTTCAAGTACCTGTTGATCGACCGCCCCGAGAGCGGCTTCGCGCTGAGCCCGGACCTTCGGGTCCAGATCCCGATCGGAGATCGCGACGTCTTTCACGGAAATGGAGACGGGATTCTGCTCGGCGGGGTGTCGTCCGCGTACGGGTACAAGGGCTTCCACCTGCTTTCTCACCTCGGCCTCACGCTGCCCTTCGATCCCGATGACAGCGCCGCGATGCTGCACGGCCATCTGCAGATGGATTTCCCGATCATCGAGCAGATCCGTCCCTTCGCCGGGATGAACTGGTACCACTACCTGAACGATGGCGACGGTTCGCAGAAGATCCGCACCCGCGTCGGAACGCTGACCATCGACGCCGCAAATGCCGCGACCGGCAGCAAGGACATCGGCGGCCTCGACTACGCGGCGCTCGGCAGCTCGGGAATCGCGAGCAAGGACATCGTCACGCTGACCGTCGGACTGCGATTGCCGCTCACGAAACACGTGTCGCTGTCGGGCGCGTACGAGATTCCGGTCACGGAGAACAAGGACGTTCTCGCGCAGCGCGTGACCTCGAACCTGATGTTCGAGTTCTGAGCGTCGCGACTTCGTCGCTGCGGAGCGGTGGCCGCGCTCGGTCACCGCTCCGCAGTCAGCGCGCGAGCACCGGTTCTTCGTGAAGCCTCGAATCCCGCGCGAGATGGCGCTCCGAAGCGCGTTCCACGTCGTGCGGCACGCCGTCCTCAGGGCGCAGCAGCGCGGGCGGACGCAGCCGTAGACACAGCTCGTCGAGTTCACGCCGGGCCGCCTCGCTCCGGGTCCGCTCGCGAATCTCCCGCAGTCGCGCATCGAGCCCCGATGCCTCGAGTTCGCGATCGATCTCGCGTTCCGAGCCTGCGCGCGCCACCTGCTCACGAATGCCTTCGAGTGCGCGGATGTCCGCATCGAGCGACGTGCCGTCGATCGCGTCCCGCATCCTTCGCCTCGCCGCGGTGCTGGCGAGCACCGACAGGCTGCGCAGGCGTTCGCGTTCGAGGGCACGGATTTCGTCGCGGAAGCGCAGCAGATTTCCCTTCGCCTCCTCCGCTTCCTCGCGCACCCGCGCGAGTTCGCTGCGCGCGCGCGCGAGGTCCGTCTCGCGGTCCTGTCGATCCTCGATCAATGCGAGCGCGCCGTCGTCGTCACCGCGCCGCACGCAGCGCGCGATTTCTTCCTGCAACCGCTCGAGTGCGCGGCGCCCGTCGGCGAGTTCGGCGTCGAGGCGATTGCGCAGGTAGAGAACTCCTGCTGCCGCCGCACGCAGCGCCTCGTATTGCGCGAGCCGCGCTTCGAGCGCGCGTTCGTAAACGGCACGCGGATGTCGCCCCTCCGCGCGGCGCACCACACCGAACACGCGCCCCCGCAAGAGACCGATCCAGCGCGCGAGCAGGCTCGGCGCGTGCTGCACGAACGGACGAGTCGTCATCGTTCCTCCTCCCGGGTGCCGGCCGGTGCCGCACCGCTTCTCTCTTCATCACGCAATCCCAGCTCACGAATCTTTTGTTGAAGGCTCTGCCGCACCATGCCGATCGCTTCCGCGGTTCGCGTCACATTGCCCTCGTGCCGTCGCAACGCGGCCAGCAGGAACTCGCGCTCGAAGGCTTCGGTGGCGCGACGCCGCGCCTCGGCGAACGAACCGCGGACCGACGACGACGGCGTGGTCGGTTCGGCGCGCGAGGCGAGACGAAGATCGTCGACTTCGATCGACTCTCCCGGCGCGAGGACGGCGGCCTGCTCGATCGCGTTGCGCAGCTCGCGCACGTTGCCCGGCCAGTCGTACGTCGCGAGGTGCGCGAGCGCCGTGGCCGAGAGCCGTCGTTCGGCGCGACCGAGGCGCTCGGCGACACGCGAGAGAAAGCGCTGCGCGAGCATCGGCACGTCTTCCATCCGCTCGCGCAGGGCGGGCAGCGAAAGCTCCACCACGCGAAGCCGGTAGTAGAGATCGGCACGAAAGCGGCCGCGTCTCACGTCGGCCTCGAGATCACGATGGGTCGCCGCGACCACCCGCACGTCGACCGCGAGCGGTCGCGTGCTGCCGACGCGCTCCAGCGTGCGCTCTTCGAGCACGCGCAGAACGCGCGCCTGCGTCTCGGCGGCCATGTCGCCGATCTCGTCGAGGAAGATGGTTCCTCCGTCGGCCGCCTCGAAGCGTCCGATCCGGCGTGCATCGGCGCCCGTGAACGCCCCCTTTTCGTGACCGAACAGTTCGCTCTCGACGAGATCGCGTGAAATCGCGGCACAGTTGACGGCGACGAACGGGCGCGCGCGGCGCGGGCTGCGCTGATGAAGCGCCTGCGCGACCAGTTCCTTGCCGGTGCCGCTTTCACCGCGCACCAGCACGGTGAGATCCGTCTCCGCCACCCGGCGAATCGTCTCGAAGACCGCCTGCATCGCCGCGCCACTGCCAACGAGGCCTTCGAATCCCACTTCGGCCGCGATTCGATCGCGCAGCCAGCGGTTTTCGCGCTGCAGCCGCGTGCGTTCGAGCGCCCGCGCCACCACGAGTCGGATTTCGTCGTTGTCGAACGGCTTCGGCACGTAGTCTTCGGCGCCGTGCTGCATCGCCTCGACGGCGATTCGCTCCGAACCGTGCGCCGTGATCATCACCACCGCCGTTTCGGGGCTCTCCGTCTTGATCCGTCGCAGTAGTTCCATCCCCGACAGGCCGCGACCGAGCGCGAGATCGGTGAGGACCAGATCGACCGGCTCCGCCTCGAGCGCGCGCAATGCCTCTTCGCCCGACTCCGCCGACTGCACGTCCCATCCCTCGCGGCGCAAGAGCGCCCCGAGTGCGAGCCGAATGCCCGCCTCGTCCTCGACCACGAGCACACGCGCGTTCACGTCGCGTCCCGTTCGCCGCGCGGCGCCGGAAAGGTGAGCACGAACTCGCTTCCCATGCCGCGCGCCGATCGCACGTCGATCGAGCCGCCGTGCGCCTCGACCCACTTCTTGACCAGTGGCAAACCGAGTCCCGTTCCGTGTTCCTTGTCGGTGTAGAAGGGCTGGAAGATCCGATCTCGCGCGCGGTCATCGATCCCGATGCCGTTGTCGCGCACGGTCGCGAAGACTTCTCGCCCCCCGAGCCCGCGTCCGGTCGAGAGTTCGATTCGCGGACGGGGCACCCCGAACGAAGCGATCGCGTCGAGCGCGTTCGCGACCAGATTGATCGCGACGCGTCGCAGCTTTTCCGGATCGCCGTCGATCGTGTCCGAGGCGTCGAAATCACGCACGATTTCGACGCCGCTTCGCTGCACGCGATCGGCCAGCACTTCGAGCGCGCCGGTGAACGCTTCGGAGAGCCGAACCGGCTCGAGTCGCAGCGGCTCTTCGCGGGCAAAGCGCAGCAGATGCGCGATCGACCGCTCGACGCGATCGAGTTCTTCGAGCGCGACCCGCGCGTACTCGACGTTCTCGCGCGCACGGGGATCTTCGCCCATCTGCTGGACGAGGCTCTTGGCGGCGGTGACGGGGTTGCGGATCTCGTGCGCGATCGAGGCGGAGAGTTCTTCGAGCGAACGCGCGTGTGCCCCTTCGAGTGCGCGGCGTTCGCTGCGCACACGATGCTGCAGATGCCGGCTCACCTCCTGGTCGACGAAACGCCGGCGAAGCCGCGGAGCGATCACCGCCAGTGCATGGGAGGCGATTCCGATCCCCCAGAAGAACCCAACGACCGCCGCCGTCCGGAATCCGGCCGTGAGCAGAAGAGAGCTGCACACGAACGCGTAGGGAACGACGTGAAACAGGAAGCCGATCTTGCGCCGCGCATGAGCGCGTGCCTCGCGCAGCGACGCGGATTCCGGCGTCTCCTCGCGTCCGAACGACCTCCCCCACCGCCGCCCGCGCTCCCGAACGCGCTCTTCGCGCGAGTCCTCCGAGCTGCCGGGATCGTTCGATCGGCGCATCGCGTGCCCTCCCGCCCCGTGCCGGGCGCCAGACACAGGATGGAGACGGGGTTGCTGCATTTCCATGCGTCGCATGCTGGCCCGATGGAGCAATCCCCGTGCCGAGAACGAGACCGTCCATCTCCGCGAAATTCCATTCCCGCGCGGTCGACCACCGCAGCGCGCAGACTGCAGTGCCGCCACCGAATTGCAGCGATCGCCCCGTCGCCGCTGCCGCTCCCTCGCGGGCGGCGACCGAATACCCGTTTCGAAGACGTGAACGTCCGCCCGTGCGCCGTCACGATCCCGCGCACGCGCCTCGTTCGGCGATTCCGATCAGCGCGGCCCGGTGCTCTCGATCAGGAACACGCTCGGCGCCAGCGGCCGCGCCTTCACGCCGTCGAAGCGAGACAGCGTCCGGCGCAGCGCATCGATCCGCGCTTCGACGGCCGGCAGCTCGATGCCCGGGAACCGCTGCTCGCCGTAGTCCGCGCTGTTCTTGTGGCCCGCGATGCCCGCACGTTGCTCCTTGCGCTGCGCGCGGTGCGCCGCGCGACGCCTCCCGCGCCTCGACCGGAACGCACGCGACCACCAGACGCGCGGATCGTTCGTCGTTTGATTCGCCAGTGCCGCGCCCATGCGCTCTGCGCTCAGCTCGCCCTCGAGCGCGCCGATCTGCGCCGCCAGCCGCTCGTGCGCACGGGCCGGCGGACGGAACGAGTGTGTGCCGCAGAGGGCCGCCTTCACCGCGCCGAGCAGCTCGTCCGGCGTCTCGGCCCGCAGACTCAGCAGATTGGCGAGGTTCTCGTCGAACTGCGCGGCGCGGACCGGCGAGTACGCGATCACCGGCGTACCGGCGAGATGCGCTTCGAGCCCCGTCGTGCAGGCGTTGTGAATCACCACGCGCGCGGCGCGCAACCAGGGGGCGATCGCGCCCTCCCGCACCACCTCCACGTTCGTCAGTCCGAGCGCGCACTCGCGCCAGCTCTCCGCGCGTTCGGCGGGATGAGGGCGAACGACGATTCGCACCGGCGCGAGCGCGCGCGCGAGTCGCGGCAGCAACTCGCGGAAGGCGCCGTACGAAGCGAGCCGCTCGCGCCAGAACGATTCCGGAAGACGCGTCTGCGTCACGTTGCGCAGCGAGCCGGGCTGCTCGGGATCGTCTTCGATGCGGTCGGCGGCAAGGACGTGATTGAGCCGTCCGAAGTTCGTGTTGACGAGCACGAACTCGCCGTGGCGTCGCCGCAGCGTCTCCACCTCGTCCTGCTGTGCGGCGGCGAGTTCGGGACGCAGCCAGTCGATTCGCGGATTGCCCGTGATCACGATCGGACAGCCCGGAAACCCCGGCGCTTCGGGCATCGCGGCGGCGTGCAGCGGTCCCCAGGCGAGAAACAGCTCGATCCGCGAGAGAACGTCGGCGGCCACGCGCTGCGGGAGATAGAGCGTTCGGTAGTCCTCGGGCGAGTCGTAGAGCATGCCCTCTTCGTCGAGCGCGACGATGCGATGGCCGAGGTCGGCGAGGATCTCGAAGATCTTGCGGCTGGCGCGAAAGACGTCCTTGGAGACGTAGAGGCCTCGCGGCAGCGACGCGATCCGCCGGTGAATCTCGATGCGCGAGCCCACGATCACGCGCGCACCGCGTTCGGCGCCGAAACACGCGACGAGGAGCCTCGCATCGAACTCCCGGACCTGCGTTTCCGCGGGCAGGATCCAGACCGGGCGCTCGTCCGTCACGCCGCGCGGCCGATCAGTAGGAAAGCCGCTTCTCGATCGAGAGCGGCGCTCGAGCAAGCGCGCTGGCGATCCGTTCGCCGGCAAATCCGTCCCCGTAGAGCCCGTCGCGAGCAGGTCGCGGCGCGCCGATCTGGCGTCGCACGGCGGCTGCGATCGCGTCCGCGTCGTAATCGACGTCGATCACGTTCGCCGCGCGGTCCCGGCCCGCCTGACGCGTCCCGATGTTCACCGCCGGCACGCCGAGCCACGCGCATTCGCGGATCGCCACGCTCGAGTTGCCGACGATGCCCATCGAGCCGTCGAGCAAACGCACGAAGTCGTCGGGCGAGAGATTCTTGAAGAAGTGAACGTGCGGCAGCGCGTGGTGCTCGCGGTAGGCACGGATCGCGCCCGAGGTCCCGTCCGACCCCGCGTCGACGTTCGGCCAGAACCAGAACGTCGGCACAGCGAGCGCGTCGATCGCACGCAGCGTTTCTTCGGCGTGTCGTCGCGCGAGTCGATACTCGGTGGTGACGGGATGCTGCAGCACGACGAGATAGCCCTTCGCGAGATCGATCCGCGGCCCCACGCCCCCGTAGCGATCGAAGAGTTCGGCGCCGATCGGCCCCTGCGCGATCGCCTCGCGGGCGACGTCGATCGACGGACAGCCCGTCACGATCACGCTCTCCGGCCGCTCGCCCATGCGAATCACGCGTTCGGCCGCCGGACGCGAGGCGACGAGGTGAAGATCGGCGAGCTTCGTCACCGCGTGCCGCACCTTCTCGTCGATCGAACCCGTCACCTCGCCCCCCTGCACGTGCGCGAGCGGGACGTTCATGTAGGAGGCAGCCACCGCGGTCGCCATGGTCTCGAAGCGATCAGCGATCGTGACCACGACGTCGGGGCGAAGGTCGTCGAGAATCGTCGCCATCTCGGCGAGCCCGAGCCCCGTGCTCTTGGCCGAAGTGACGAGGTTTTCACCCTCGACGATCATGTAGACGCGGCGATCGACGCGAAACCCTTCGCGCTCGATCACCTGCACGGCGTTGCCGTAGCGATCGAGCAGCGCGGAGGCCGCGACCACGAGCTGAAGCTCGAGTTCGGGATGGGCGCGAATCGCCGCCAGCGCGGAGCGAATCCGCGCGTAGCTCGGTCGCGCCGTCACGACCACGCAAATCCGTCTCGACATCAGTGCTCACCTTCCTCGGGCGCGAGGTCCTCGTCCGAAAGCCGCGCGTCCCGCGCGAGGGCCCGCCGCAACCGGCGACCGAGCACGTGCTCCAGCGCGGCGGGCGGGAGGCCACCTGCCGGCTTCTTGAGCGCGAGCTGCGCGCGCGTGAGTCGCGTGCCCGCAGGCAGATCTTCCGCGGCCACGATGCTGCGCCCGAAGATCGTCCGCAGCGGCGCGACGTCTTCGGCCACCCGGCTCTTGTCGACGGGATGCGCCCGCATCGCTTCGACGAAACGCACGCCCCGCACCAGCTCGCGCAACTCGTCGTTCGTCACCGACGCCACTGCGTCGGGCCCGAACATCCGTCGCGAGAGCGTGACGTGCACTTCGATCATTTCCGCGCCGAGCGTGGCGGCGGCGATGGCCGGAAAGATCGTCGCGGAATGGTCGGACAGTCCGGCCGCCACCCCGTAGCGCTCGCGCAGCCGCGCGACGTTCTCGATCCCCACTTCTTCGGGCCGACAGGGATAGCGCGTCGAGCACTGCAGCACGGCGAGCGGAACGCCGAACCGCTTCACGCGGGCCACCGCGGTGTCGATTTCCGACCAGTCGCTCATCCCGGTCGAGAGGATCACGGGGCGTCCATCCGATGCGCAGGCATCGATCAGCTCGCCGTGCGTGATCTCGCCAGACGCGATCTTCCAGCCCGCGACGCCGACGCTTCGCAACAGATCCACCGCGGCGAGCGAAAACGGCGAGCTGAGAAAGAGCAGCCCCCGTTCGTCCGCGTGCTTGCGCAGCCCGGCCCACTGCGCGGGCGTGAACTCCATGCGGCGCCAGTACTCGAAGCGGGTTTCGTCCTGCGGACTGAAGCGGCGGCGCCAGGGTTCGTCGGGGGTGCTCTCGGCGCTGGCGATGTGGGTTTGAAACTTGATCGCGTCGGCGCCCGCGTCGGCGATCGCATCGAGGAACGCATGCGCCATGCCGAGGCTGCCATCGTGCGCCTGGGCGACTTCGCCGACGATCGTGCAGGCACGTCCCGCCGCGGGGTCGTCGAGCCAGGTCAGCGGACGCGCGTTCGGCGAAGAACCCATCGCTCGCAGGCTACGCGAGCACGCCGGGAACCGTCAAACGGGGCTCGCGCCTTCGACTCGCCGCACGCCTCTGCTCGTCGCCGGGATCGATCCTCAGCGGGTTGCCCAAACCAGCGTGGCCCTTCCCGACGCCTGCTTCGCACGTCTTGGATCACACGTCCGGCAATCCCGTCAGCCGAGGCCGCGCTCCAGCAGAAACTCGGCGAAGAGCAGATCGATCGGCTCGTCGATGTTGGCCACGGGATGATCGATCACGACGCCGACGCAATCCTGCTCGACGATCCAGCCATGGCCGAGCAGCGTGTCGCGCGTGACCGCGTAACAGATTCCGTTTCTCGTCCAGCAGGCCGGAATCGACTGCCGGCCGGTGTGACGCGCTCCTTCGGGATGCAGAAACGACAGACGCCCCGCGTCGTCCATCCGCAGCGTCTTTTCCTGCGTGAAGTGCGCGGGCACGCGGCTCACCGTGGCGGCCGCGCGATGCCCGCCGCGCACCAGCGCGAGGAGCGTGCGTTCGACTTCCTCCGCGCGGCGCAGCGGCGAGGTCGGCTGGAGCCAGAGCGAGAGGTCGTAGCGTTCACCGAAGTGCGCTTCGCACGCGTTCCAGACCTGCGCCCACGTCTCGGCCGCGCTGCTCGCATCGGCCGCGAGCGACGCGGGGCGCAGAAACGGAACGGCCAGCCCGTGCGCGCGGCCCTCCTCCGCGATCTCGTCGTCTTCGGTCGAAAGCACCGCGCGATCGATCCACGGCAATGCGTGGATCACCGCGGCCGCGCGCGCGACCAGCGAGCTGCCTCCCACGCGAGCGAGGTTCTTGCGCGGAATTCCCTTCGATCCGCCGCGCGCAGGGACGACGGCCAGCACCTTCGCCCCTTCCCACGCCATCGCATCCTCCTTCTTCGATCGACGCGAGGTCTTCGATCGACGCAACCGTGCGCGTCCGAGGCCTCGCGATCGGAGGCCGCGCCGGAGCCTATCGCGCGGGCGCATTCCCTCCATCCGCACCGCGACGGTGCGGCACGCGCCCGATCCTCGTTCGCGCGCCGCCCGCATCCGGCGCGTGCGCGGCGCGGCGGGTAGGCTTCGCCGCCGTGCTGCTTCGACTCGACCAGGTGTCCCGCTCGTTCGGGGGGCGAACGCTCTTTTCGGGCGTCTCGCTCGACGTTCGTGCCGGCGACCGCATCGGCCTCGTCGGACCGAACGGCGCCGGCAAGACGTCGCTGCTGCGGATCGCGGCCAGCCTCGACCTGCCAGACGGCGGGCAGGTGATTCCGACGCGCGGCACCCGTGTCGGCATTCTGCGCCAGGAGATCGATCCCGCGCGCCCGCACAGCGTGCGGGAAGAAACCGCGCAGGCACTCGCACACCTCGACGCGATGGCCGCGAGCCTGCGCTCGCTCGAGCGAGCGATGGAGTCGCACGGCGAGCGCCACGACGAGGTGCCGGCCGAACTCGCCGGGCGATACGACGAAACGCGCCACCGCTTCGAACTCGCCGGCGGATTCGAACGCGAGGCACGCGTCGAGCGCATCCTCGCCGGCCTCGGCTTCGAACCCGAAGATCGCGCACGTCCGCTCCACTCGTTCAGCGGCGGCTGGCTGATGCGTGTCGAGCTGGCGAAGCTGCTGCTCGCCGAACCCGACGTGCTGCTGCTCGACGAACCGACGAACCATCTCGATCTGCCTTCGATCGCCTGGTTCGAAGACACGCTCGCTGCCTTTCGCGGAGGCGTGATCGTGATCTCGCACGATCGCACCTTCCTGCGACGTCACGTGACCCGCATCGTCGAACTCGAAGCCGGTCGGTGCACGCTCTACGAGTCCGGCTACGACCGCTATCTGAAAGAGCGCGAAGACCGCGTCGCGCAGCGCCTCGCCGAGAAATCGGCGCAGGATCGGCGAATCGCCGAAGTCGAACGCTTCATCGAGCGCTTCCGGTCGAAGGCCACCAAAGCGAGGCAGGTGCAGAGCCGCGTCAAAGCGCTCGACCGCCTGCAGCGCGTCGAGGCGCCGCCGGAGCGCTCACGCCGGCTGCGCCTGCGGATCCCGGAGCCCGAGCGCGCCGGCGAGACTCCGCTCGCGCTCGACGACGTGCACAAGTCGTACGGCGAGACGGCGGTCTATCGCGGCATCGTGCTGCACGTGCGGCGCGGAGATCGCGTCGCGCTGGTCGGGCCCAACGGGGCCGGCAAATCGACGCTGCTCCGCATTCTCGCGGGCGTGCTGCCGATCGACGGCGGCGCGCGCATCGTCGGCCACAACGTGAAGATCGCCTTCTTCGCCCAGCATCAGCTCGAAGCGCTCGATCCCGAGCGCAGCGTGCTCGATGAACTCGCCTCGATCGCGCGAATCGACGACATCCCGCGCCTGCGCGGACATCTCGGCGCCTTCCTCTTCTCCGGAGACGACGTCGAAAAGCGCGTGTCCGTGCTCTCCGGCGGCGAGAAGGCGCGACTCGCGCTGGCGAAGATGCTGCTGCGACCCGTCAACGTGCTGATCCTCGACGAGCCGACCAATCATCTCGACATCGAGGCCTGCGAAGTGCTCGAAACCGCACTGCGCGAATACGCAGGCACCGTGGTCGTGATTTCGCACGATCGAGCCTTCCTGAACGCGGTGGCGACGCGCGTGGTGGAAGTGCGCGCGGGATCGCTGCGCGAGTTTCCCGGCAACTACGACGATTTCTTGCGCGAGAGCGGAGCCAGCGGCAGCCCGACTCGAGGCGCCGTGAGCGGTCACGGCGTTCCGCACACGCCCCCCGGCGAGGCGCATCCGGTCGCGCCCGATTCATCCGAACGCGCCGCCCCGCCAGCGTTGCCCTCCCCGGCCCGAAACCGGGCCCTCGAGCGAGAGCGACGCAAGGCGCACGAGCGCACCTCGAAGAAGCTCGCCGCGCTGGAGGCCGAGATTCTCGCGCGTGAAGGCGAACTCGAAGCCCTCGGCTGGCGGCTCGCCGATCCGGATGTCTATCGCGACGGAGAACGGGTGCGCGCCACGGAAGCCGAGCGCGCGGCGACGAAGACGGCGATCGACGGGCTCTACCGCGAGTGGGAACGTCTCGCCGCGGAAATCGAAGCGCTCGACACGGCGCTCGCCGGATCGGAAGCCGGTTGATCCTTGCGGTCGACGGTGCCTGCAGTCGATCGGCGAAGCGTGGTCGCCGAAGAAAGGAACAGAGAGCATGAGACTGGTCAATCACGCCGGACGGGCCGGCATTCTCGTGTCCGCAGGGGTGATCGATCTCGAGCAGGCGTCGGGCGGTCGATTCCGGGCAGATCCGATGGCCGCGATCGCGATGCTCGACGAAGTCGCCGAGTTCGCCCGAACGCTCGACGGATCACGCGCGAGGCCGCTGCGCGACGAGAGCGAACTCGGTCCGTGCGTCCCCGCGCCGCGCAACGTCTTCGGCATCGGGCTCAACTACCGCGACCACGCGATCGAGGCGGGGCTCGAGATCCCGCAGCAGCCGCTCGTCTTCACGAAATTTCCGAGCTGCCTCGCCGGGCCGCGCGCGCCGATCGTGCTCTCGGGCGATCGCGTCGACTACGAAGCCGAACTCGTGGTCGTGATCGGCCGCGGAGGTCGGCGAATCGCCGAACGCGACGCATTCGCTCACGTGGCCGGCGTCTGCGTCGGGCAGGACATCTCGGATCGCCGGCTGCAGTTCGCCGACCGCCCCCCGCAGTTTTCGCTCGGCAAGAGTTTCGACGGATACGGGCCGATCGGTCCCGCACTGGTCACGCTCGACGAAGCCGGTTCGCCGGACGCGCTCTCGATTCGGTGCACGATCGGCGGCGAGCGGCTACAGGACGGAAACACGCGCGACATGCTGTTCGGCGTTTCCGCCCTGATCGCATTCCTGTCGAACGTCTGCACGCTCGCGCCCGGCGATTTGATCTTCAGCGGGACTCCGGCCGGCGTCGGCTCCGCGCGCCGGCGCTACCTCGTCCCGGGCGATCGGATCGAGACCGAGATCGAGGGGCTCGGCCGGCTGGTGAACGACTGCGTCGCGGGCTGAGGTCGGCGTCGTCCGCGACGAGATCGAGCCGCACTCGCCCGCGCGCCACGTCGACCGCGGAAATCCGTACGCGAAGCGGATCTCCGAGCCGGAAGCGCCGACTCCCGCGCCGCTCGACGAACGCATGCCCGGCCTCGTCGAAATCGAAACGCCCGGGCAAGCGCGACGCGTGAACCAGACCGTCGGCGAACGTGTCGTCGAGCGTCACGTAGAGGCCGTGCACGGCGACACCGGAGATCACGCCGCCCGTGATCTCGCCGACCCGCGTCTTCAGGTGGACGCATTTCTTCAGGTCGACCATCTCGCGCTCGGCCGCGACCGCCTCGCGTTCGCGGGCGGACAGCGCTTCGCCGAGGGCATCGAGCCCGGACTCGCGCGCCGCGTTGCGCGCCCGTGCGGCTGCATCGCCCTGCAGCAGATCTCGCAGCGCACGATGGGCGACGAGGTCGGCGTAGCGCCGGATGGGAGACGTGAAGTGGAGATAGGCCTCGAACGCGAGCGCAAAGTGGCCGAGGCTCGCGCCGACGTAACGCGCCTGCTTCATCGAACGCAGCGCGACGAGATGCACGAGGCGTTCTTCGGGACGACCGATCGCGCGGCGCAGGGCGGCCGCGATCTCGCGCGCGCCGAGCGTCGCGCCCCCCGAAGGCACCGCAACCGATGTTCGCTGGCGCGGCCGGGATCCCGCGCGGCGCGGCTCGTTCGCCGGCGCAGCCGATTCGTCCAGCAAGCCGAACCGCGCGAGCAGATCGCTCAGCGCCGAGAGCCGATCGGGATCCGGCGGCTCGTGCACGCGGTGGATGCACGCAATGCCCGCGGCGTCGAGCGCCTCGGCCACCGCGCGATTCGCAGCGAGCATGGCTTCTTCGATCGCTCGATGCGCCACCGTGCGGACCGCGGCGACCATCCCGATCGGACGACCGTCTTCGCCCTGCACGACCTCCGCGGCGGGCAGCTCGAACTCGATTGCGCCGGCTGCGAGACGCCGGCGCGCGAGCGCATTCGCGACGTCCCGCAGTGCGATCAGTTGCGCGCGCACGGCGGGATCCACGAGGCGACCGTCATCGCGCTCTTCCATCACCGCCGCGGCGTCTTCGTAGATCAGCCGGGCCCGGCTGCAGATCACGCCTTCTTCGAAACGCCGCGCGTGAACGACGGCCTCGCGATCGAGTTCCAGCTCGACCACGCGCACCAGCCGATCGACGCCGGGTCGAAGCGAACAAACGTCGCCCGACAGCCGATGCGGCAGCATCGGGATCGCGCGATCCGGAAAATAGATGCTGTTGCCCCGCCGCAGCGCCTCTCGATCGAGCGCCGATCCTTCGGGTACGAACGCGGCGACGTCGGCGATTGCGACGCGGAGTCGAAACCCGCCGCGGGCAAGGGGTTCGACACAGACCGCGTCGTCGTGATCCCGCGCCGTCGCGGGATCGATGGTGAGAAACGGCAGCGCCGTCAGATCACGCCGCCGCGTTCGCTCGGCGGCCGAGATCTCCTCGTTCGCCGCCTCGGCCTCGGCCAGCGCGTCGCGTGGGAACTCGATTCGAAGCCCGCGGTGCCAGGAAACGGCCTCGAAGTCCGCGTCGGGATCCCCGGGACGCCCGAAGATTCGCGTGACCCGCGGTCTCGAACGGGCTCGTCCATCGCGTTCGAATCGCACCTCGACGACGTCTCCCGGGGCGGCGTCGGCCTGCGCATGGCGCGGCAACTCGATGCGCCACGGCGTCTCGTCGCGCAGCGGCACGACTGCGGTTCGGCCCGCGCGCCGTTCGACGACTCCCACCCGGCGCGTGCGCGTCGCGGACTCGGCGGCCCCTGCGCCGCGGGGACTCCGAGAGCGCGCGGTTCGGGCGCCGCTCGCCTGCGGCCGCGCGGGCCGATCGCCCTCGGGCACGGCAGACGAAAGGCGATACCGCCCGGCGACGCGCTCGACGCGCCCGTCGCGCATCAGCCGTTGCAGCAGCAATCGAAGCGCGGTGAGATCGGTACGGCCCGCGCCCGCGGCACGCAACAGCGTGCGTTCGGAATGCGTGCGCCCGCGAGTTCGCGCCAGCGCACCGAGCACGTCCTCGCTCGTCAGTCGCATCGATCCCGCCGACTCGCATCCGCTTCCCGCCGTCCCATTCGACCAGTCTACGGAGCCGCGCAGCCGCACGCTGCGCGCGTTGACGCCCGTATGGCCCGGCCGTACTCTCGGCCGCCGCTGCCCGGGTGGCGGAAATGGTAGACGCACCAGATTCAGGGTCTGGCGTAGGCAACTACGTGCTGGTTCGAGTCCAGTCCCGGGCACCACACCTCGTTCTTCCACTGGCGAAGTTCGTCCGCACCAGCACCCGCGCGGTTCGAGCCCGGCCCCGGCTTGACCCCGACGGTTTCGGTCCTCAGGGTTCCGGCACCTTCGGAGGACCGAGTGCCCCAGAGCCAGCCCACCTCTTCGCTCGTCTTCGGC